>DASWDZ010000115.1:0-32864 GCA_036395015.1 Candidatus Dormiibacterota bacterium | reverse complement strand
GGAGTCTCTCCGTTCCACAACTACGACTCGCAGGTGCCGGCCGACGTGAAGACGATGGTCCAGGAGGCCCTGAAGAAGCTCGCCGACGGGACCCTGGACACGGGGTACAAGGGATAGCCACACCAGCGCTCGAGCTCCGAGGGATCGTCAAGACCTTCGGCAGCCTTCGAGCCAATGACGCGGTGGACCTGACCGTCGATTGGGGTCAGGTCCACGCGTTGCTCGGGGAGAACGGGGCCGGCAAGTCGACGTTGATGAACGTCGTCTACGGCCTCGTCCGCGCAGATGAGGGCGAGATCGTGTTCGACGGCAACCCGGTCCACATCGGCTCCCCTCAGGACGCGATCAAGCTCGGGATCGGGATGGTGCACCAGCACTTCATGCTCATCCCGCCGCTCACGGTCGCCGAGAACGTGATCCTCGGCAACGAGATCGCGACCGGCGCGGGCGTCGTCGACCAGGCTCGCGCTCGCGCCCGAGTGGCCGAGCTCTCCAAGAAGTACGGGCTCGAGGTCGACCCGGCCGCGCGGGTCGAGGATCTTTCGGTGGGCATCCAGCAGCGGGTGGAGATCCTGAAGGCGCTCTATCGAGGCGCGCGCCTGCTGATCCTGGACGAGCCGACGGCGGTGCTCACGCCGCAGGAGGTGCGTGGGCTTTTCGACGTGGTGCACGCCCTGGTCAAGGACGGGGCGGCGATCATCTTCATCACCCACAAGCTGGCCGAGGTGATCGAGGTCGCCGACCAGATCACCGTCATGCGGCGCGGCAAGGTCGTGGCCACCACGACGCCCAAGGAGTCGAACCAGGCCGAGCTGGCCCGGCTCATGGTCGGCCGCAGCGTCCTGCTGCGGGTCGAGAAGGGTGAGGCCAAACCGGGCGCCGTGCTGCTCGCGCTCAAGGAGCTCTCGGTCCAGGACGATCGCCACCAGCTGGCCGTCGACAACGTGAGCCTCGAGGTTCGCTCGGGCGAGATCCTCGGCATCGCCGGCGTCGAGGGCAATGGACAGAACGAGCTCGTGGAGGCGATCGCCGGCCTGCGCATGCCGCGTTCGGGCACGATCCGCCTCGGCGGCCGGGACATCACCCACGCCAGCACGCACAGCACGCTGGAGGCAGGGCTCGGATTCATCCCTGCGGACCGCCACCGCATGGGCATCGTGCTCGAGCTGCCGGTCGCCGACAACCTGGTCCTCTCGAGGTTCGACCGGCGCCCGTTCGCGCGCTGGATCGTGCGCGCGTTCGACGCGGTGCGCGATTACGCGGCGAAGATGATCAAGACCTTCGACATCCGCACCCAGGGCCCGGACCAGCTGGCCGGGTCGCTCTCGGGCGGAAACCAGCAGAAGCTGGTCGTGGCGAGGGAGATCGGAACCCAGCCCAAGGTGCTGCTGGCCAGCCAGCCCACGCGCGGCGTCGACGTCGGGTCGATCGAGTTCATCCACCGCCGGCTGATCGAGGAGCGCGACAACGGGATGGGCGTGCTTCTCGTGTCTTCGGAGCTGGACGAGGTGCTCTCGCTCGCGGACAGGGTCGCGGTCGTCTATCGCGGTCGCGTGGTCGCCACCTTCGAGCAGAAGGAAGCGGACCGCGACCGGATCGGGCTTCTGATGGCCGGCGCGGCGTGAAGCTCGACCGCGCGATGCGCGCGCGCCTGTTCGCGGCGGTCGTGCTGCCGTTGGTCTCGGTCCTCTGTGGGTTTGCGGTCGCGAGCGTGGCCGTGCTCCTCACCGGCTCGGATCCACTGGCCGCATTCACCGCCCTCTTCCAGGGCGCGTTCACGAATGAGCGCGCGTTTCCCGAGACCCTGGTGGCGACGGTCCCCTACATATTCCTGGGCCTGGCGGTGGCGCTCGGATTCAAAGCGGGCTTGTTCAACATCGGCGCCGAGGGCCAGTTCTACCTTGGCGCGATCTTCGGGGTGCTTGCGGGGACGAGCCTCCACGGCCTGCCGGGCATCGTCGAGATCCCGCTGGCACTCGCGTTCGGGATGCTTGGCGGGTTCATCTGGGCCGCGGTGCCCGGTCTGCTGAAGGCTCGATTCGGAGCCCACGAAGTGATCACCACGATCATGCTCAACTACGTCGCCTTCCAGCTGACCGACTTCCTGATCAACAAGGGGCCGATGTCAGATCCTCACTCCACGGCGCCGCGCACCCAGTTCATCGACCCCGGCGCGCAGCTCCCCGTCCTTCTCGCCGACACTCGGCTCCACCTGGGCCTGATCCTGGCGATCCTGGCGGTGCCGGTCGTGTGGTTCCTGATCGAGCGCACGACGATCGGCTTCCGCATCCGGACCGTTGGCTTCAGCCAGGGTGCCGCGCGCGCGGCGGGCATCTCGGTGGCGTGGACCCTTGTGATCACGATGGGCATCTCGGGCGCGCTGGCCGGGCTGGCGGGCGCGGACGAGATCCTGGGTGTCTCGCACTACATGCCGGCATCGTTCTCAGTGGGCTACGGCTTCGACTCGATTGCCGTGGCCCTGCTTGCCCGCAGCAACCCGTGGGCGATCCTTCCCTCCGCCTTCCTCTTCGGCGCGATGCGCAACGGCGCCGCGTTCATGCAGCTCGAGACCCAGGTCTCGTCGGACCTGATCTCGATCGTGCAGGCGATCGTGATCATGTTCGTCGCTGCGCCCGCCCTGGTGCGCTGGATCTTCCGCCTGCGCGAGGTGCCGGTCGGCGGCATCGCGATCACGCAGCGCGAGACCGCTGGGGTCACGTCCGAGACATGACGGACTTCCTCTCTCGCCTCGACGTCGTGGGCTTCATCATCGCCACCCTGGTCGCCGCCACGCCGCTGGTGCTGGCCGGCATGGGTGGCGTGATGAGCGAGCGCTCGGGTGTCGTCAACATCGCGCTGGAGGGCATCATGCTCACCAGCGCGTTCGCCGGTTACGCGGCCGCGGTCGCGACCCACAACCTCTGGTTGGGCGTCCTCGTGTCCATCGTATCTGGCATGCTGATCGCCGCCCTGCACGCGGTGCTGTCGATCCACTTCCTGGTCGACCAGATCGTCAGCGGCACGGTGATCAACATCCTCGCCATCGGCATCACCGGCTCCTTCTATCGGACGTATATCCAGAACTCGGAGCTCGCCGGGACGGGAGTCCTGCCCGCGCTCCAACTGAATTTCCTGCCCAACTCGCCGATCATCGGAGTGATCACGATCGCGGCGCTTCTGCTGATTCCCGTCGTCCACTACGTGCTCTTCAACACCGTCTTCGGACTCCGCACGCGCGCGTGCGGCGAGCATCCCCTGGCGGCGGAGACCGCGGGCATCAACGTCTACCTGGTCCGCTACTCGAACGTGATCCTGAGCGGCGCGCTGGCCGGCCTGGGCGGCGCCTACTTCACGCTCCAGCAGATCGGCAACTTTCTGCCCAACATGACGGGCGGTCGGGGTTTCATCGCGCTGGCGGCGATGATCTTCGGCCGCTGGACTCCCGCCGGCGCGTTCCTCGCCTCGCTTCTCTTCGCGTCCGCCGACGCGCTCAGCGGACGGCTGCAGATCGCAGGCGTGGCGCTGCCCTACCAGATCCTCGGCATGCTGCCCTACGTGCTGACGATCGTGGTCGTCGCCGGCGTCTGGGGGCGGGCGGTGGCGCCGGCTGCCGACGGCAAACCCTACAAGAAGGGCGGCTGACGAACCCGCTCGAAGTCATCGGCCGCAAGCGCGACGGCCGGGAGCATTCGCCGGAAGAGATCGAGCTGCTGCTGGGCGGCTACGTGCGCGGCGACATCCCCGACTACCAGATCGCCGCGTGGCTCATGGCCGTCTGCATCCGCGGCATGACCGCGGCGGAGACCCTCGCGCTGACCCAGGCGATGGTCGCCAGTGGCGAGGTCCTGGACCTGAGCGCCATCGCCGGCGTCAAGGTCGACAAGCACTCGACCGGCGGGGTGGGTGACAAGGTGACGCTCATCGCGGCACCGCTCGCGGCCGCGTGCGGGGTCAAGGTGCCGAAGCTCAGCGGGCGGGCTCTCGCGCACACGGGCGGCACCCTCGACAAGCTCGAGTCGGTGCCCGGCGTGACCGTCGACCTGGAGCCGGAGCGGTTCATCAAGCAGGTCCAGGAGGTGGGCATCGCGGTGGCCGCGCAGTCGCCGCGCATGGTGCCCGCGGACAAGCTGCTCTACGCGCTGCGCGACGTCACCGCGACCGTGCCCTCGATTCCGCTCATAGCTTCGAGCGTGATGTCGAAGAAGATCGCCGCCGGCGCCGACGCCATCGTCCTTGACGTGAAGTTCGGCCGCGGCGCGTTCATGCCGGACGTCGCGTCGGCTGAAGACCTGGCACGCGAGATGGTGGAGCTCGGCGAGGGCGCCGGCCGCCGCACAGTCGCCCTGGTGACAGCGATGGACAACCCCCTTGGGCGCTCGGTGGGCAACGCGCTCGAGGTGCAGGAGGCGCTCGACGCGCTGTCCGGGGAAGGGGATGACGAGCTGCTCGAGGTGTCGCTTCGCGTTGCGCGCGAGATGTGCGAGCTGGCGGGCGTGAGAGCGGACGTCGAGAAGGTGCTGCGCTCAGGCGCGGGCAGGGAGACGTTCGAGCGCATGCTCGCAGCGCAGGGTGGGCAGCTGGAGCGTGGGCTGCCCGTCTCGCCGGTGCAGAGTCCCATCAGAGCGGAGGTCGAGGGCCACGTCGAGTCCATCGACGCGCTCGAGGTCGGCCTGACGGGTATCGAGCTGGGGGCGGGCCGCATGCGCAAGGAGGACAAGGTCGACCCGGCCGCGGGCTTCGTCATCGACGCGCACGTGGGGGCGCACGTCGGCGTGGGCGATCCGCTCGTGACCGTGCACGCCCGGTCGCAGGAACTGGCCGATCGCGTCACACCGCGCCTGCGCAACGCCTGGCGCATCGTCGACCGCGAGGTGAGGCGGCCCCCGCACGTGCTCGCCCGAGTGGACAAGAACGGCGTCAGCAGGCCGGATTAGTATTCGGCGGTGGCTGTGACCGAGAAGAAGTACCACGTCGGCCTCGGCCCCGGCGACGTCGGCGACTACGTCCTTGTGCCCGGCGATCCATTTCGGACACCGTTGATTGCCAAGCACCTCGATGGTGCGCGCGAGGTTGCGTTCAGCCGCGAGTACCGCACATTCACGGGCGCCGTCGACGGAGTCAAGGTGTCGGCGATGTCCTCGGGGATGGGTGGACCATCGGTCGCCGTCGGGGTGGAAGAGCTACACGAGCTCGGCGTGCACACGCTGCTGCGCGTGGGCACGTGCGGCGGGCTGCAGCCCGAGATCAAGACGGGCGATCTCGTGATCGCCATCGGCTCCGTGCGCAGCGAGGGCACTCCCGACGGTTACGTGCCGAAGGAATACCCGGCGATTGCGTCACTGGACGTGGTCAATGCGCTCGTCGAGGCCGCGGACGCCGCCGGCGTTCCCTACCACGTCGGCTTGATGCGCTCCGTCGATGCGCTCTACTCCGACCTGGTCCCTGACCAGATGCCGCGGCCCGACCTGCGGCCCGAGCTGGAGATGTGGACGAAGGCCGGAATCATCGGCAACGACATGGAGACTTCGACGCTGCTGATCGTGTCCCGCCTGCGCAAGATGCGCGCCGGAACCGTGTGCCTGTGCGTCGACGAAGTGGGCTCGGGCGAGATCCATCACCTCGACCCTTCGTATATGGACCGCATGCTGGCGGTCGCGGTCGACGCCATCCGCCGGCTCATCCAACGCGACGCCGTTGCCTCTAAGCGTCAGTAAGCACCCGCTCGTCGCCGACGGCCTGCGTGGGCTGCGCGACTCCTCGACGCCGCCGGAAGAATTTCGCGTCCACGCGCGCAACGTGATCACCATGCTCCTGTACGAGGCCACGGCCGACCTGCCGGTGCGGCACGGCAAGGTGCAGACGCCGCTCGCCGAGGCCGACGCGATCGAGCTCGAGACCGAGGTGGTGGCGATCCCGGTCCTGCGCGCTGGCCTGGGCCTCCTGGCGCCGGTGCTGGAGCTGCTGCCGCGGGTGAGCGTCGGCTACATCGGCCTCGAGCGCGACGAGGAGACCGCGGTGGCGCGGATCTACTACAACAAGCTGCCGAAGCTGCAGGGCAAGATCCCCCTCCTTCTCGACCCCATGCTCGCCACCG
The DNA here is from genome assembly GCA_036395015.1 of Candidatus Dormiibacterota bacterium. Lineage (GTDB taxonomy): Bacteria > Chloroflexota > Dormibacteria > Dormibacterales > Dormibacteraceae > 40CM-4-65-16. The sequence continues at coordinate 26,770 of DASWDZ010000115.1, read as the reverse complement.
GGGGCTCGGCGGCGCAGGCCCTCGACCTGATCAAGGAGGCCGGCGGGCGGGACACGCGCATGGTCTGCATCGTCGCCGCGCCGGAAGGCGTGAAGGTGCTCGAGGAGCGGCATCCGGAGGTGGACGTCTACACCGCCGCGCTCGACGAGCGGCTCAACGATCGCGCGTACATCGTGCCGGGCCTGGGAGATTTCGGGGACAGGTTGTTCGGCACGGGGTAACTCTTCCCCGCTTTGCGGGGAAGTGGCCGGCGAAGCCGGCCGATGGGGCGGCCCCTCCGGCGCTGCGCGCCACCTCCCCACAAGTGGGGAGGAGTTTTCACTTCCCTAGCCGAACTTCGCGGCGTAGGCGGTCTGGTTGCACTCCCGCAGCTCCTCGTCGGACATGCCCGCCTCGGCCATCAGCTCGTACTCGCGGGCCAGCGTCGTCTGCGCCACCGTTCGCGAGTCGGTGCTGATCGTGCAGCGCATGCCGGCACGGACCAGCGTTGGAAGAGGGTGGTCCGCCACGCGCTGCACGGCTTTGCACTTCCAGTTGGCGGTCGGGCACATGTCCAGGACCACGCCCTCCGTCTTGAGGCGTTCGACGATCCGAGGCTCGCGTGCGCCGATCACCCCGTGCGCGATGCGCTCCACGCCCAGGTCCAGCGCCTCCTCCACGTTTGCCGGATCGCCGGCTTCCCCAGCGTGGCACGTGAGATGGAGGCCCGCGGCGCGTGCGGCTTCGAACGCGCGGCGATGCGGCTCGGCGGGAAAGCGGATCTCGTCCCCCGCGAGGTCGAAGCCGACGACCCCGCGGCCGGCGAACCCACCCGCGATCCGAGCCAGCTCCACGTTCTCCTCCGGCGAGTGCTGGCGCATCGCGCACACGATCGCCACCGCCTCGATCGGTCCTGACTTGAGGCCGGAGAGCACCGAGCCGATGACCTGCTCGACGCTCAAGCTTCGACGCAGGTGCAGACGCGGCGCCCACCGCACCTCGAGGTAGTCGATGTTCTCGGCCGCGGAGTCGATGCACAGCTCGAGCGCGATGCGCTCCAGCGCCGTCTCGGTCTGCATGACCTCGATCGCCGGCTCGAAGTACGTGATGTACTCCGCCTGGCTCGGACAGTCGTCGGGCGCGACCATCCGCAGGCCGCGCTTCCCGGAGAGCTCCTCGGCGGTGGACACGCGCACCGCCCCGTCGAGGTGCGAGTGCAGCTCGGCCTTGTTCCAGCCGAGGAACGGTGATTCCGCTATGTCAGGGCGTAGATGTGCGGGAGCTCGCGATACAGCCCGGCGTAGTCGAGGCCGTAGCCGATCACGAAACGATCGGGAATGACAAAACCGGTGAAGTCGATCTTCACGTGGACCTGGCGCCGCGCCGGCCGGTCGAGCAGCGCCGCCACCCGCACCGACGCCGCGCCGAGCCGTCGAATGCGTCGCGCGACCGCGTTCACCGTCACGCCCGAGTCGATGATGTCCTCGACGAGCAGCACGTGCCGGCCCACGAGCGTGCCTTCCACCATGTGCGCCAGCTTCAGCCGTCCGTTGCTCGAAGTGCCGCTCGGGTAGCTCGACGCCCGCACGAACTCCAGCTCGGCCGGGATGCTGAGGCTGCGCAGCAGGTCGGCCGCGAAAACGGTGGCGCCCTTGAGGATCACGACCATGACGAGCGGCGTGTCGATGTCCGCGTAGACCATTGAGATATGGCGCCCGAGCCGATGCACGCGTCGGGCGATGCGAGCCGAAGAGATCATCGGCTTGCGGTTGCCGGCCCTGTCCAGACTCGGTCCCTCCGTCTCGCTCGGGGCCGGCTGGGTGAGGACCTCAGTCATGCGAGTGAAATGTTACTGGGCCTCAAACACCGATTGGATGCCAGACGGTCTTCATTTCCATGAAAGCGGCGATGAGATAAGGACTCATCTCGTCCTGTGTGAGCTTGATCACCCGCTTAACGTTGCCTGCCGCGGATTCCTCGATAGCTTTGATTTCGTCGGCGGTGCAGCCGGCGGCGTCGATCGCGTTCACGTCCATGTGCGAGGCGAGCCAGGGCAGCAGCTCCTTGCGTTGGCCGCTGATGATGTTGACCACGCCGGCGGGCACGTCACTCGTGGCGAGGACCTCCGCCAGGGTCAATGCAGCGAGCGGATGCGACTCCGCCGCGAGCGCGACGACGACGTTGCCCCCGCACAACGCAGGCGCCAGCCGGCGGACAAGCCCTGCCAGCGGCGCTTCCTCGGGCGCGACGATCGCGACCACGCCGGTCGGCTCGGGGATCGTGAAGTTGAAGTAGGGACCAGCGACCGGGTTCACGGTGCCGGTGACCTGCGTCAGCTTGTCGGTCCAGCCCGCATACCAGACGAGCGTCTCCACCGAGCGGTCCAGCTCCCGCCGCGCGCGGGCACCACCACCCAGGAGCTCGACAAACTGCGCCGCGCGTCCGTCCAGCATCTCCGCGGCGCGGTAAAGGATCTGGCCGCGATTCATCGCCGTGCGGCCCGCCCATCCAGGGAACGCGGTGCGGGCGGCGCGGACCGCGTCGCGCAGGTCCTTGCGCGAGCCTCGCGGGACGTTGACCCTGCCGCCGTCTGGCCGGTAGGCGCGCCCTGACTCGGAGCGCACGAACTCCCCGTTTACGAAAAGCTTGTAGGTCTTGCGGACGTCCATCAGTTCAGTTCCAGGTAAGGGAGCAGGCCGTGGACGCCGCCCTCGCGGCCGAAGCCCGACTCCTTGTAGCCGCCGAAGGGCGACGTGGGGTCGAAGCGGTTGAACGTGTTCGCCCATACGACGCCGGCGCGCATGCGCTCCGCCATCCACAGGATCCGTGAGCCCTTGTCCGTCCAGACGCCGGCGGAGAGCCCGTAGGGCGTGTTGTTGGCCTTCTCGACCGCCTCTGTCGGCGTTCGGAACGTCAGCACCGAGAGGACCGGTCCGAAGATCTCCTCGCGGGCGATGCGATACGACTGCGACACGTTCGTGAAGAGCGACGGCGGGAACCAGAAGCCCCGCTCGGGCAGCACGCACTCGGGCTGGTAGAGCTCGGCGCCTTCCTCGACGCCCGATTCGACGAGGCCCTGGATCTTCTCGAGCTGGGCCCGCGAGTTGATAGCGCCGATGTCGGTGTTCTTGTCGAGAGGGTCGCCCAGCCGGAGCGTCGACAGCCTGCGCTTCAGCTTTTCGAGCAGGGGCTCGGCGATCGACTCCTGGACGAGGAGCCGGCTCCCCGCGCAGCAAACATGGCCCTGGTTGAAGTAGATGCCGTTGACGATCCCCTCGACCGCCTGGTCGAGCGGCGCGTCTTCGAACACGATGTTGGCCGCCTTGCCGCCCAGCTCGAGGGTGAGGCGCTTGCCCGAGCCCGCGATCGCGCGCTGGATGAGCTTGCCCACCTCGGTCGAGCCGGTGAAGGCGACCTTCTTGACGGCGGGGTGCGTCACCAGCAACGACCCGGTCTTGCCGGCGCCGGTGACGATGTTGACGACGCCAGGTGGGAGCTCGGCCTGCATGCAGATCTCGGCGAAGACCATGGCCGAGAGCGGCGTGGTCTCGGCCGGCTTCAGCACCACCGTGTTGCCCGCCGCGAGCGCGGGCGCGATCTTCCACGCCAGCATCAGCAGCGGAAAGTTCCACGGGATCACCTGGCCGGCGACGCCGAGCGGCCGCGGCTTGCGGTTCGGAAATGCCCACTCGAGCTTGTCCGCCCAGCCTGCGTAGTAGAAGAAGTGCGCCGCGCTGAGTGGGATGTCCACGTCGCGCGACTCCTTGATCGGCTTGCCTCCGTCCATCGTCTCCACAACCGCAAGCTCGCGCGAGCGTTCCTGGACCAGGCGCGAGATGCGGAACAGGTAGCGGGCCCGTCGCGACGGCGAAAGGCGTGCCCAGGAGTCGAACGCCTTGCTCGCCGCCTTGACAGCGCGGTCGACGTCGACCTCGTCGCCCTCGACCACCTCGGACAGCGTCTTCTCGGTCGCCGGGTTGATGGTCGGAAAGCGCTTCCTGCTGTGCGGGGCGCCCATCTTGCCGCCGATGAAGAGTCCGTACCTCGGCTGGATCTTGACGTGGTCGATCGCCTCGGGCGCAGGTGCGTACTCGAACACCTGCTTTGCGAGCTCCGCCGAGTGCTTCTTGGTGATCGCCATCAGTCGACCGTGAAGTAATCGGCAGATTGGTACGCGCCGCTGCGTTCCTTGTCGATCTGCATCAGCACATCGTTGAGCAGAGTCGAGGCGCCGAGGCGGAGCAGATCGGGGTGCATCCAGTCGGGACCGAGCGTCTCGAACGTGACCACGAGGTACGAGATCGCCTGCTTCGACGTGCGAATTCCGCCCGCGGCCTTGAACCCGACGGGGCGGCCGGTCTCGCGGACGAAGTCCCGGATCGCCTCCATCATCACCAGCGCGACGGGCAGCGTGGCTGCGGGCTGGATCTTGCCGGTCGAGGTCTTGATGAAGTCCGCGCCGGCGGCCATGGCGAGGATGCTGGCGCGCCGGACCGCGTCGTAGTTGCCGAGCTCTCCCGTCTCGAGGATGACCTTCAGATGCGCGCTGCCGCACGCGTCTTTGACGGCCACGATCTCGTCGTACACGCGCTGGTAGTCACCAGAGAGGAAGGCGCCGCGGTCGATCACCATGTCGATCTCGTGCGCGCCGGCGTGCACGGCCTGCTCGGTTTCCGCGACCTTGATCGGCGTGAAGCTCTGGCCCGAAGGGAACGCGGTCGCCACGGACGCGATGCGCACGCTGCTGCCGCGGAGGTGCTCGACGCAGTCGGCGATCCGCAGGGGGTACACGCACACGGCGGCGACGGAAGGGATCGTGTGGTCGCCCGGCTTGGGCCGCACGGCCTTGGCGCACATGGCGGCGACCTTGCCTGGCGTGTCCTGTCCCTCCAGCGTGGTGAGGTCCATGCAGCGGATCGCCAGGTCGAGCGCCCAGAGCTTCGAGGATTTCTTGATCGAGCGCTTGGCGAGCGACGCGGCCCGCTCGTCGGCCCCCACCTGGTCCACGCTCCGCACGCCGCGCATCAGCGAGCCGAGGTGCGTTAGCGAGAGCGCGGTGGCCATGGGGTGGATTATGCGACGGTCGCCTAACTCACACTGGGATTCGTCTTCCCCCGAAGGCTGAGATCAGGCCCGCCGTCAACGCCGTCAGGCCGATGACCGCCAGCGGCACGCCGTAGTTGAACTCGGGCGTCACGAGCAGAGGCGCGTCAGCCTGCCAGACCGCCCCCATCAGGACATAAAGCAGCTCGATGACCGCGTAGAAGACGAGGATGACCACGTTTGCGACCAGGGCGGCGAGCGCGATTGGCTCCCTGACGTAGATCAGCAGCACGGCGAAGGGGACCGCGGTCAGGAAGGGGCCGAAGAAGTTGACGATCGACTGCCGGACCACGTCGAGCTGCTGGACCGGCTGGGCGTGCACGGACCAGATCGAGACGTCAAGGAAGTAGAGGTGCCAGGGTCGCGCGATGATCTCGCCCTGGCTGCCCACGGCGTAGATCAACAGCAGGTGCATGACCTCGTGCGCGCCGAAGCCGGCCGCGAAGAGAAGCAGCGACACGATCAGGACGCGGTACCACATTCCGCGTGGAATGTATAGATCGTCTGGTGCCTTCTCTGCCCACTTCGATCTGGGACGCCCTGCAAATGGCCTTCTTCATGTTCTGGGAGGTCCTCTGGCCGCTCGCCCTCGGCTTCCTCATTTCCGCCGTCGTGCAGTCGGTGGTCTCTCGGGAGGCGGTCAGCAAAGTCCTCGGCAAGGACGACCTCCGCGGCGCCACCCTGGCCACCCTGCTGGGGGCTGCCAGCTCGAGCTGCTCCTACGCGGCCGTTGCCGTCGCCCGCGGGCTCTTCCGCAAGGGAGCAACCTTCGCCAACGCGATCCTCTTCGAGTTCGCGAGCACCAACCTGGTGTTCGAGCTGGGCCTGGTTCTTCTCGTCCTGCTCGGGTGGCGCTTTCTGGCCGCTGAGGTGGCCGGCGGGCTGCTGATGGTCGCGATGCTGGCGATCATGTTCAAGTACACGCTGCGTCCGACCATGGTCGAGGAAGCCCGCGCCCAGACCGAGAAGGGTCTGCGCGGGCGAATGGAAGGGCACGGCGAGATGGACATGTCCGTGACCGGCGGCTCGTTCCTGCAGCGTGTCTTCTCACCACGCGGCTTCACCGCCGTGAGCCACTACTTCTACATGGACATCGCCAGCCTTGCTCAGGACCTCGTGATTGGCTTTCTGATCGCGGGCGCGCTGGCGGCGTGGGTGCCGAACTCGTTGTGGCAGGCGCTCTTCCTGACCGGCAACCCGGCGGTCGCGGCGGTCTGGGGCCCGCTCATCGGACCGGTCATCGCGATGCTGACCTTCGTCTGCTCGGTCGGCAACATCCCGCTTGCCGTGGTGCTTTGGAACGGCGGCATCAGCTTCGGCGGCGTGATCAGCTTCATCTTCGCGGACCTGCTGATCGTTCCCATCCTGAACATCTATCGCAAGTACTACGGCGGCAGGATGAGCCTGTATCTACTCGGGACGTCCTACGCGGCGATGGTGCTGGCGGGACTCAGCATCGGCGCCCTGTTTCAGCTCCTGGGCCTGGTCCCGCCGCACACTGTGCGCAGGAAGCGCCAGCCCAGGGTGGTCTGGCGATGCTGAGGATGATGGACGCTCCCCCCACGCCGTCCATGGAGATGTCTCACCATGACCACCATGCCCATCACCATCACTGACGTGCAGCGCGACTACATCAAGGAATACAGCCACTCTCTAGGCCGCGACATGGAGCTTTTGCACTTCGGTCACGCAGGCACGCCGTTGCTTGTGTTCCCGACCTCGATGGGCCGCTTCTATCAATGGGAAGACTTCGGCCTCGTCGGGGGCGTCGGGGACTTCATCGAGTCAGGCGCGGTCCAGCTGATCTGCGTCGACAGCGTCGACGGCGAGTCCTGGTACGCCAGGGACCGGCCGCCCGGCGAGCGCGTCTGGCGGCACCTCCAGTACGAGTCCTACATCGTCGACGAGATCCTGCCCCGGGTCCCGGGCGGACCGCCGATCGTGTGCGGCGCCTCGTTTGGCGCCCTCCACGCCGTCCTCCTCGCCGCCCGCCACCCGACCAGGATCCGCGGCTATATCGCCATGAGCGGCGCCTACGACACGGCTCCCTGGCTGAACGGCTACCACGACGAGAACGTCTACTACACGAACCTGGTCGAGTTCCTCCCCGGCCTGACCGACGAGGCCTACCTCGGCCCGATGCGGGCGCAGCATCCCAAGGTGATCGCCAGCGGCGCCGAAGATCCCAACGTCGAAGACTCACGGCGCGTGGGAGGGCTGCTGCAGTCGAAGGGCATCCAGGTCGGGCTCGATATTTGGCCTGGATGGGCGCACGATTGGCCCTACTGGAAGGAAATGATGCGCCGGTATCTCACCTAACCACGCAAGACAGGGGAGGGGACATGGCCCGCAACAAGGTCATCGGACTGCTGATCGGACGCGAGAACACGTTCCCCGGTCCATTCATCGACGTCGTCAACGAGAAGGGGGCTCCTGACGGCATCTCGGCCGAGCTGGCGGTGCTCGGCGGGACAACCGAGATGGCGGAGCCGTACCACGCCGTCCTGGTCGACCGGATCTCGCACGAGGTCCCGTACTACCGCGCGCACCTCAAGAGCGCGGTCCTCATGGGCTCCGTCGTCATCAACGATCCCTTCTGGTGGGAGGCGGACGAGAAGTTCTTCGAATGCACGCTTGCACGCAAGCTCGGCGTGGCCGTGCCGAAGACAGCCGTCCTCCCGAACAAGCAGTACATCCCCGACATCGACCAGCAGCGCTCGCTGCGGAACCTGCAGTTCCCGCTCGACTGGGAGGCCATCGTCGGCTACACCGGCCTGCCCGCCGTCCTCAAGCCCAACACGGGCGGCGGGTGGAAGGACGTCTTCATCGTCAACTCGGTCGAGGAGCTGATCACCGCCTACGACCAGACCGGCCTGAAGACGATGATCCTGCAGGAGTTCATCGACTGGGACGACTACGTGCGCTGCATCTGCATCGGGCGTCAGAACATCCTGCCGATCCGCTACAACCCCAGGGAGCCGTTCGAACAGCGCTACCAGATCGACAACCCTCCGCAGGGCCGGCTTCGCGACCAGGCGATCGCGGACGCGCGAACTCTGTGCGAGGCGCTGGGCTACGACATGGACACCGTCGAGTTCGCCGTCAGGGGCGACGTGCTCTACGCGATCGACTTCCTGAACCCGGCGCCTGACTTCGACAACTTCTCGATCAAAGAGGACAACTTCCGCTGGGTGCTCGACAAGATGTCGGACCTCGTCATCGCCTACGCGAAGGGCGAGGCGTCGCCGCCGTGGCGAGACGAGCACCGCTGGTGGAAGCACGTCCCGAAGGCTGCGGCGCCAGCTCCCGCCAGGGCGTGAAGGATCCGGTTGCCGCCTACCATCGACTCCTCGAGGACGAGCGACTGACTGCCGCCAGCGCCGAGGCGCTGGCCCAGGGGCAGCGGGAGCGGCGGCTGATGTTCGGCGAGCGGCCGCTGTGCGTCGCCATCCGGCCTCAGATCCTCACCCGGCGCCGGTTCGAGCAGGCGGTGGCCGCGGCAGAGGGCGTCTACAGCGCCCTCCACACGCTTGAAAAGGCGGTCTTGAGGGATGAAGAGCTGCGGCGCGAGCTGGGCCTGGCGCCTGAGGAGGAGCGCCTGGCGATGGCAGATCCCGGGTTCCGGTCGTCCTCGCCCTCGGTGCGCCTGGACAGCTTCTTCGCCGACCAGGTTCGCTTCGTCGAGTACAACGCCGAGTCCCCGGCCGGCATGGCGTACAGCGACAACCTGGCCCAGGTCTTCGCCGGGCTGCCGGTCATGAAGGCCTTTCGCAAGCTCTTTCGGGGCCGCTTCATGCCCACCCGCGCCCGGCAGCTCAAGACCATGCTCCGGGCCTTCCGGCAGTGGAACCGAGGCGCCACGCCGACGATCGCCATCGTCGACTGGGAGGGCCTGCCGACGGCCCCCGAGTTCGAGATGTTCAAGGCTTTCTTCGAGGACGCCGGCGTCAAGACCCTGATCTGCGACCCGCGAGCACTCGAGTTCCGCCGCGGCAGGCTCTACGCGCAGGACAATGCGGTCAACCTCGTCTACCGGCGGGTCCTGACCAGCGAGCTGCTGGACCGAGGCGACGACACGAGAGCGCTTCGCGACGCCTACCTGGCGGGCGCGGTGGTGGTGATCAACAGCTTCCGGGCCAAGCTGCTGCACAAGAAGATGAGCCTCGCCCTGCTCTCCGACGAGCGCTACGCGCGCCTCTACACGCCCGCCCAGCGGGCGGCGATCCGCACCCACATCCCCTGGACGCGCCGCGTCCGGCCCGAGCTGGCCGAGGACATCGCCCTGCGCCGCCAGACCCTCGTCCTCAAGCCCAACGACGAGTACGGCGGCAAGGGCGTCGTCCTGGGGTGGACGGTCGACCAGACCGAGTGGGAGAAGGCGATCGAGGTGGCCACCACCCAGAGCTACGTCGTCCAGGAGGCGGTGGAGGTCCCGCGCATCCCGTTCCCGGTCGTGCTGGACGGCCTGAAGTACATCGACCTCGCCGTCGACCTCGATCCGTACCTGTTCGACGGCCGCGTCGGAGGGTTCATGACCCGCGTCTCGGCGGCGGCCCTGCTGAATGTGACCGCCGGGGCGGGCAGCGTCGTGCCAACATTCGTCGTGGAGGGGCCTGCATGAGCCGGGACGGCATGCTGACGATCGGCGTCGAAGAGGAGTACCAGATCATCGACGCGTCCGGACAGCTCCACTCGCACATCGACACGCTGCTGGCGGCGGCGGCGCCCAAGCTGGGCGAGAAGGTCAAGCGCGAGATGATGCAGTCGGTGGTCGAGGTCGGCACGACCGTCTGCGAGAACGTCGACGAGGCTCGCTACCAGCTCGGGGAGATGCGCAACACCCTGGCCGAGCTGCTGAAGCCGGCCGGCCTCCGCATCGCATGCGCCGGCACCCACCCCTTCTCGCGCTGGGAGGAGCAGCAGATCACCGAGCACGAGCGCTACAAGATGCTCGAGATCGAGCTCCAGGACGTCGTCCGGGCCCTGGTCATCTTCGGCCTTCACGTCCACGTCGGCATCCCGGATCCCGAGCTCCGGATCGAGGTCCTCAACGAGGCCCGCTACTTCCTGCCCCACCTGCTTGCGCTCAGCACCTCGAGCCCGTTCTGGATGGGCCGCAACACGGGTTTGAAGTCCTACCGCAGCGTCGTCTGGTCCAACTTCCCGCGCACCGGGATACCGCCCGAGATCTCGTCTTACGACGAGTACGAGAACTACGTCGAGCTCCTCGTCAAGACGGGCTCGATCGACAACGGCAAGAAGATCTGGTGGGACCTGCGGCCACACCCCAGCTTCCCGACGCTGGAGTTTCGCGTCTGCGATATGCCCACCCGGCTCGAGGAGACGGTGTGCCTGGCGGCGCTGATGCAGGCGATCTGCGCCAAGCTCCTGAAGCTGCGAGCTCGGAACCTGGGGTTCCGCAAGTACATGCCGGCCTTGATCGCCGAGAACAAGTGGCGGGCGGTCCGATACGGCATCGACGGCAAGCTGATCGATTTCGGCAAGCAGGAAGAGGTGCCGATGCGTGAGCTCGCGCTGGAGCTCATCGAGTTCGTCGATGACGTCGTCGACGAGCTGGGTTCACGAGACGCGGTCGAGTACGTGCACACGATCCTGAAGGACGGCACCAGCGCCGACCGGCAGCTCGAGGTGCTGCATAAGGGTGGCGACACACGTGCCGTGGTCGAGCTGCTCGCCGCGGAGAGCATCGGGGCGCCGGCCGGGGTTCGTGAAAAGACCGGGTGAGCTGATCCGGGAAGCGGTCGGCTCGTGGCCAGGTGTGGCCGCGGTCCCGCATCGGTTCGGAGGGACCGAGTACAGGTTCGGCAAAAAGGAGATGGGCCATGTGCACGGCGACCGACTCGCCGACCTGCCCGTGCCGCGCCGCATCCACGACGAGCTCATCGCGTCGGGGCGCGCCCAACCGCACCACGTCTTGCCGGAGACCGGTTGGGTCAGCGTGTGGATCCGGGGAGCCGAAGACGTGGAGAACGTGATCGAGCTGTTTCGCATGCAGTACGACCGCTACGTTCACAGCCAGGCTCAATCAACTGTTTAATTAGCCCGTGGTCGCGCGGGCGACTCCGGAGAAGAGGCGGGAAGAGCTCGTGCTCGCCGCCTATCGGGAGATCGCGGAGCGCGGTTTCGAAGGCCTGCGCACGCGAGAGGTGGCGGCCGAGGTGGGAGTCAACATCGCGACCCTCCACTACTACTTCCCGACCAAGGAGTCATTGATCCGCGCGGTGCTGAATCACGCCATGGACCGCTTCCGCACCACGCTCACGATGAGCGGCTCGTCCGCCGACCAGATGCGCAGCTACCTGCGGTCGGTGCGCAAGCTGCTGCTGGAGGAACCTGAGCTCGGCGCTGTCATGGGAGAGCTTGCCCTGCGCTCGGTTCGGGACGACTCGATCGGCACGATCATGAACGAGATGTACGACCTGTGGCACGCGACCATGCGGGGCCTGCTGCGCCGGGCGGTCCGCGATGGAAAGCTGCGCCCCGAGCTCGACAGCGATGCGGTGGCCGCGCTCATCATCGCCACCCTGACCTCGATGACACTCCCTGTTATGCGGGACGCCAGGCGAGGCGACCTCGCCTTGCGTCAGCTCGAGAGGTGGCTCGGCCTGTCCGCAGTCAGAGAACGCTCTCAAGCAACTGATTGATGGTTGTCGTAGACTGAGAGTCAATCATCTGATTGACTGGAGGTCGGGAATTGGTGTCTCAGGTCGAGCATGGCAGGGTTCCGTCGTTTGTGAGTTTCTTCAACCCTCTGGCCCGCCGCGTTCTCAGGGTTGGCGCGCTGCTGGGCCCGAACGCACTACTGACCGTGAACGGTCGCAAGAGCGGAGTTCCTCGAACCACGCCTGTGGCGCTCGTCGAGGTCGACGGCAGGCGCTGGGTGATCGGCACCTTCGGCGAGGTCAACTGGGTCCGCAACCTGCGTGCGGCGGGGCGGGCGACGCTGTCGGTCGGGCGGCGGCGCGACGAGGTGGTCGCCGAGGAGCTGGACCGCGACGCCCGAACTGCATTCTTCCGCGACGTCGTCGGTCCGTATGTGCAACGGATTCGGGTGGGATCGCTCCTGCTGGCGATCCTCGGCGCCCGGGACATACTCAAAGACCCTCGTGGCGCGGCCGAGCACCGGCCGGTCTTCGAGCTGCACGCCGCCTAGCCGGCGGAGACCCGCTCCTGGCACCACGCGAAGAGTGCGTCGTACACGGGCATCTGGGCCTCCAGCTTCTCCTGGTCCCGGTCTCCATACAGACGCCGGAAGCCCATCGCGATCGCTTTCAGCCCGGCGGCTTCTGGTGTCATGAGAACGTCGGCCTCGATGTCGGCGCCGTGCACGATGCCGGCCATCCGCAGCAGCGCCGAATCGTCGAGCCCGTACTTCAGGAGGATCGATTCGAAGGAGCAGCGGCCGGCCACGTGTCCGAGCTCGACACCCTCGACGTCATATGGGGTGGCGTCCTTCTCGCGAGCGACTCGCGTCACCTCTTGCGGATCGACGTAGAGAAACTGCGCGTCCTTGTCGATGAACCGCCGGATCAACCACGGGCAGGCGATGCGATCCACGGCCGCGTTCCTCCGGGTCACAAAACGCATCCCTAAGCCTCCTTTGTCGTCAGCACCTGCGCGGCGATCCGATAGAGAACGTGGTGTCGGAGCGGGCTTCCCACGGGCACATTGGGATGGTCGAAGTCTCCGTCCAGGTCGCGGGTCATGCCCACCTGCTCCATGACCTTGACCGAGCGCACGTTTGCGGGGACTGTGAACGAGACGATCTCCTCCAGACCTGCGCGTTCGAAGCCGTCCTTGATCGCCGCCCGCGCGGCCTCCGTCGCGTAGCCCTTGCCCCAGAACGGCCGATCGAGCCGCCAACCCACCTCCACCGCGGGAGTGAAGTGCGCATGGAAGCCCCACCAGGCGAGGCCGACATAGCCGATGAAGGGCGCCTTGTCTGGTAGCTCCACCGCCCACAGGCCGTAGCCGCGCTCGTCGAAGTGGCGTTCGATGCGGTCGACGAACGCGTCGGATTCTTCGCGCGTCAGCGGGCGAACCATGTGGCGCATCACCTCCGGGTCGGCGTTCATGCGCGCGAACGGCTCCCGGTCGCTCGAGCGCCAGCGGCGCAGGACCAGGCGGTCGGTCCTAATTGCTGCCGGGGCTTTCACCACGCTCGTGCTCGCGCAGGTGCTCGGCGACGTCCCACGTCCAGAGCTCGACCACGTGCCCACCCGGGTCGGTGACGTAGGCGGCGCGGCCACGCCCATGCCCGTACTTCGAGTGATCGTGGTCCAGGACCTCCAGGCCCGCGCCTCGCAGCCGGTCGACGGCGGCCTCGTAGGCCTCGGCCGGCAGGTGCATCGCGTAGTGGACGTGCACCCCGCCGCGGCCGCCACCGAGCCCGATCTGCGGCCGCCACAAACCGATCCGCGTCCGGTCGGCGGCCATCACCCAGATCGCTCCACCGCGGCTCGACCACCGCTCGACGACGGGAAATCCAAGCAGCCCGGAGTAGAAGCGCTCACCCGCGTCCAGGTCGTTCATCTCCAGCGCGATCTCGCAGACGCCGCTCACCGGCAGCGACTCGTTCTTCATGCCGGTGCTTTGCGTTCGAGCGCGTACCGAACCGCCTCCTCCGCCGTCATGGCCTGCCCTTCGCGCCATGTTTCTTCCTCCTGCGTATTGGTCGGCTCGGAGGCGGTCAGGTCGATGTTGCCGCCCGCGATAGCCGCCAGCTCGGTCCCGCTGCTCGCCTGCACAGCCGCCGCGGCCCCGGCCAGACGCAGCGTGCGCGGCCGGTCGCCCTGAAGCCTCGCGACCTCGGCGGCGTCCCTCAACAGGATCGTGATGCCTGAGATGTCGCCGGCCTTCGAGAACAGCGCCAGCGCTTCGGCGACCAGCGGTTCCGCCGCTTCCGGCTCGTTCATGTCTAACGCGACCATGGCCCGGGTGTGCAGCGCCCATCCCAGCCCGAACCCCTCCCCGAGCTCGCGGAAGCGATCCAGGGCCTCGTCAAGCGGGGGTATCGCGGCCGTGTAGTCGCCGAGAAACTGATGCACGTTGCCCATCGCCCACAGGCAGCGGGCGATGCCGGGAGAGTCGTCCAGCTCCCGGTACAGCGCGAGGGCTTCTTCCAGGAGTGGGAGGGCCGCCCTCATGTCGGACCTGCCGATCACCCGCGGAAACGAGTCGTTGTAGATCGCGTTGGCGAGCTCGCGCTTGTCGCCTGTCCCCCGAGTCAGGGCGAGGCACTCGTCGTACCAGACCTGTGCGGCGTCCATGTCGGCCTGCCAGTAAGCGATCCCGCCGGCAGCCTCGAGCGTGCGCTTGAGCAGCTCGGGATGCTCTCGGACATGTGGCAGCGCAAGCACGGCTTCCAGCCTTGCGCGGCCTTCCCGCAGGTGTCCGCGCATCTGCCAGAAGCGCCACAGGCCCGCTCCCAGGCGAAGCGCCAGCTCGGTCCGGCGCTGGGAGATGCACCAGTCGAGCGCGGCCCGGCAGTTGTCGTGGTCGCGCTCGAGGAGGTCAAGAAGTCGTTTGCGCTCCTCGCCGAACAACCGGCCCTCGGTCGACTCGGCGAGCGCGGCGAAAGCGGCCGCGTGGCGATCGCGAGTGCTTTCGGCTTCTCCGCTTTCCAGGAGACGCTCACCGGCGTACTCGCGGATGGTCTGCAGCATCAGGAGGCGCGGCTCTTCGAAATCCGGCATGCGGCGAAGAAGGCTCTGGTCGGCAAGCTCGTCGAGACCGGCGACCACGTCTCCGCCCACCTCATCGCCCGGGCCGCAAACCGCCTCGGCCTGCTCGAGTCCCGCTCCGCGCGCGAAGACCGAGAACCGGGCCATCAAACGCCGGGAAGGTGGCTTGAGCAGATCCCAGCTCCAGGCGATGGCGCCGGTCAGGGTTTGCTGGCGGCCAGGAAGATCGCGGGCCCCGCCTCCCAGCGCGTTCAGGCTCTTCTCGAGCCTGGAGTTCAGAGCTTGCGGCGAGAAGAGCTTGATCCGCGCCGCGGCCAGCTCGATCGCCAGCGGTAGGCCGTCGACCCGCTCGCAGATGCCGGCGATGGCGGACGCATTCTCATTCGTCGCCTGGAAGTCCGGCTTGGCGGCGAGGGCGCGTTCGATGAACAGCTTGACCGCCTCGTACTGCGACAGCGCCTCCAGCGAGGGCCGGGACCTGGGGTCCGGTAGGTGGAGCGGCTCCACCGGGAACTCCTGCTCTCCGTAAGCGCGTAGCGCGGCCCTGCTGCTCACGACGATCTTCAGGTCCGGGCTCGCCTTGAGGATTGACGATGGCGTCCCGGCGGCGTCGGGAAGTAGCTGCTCGAAGTTGTCGAGGATGAGCAGGACTCGCTTGTTTCGCAGGTGTTCAATAACCGCGTCCAGCGGCATCTTGTTGCCGCTGACCGGGATGCCCAACGCCTGAGTGATCGCGGAGGGCACCAGGTCGGCGTCGCGCACCGCCGACAGTGCGATGAAGTACACGCCGTCCGGGAACTGGTCGATGCTTTCGGCCGCCACCTGCAAGCTGAGACGGGTCTTGCCTATGCCGCCAGGCCCGGTCAGAGTCATCAGACGCGAACGCTTCAGCACCTGCTTGGCGCTGGCCACCACTTCGTCGCGGCCGACGAAGCTCGTCAGCTGGGTGGGCAGGTTGTTCGGTGTCCCGTCCAGCGTGCGCAGCGCGGGGAAGGTGTCGGGAACGCCTTCCACCACGAGCTGGAACAGCCGCTCTGTGCGGGCCAGGTCGCGCAGCCGGTGGGTGCCCAGGTCCCGCAGATGGAGGTCGGACGGGAGGCTGTCGCCCACGAGCGCGCTGGTGGCCTCGGAGGCCAGGATCTGGCCGCCGTACGCCGCACCGGCGATGCGCGCGGCGTGGTGCACGTCGAGCCCGATGTACTCGTCGCCCATCAGCGGCGCCTCCCCGGTGTGCAAGCCCACCCGCACACGAATCGCGCCGCCCTTCGGCCAGGGATGCTGCGCGAACGAGCGCTGCGCCGTGGCCGCGGCCTGGCAGGCGTCGACCGCGCTCGCGAAGACGCAGAAGAACGAGTCGCCTTCCGTGCGCAGCTCTCGGCCGTCGTTGCTTCGAAACGCGTTCCGAAGCAGCTCGTGATGCACGACCTGGAGCGGGACGTACTCGTCGCCCAGTTCCTGCATGAGCCGGGTCGAGCCCTCGATGTCCGTGAACAAAAACGTCACGGTCCCGGTCGGAAGCGTCATGGCCTCGGTTGCGAGAGAGTGGGGCTCAGAAGCGGTTCGAGCGCGTTGGCGAGGTCGGTCCGGTGCTTCGCCGTCTCGAAGTTGAGGAATGGGTCGTCGTCGAGCCGTGTCTCGTGCAGCTTTCGGTCGCGACGGACGTAGACCACCGGGTAGAGATCTTCCTGGCCGTTTGACTCCAGAGCGATCGCCGCAGCGCTATCGAAGCTCGGGCTGTCGAGGAAGTGCGCGAGCGGAAGGATGCCTGCATCGAGAATGCCACGTTCCCCATCAAAGGAGATGGCGCGCGCGAGATACGAGCGCTGGTGCCACAGCTCCGGCCCGTACCTCGCCTCGCGGAGCAGCGTCGGGATCACGTCGTCGGGCGCCAACGCAGGCATCTCGAGCGGCCCACGTATCGCTTCCGCGAGGTGCCGCGCGAGCACGCGGGCGTTGTAGCGGTAGCCCTGGACGGCGCCGGAGTTGCTGGGGATGCCGTGCTTCATCAGGCCCTTCGAGCCCTGGTTGATCGTGCCGGCGAAGTAGATGCCGGGCACCTTGATGCTCTCCCAGAAGTGAGACTGCGCGGGCAGTCCGCTTTGCCCGAAGGTGGTGACGCCGAGGTCGGGCAGGTCGAGGAGCGGACTGGTGAAGCCGGTCGCCGCGATGACTTCGTCGACGGGAAACTGGAGCGGCTTGCCATCCGCGGGCTCGACGTGCACGTCGAATCCCTCCGGAGTGCGCCTGACCTCCTTGATCGATGCGTCCAGGATGACGACGCCCCCGGCCAGCACCGAGTCTTCGAACGGCTGCACGTAACGGGCACGCACCCCGACCAGGGAGTGCGTGTTGACCGACAGCTTCGTCGAGCTCGGCGACGCGAGGATGATCTGCCGCGCCCATGGCAGCAGGCCGGAGGCGATCTCAAAGCCCGAGTTCTGCTTGCCGATGATGAACACGCGCCGGTCGGCGTACTCCTCCACGGGGCGGAGCTCGCCGTACTGGCTTGCGTGCTCGAGTCCGGGGATCGGCGGCTTCCAGGGCTTGGCGACGCCGACGGCGAAGACGATGCGTGGCGACCGGTACTCACCGTCGGAGGTGGTGAGAACGAACTCGTCGCCTTCCTGGCGCGTGCCCTCCCAGCGGCATCCATAGCGCACGCGCAGGCGCGCCCTGTCCGCGAACAGCTCCAGGCCGCGCTGCATCTCCGGCCGGGAGGGGAAGTAGGACGTGCCGTCCATCACGCCGGCCATCAGGCCGCGGTGACCGGGCTCGTCGCCGGCGAGGCTGTTCCAGTCGTGCCGCTCGAACTCGCGCGTACCCGGCTGGAAACCGGTGTAGGGCTTGGTCCAGCTGAGCATCCGCTGGAAGACAGGCCACTTGCGAAACATGCCGCCGGGCGCGTCGTCGGCCGAGATCACCGCATGTTCGACCTGCAGGCGGGTCAGGCTGTACGTCAGCTGCATCCCTCCCGGCCCGCTGCCGACGACGATCAAGGGGTAGCGACCGGGAGGAAAGGGCCTGGTCTCTAGCTCAGCCACTTGGTCGTGGTGCGAACTTTGCGGGCCTCGCCCTGGAGGAGCCGGTACATCACGCTCGGGTTCGCCTTCAAGAAGGTCTCGACCTGTGAGCTCGGCAGCATCAGGCAGCGCAGCGCTCCGATGGCCACGATGTCCGCGGTCGGCGCCTCCCCCAGCAGGCACGAGATCTCACCGAAGTAGTCGCCGGCGCGGAGGGTGGCGCGGTCGACGCCGTCGATCCTGATTGCGGCGGCGCCGTCGAGCACGATGTAGAGGCCCGACCCCGTCAGGCCCTGGTGGAGGACCGTCTCACCGTCGCCGAACCACTGCTCGGTGAGAACGTCCGCCACTTGCTGACGCTGTGGGGTGCTGAGGTCGGCGAACAGTGAGAACCCGGCCAGCGTGTCGGCGAGCTCTTCGACTGCCACTCACGCCTCCCCGACTATCTCGTCGTCGACGAAGCAGTAGAGCCAGCGCTCGCCCGGCTCGAAAGACCGGACGATGGGATGGCTCTCGTGTCCGGCATGCTTCCTCGCATGACGGTTCTTCGAGTCATCGCAGCAGCCGATATGGCCGCAGGTCATGCAGAGCCGAAGGTGTACCCACTGGTCGCCCGCGGCGAGGCATTCTTCGCAACCTTTCGGCGTCCGCGGCCGCACGTCCTTGATCGAGCCCAGGTGCGTGCACTGCATGGGTCGTAATCATGAACTGCTACGCGTCAGCCACGGGGTAGTTCGGGGTCCGCTTTGAGGTGCCTCTCGAACCAATCCACGATGCGCTCGATCCTGTCCACGCGCCGGTCGGGTCTCCCGAAGGCAAGCATCGCGTGGGACTCGCCCGGGTAGCGAACCATCTCGACCTCGCGGCCAAGCGTCCGCAGGATGGCGAAGACCATCTCGGACTGGCCGGCCGGGCAGCGCTGGTCGCTCTCGGCCTGGAGCAAAAGCAGCGGCGCGTGGTTGCGGTGGATGAGGACATACGGTGACCGCTCGAGAAACTTCTCGGCATCCTCCCACGGGTTCTCGGCGCCGATGGCGGCTCGACCGATGGTGCGCCCGAAGTCGGCGCTTGCATACTCCGCCAGCATGTCGCTGACCGGGTTCTCGCTCACCGCGGCTGCAAACACTCCGGGGTGGTGACCCAGCATCCAGTTGGTCATGAACCCGCCATACGAGAGGCCCATGATCCCGACGTGCTGCGGGTCCACCAATCCTTGCTCGACGGCCCAGCCCACGACCCGCAGGAGGTCGCCGGCGTCGAGGTCCCCCCACCGGCCGGCCACGGCGCGAGTGAACTCTTCGCCATAGCTCGCCGATCCTCGGGGGTTCGACCACACGACGTTGAAGCCCGCGTTCGACAGGGCGGTCATCTCGAGCCATGGAGTCGGCCCGAAGGATGCGTGCGGCCCGCCATGCACGACGAGCACCAGCGGAGATCGCGCCTCGCGCCCTCGCCCTCGAAGCACCCAGGTGTCGAGCCCGTGGCCGTCGGGATGCTCGATGCTCACGCGCTCGACGGGCTGACGAAAGGGTCCAAACCAGCGGCTGCCATCCGTGGTCAGCAGTCGCAAGCTTCCGTCCTCGACCGCGTACACCTCTGACGGTCCGCCGCCTGATGCCACGACCGCGACGCGACCACCGCCCGCGGCGATCGCTGTGCATACCGCGTCCGGTTCGGCGAGCGCTTTGATCTCGCCGTCGGCGCCAAAGCTGTAGGGATGGCTGGATCCCTTATGAGCGACAAGGCTCAGCACGTGCTGTGCATCGAGCGCCACAAGCGGCGCCCCCACCGCGAAGTTCTCCCGGTCCATGTAGTCGCCGTAGCTGCTGTTCTGGATGTTCAGGTCCCGGTCCGCGCCCAGCCTGCGATGACGGTCTCCTTCGACGACGTGGAGCTCCACGTTGGACCAACCGGGCGCGCGGTCCCTGTCGATTCCGACAAACGCAACCTGCTCGAGGGGGGCCCACGCCAGGTTGAAGACCGCGCCTTTGAGCGCGGCGATTGACCTGGGTTCCGGTTTGGCCGCGTCTGGAGAGATAGCCCAGACCGACGCAAACTCCTCGAGCGCTGCCTCTGGCCGCCTGTCGGCGGTGAACGCGATGCCGGCGCCGTCGGGCGACCACGCTGCGACCTCCACGTTGTAGCTCGGCGCGGTGACGCGTCGCGGCTTGCCGCCAGCGAGATCGGTGAGCCAGATCGATGAGTGCTCGTCGCGATAGCCGAGCCCATCCATCCGCCACGTGTAGTCGCGGATGCGTCGAGCCACCGGGTCGTCTGCGCTTCCCACCAGAAAGCGCTTCTCACCCGACGCCGCGACGAGCAGCAAGCGCCGGCTGTCGGGCGACCACTCGGCCAGGCCGACCCCGCCCGGAATATCTGCGAGCTGCCGCGGCTCGCCGCCGGCCAGCGACATAACCCAGGCCTGCGGCTTTCCGGAGCGGTCGGAGATGAAAGCCAGGTTCTTGCCATCAGGCGAGAACCGAGGCCGTCCGTCGCTCGCGCGAGCGCTTGTCAGCTGCTCCGGCCGGCCGCCGCGAAAGGTCGTCCGCCACAGCCGTCGCGCGTACTTACCTTCCTCGACCGTCCGCCGGACGTACACGACCGAGGAGCCGTCGGGCGCGACAGCAATCGACGAGATGACGACCTGCTTCAGCAGGTCCTTGGCATGGAAGGGCCGCGATTGCGCCGCCTGACGAGCTTCCACGGCGGCATCGGTTCTGTCCAGCGTCTGCATGTCGAGTCCTCCCACCAACCAGCCGGCTGACGCATCAAGCATCGCACCAGCCGCGCGCGGAGCCAATACTTCGACTCATGGAAGCGCTGGAGATGCGTTTGGTGATGACGGTGAAAGACTTCGAGCGGACGGCGGCGTTCTTTCGAGAAGGCCTCGGTCTGCGCGAGATCGCGGCGTTCGAGAACGATGGTGGTCGTGGTTTGTTGCTCGACGCGGGTCGGGCCACCCTCGAGATCTTCGACGAGGCTCAGGCGCGCGCGATCGACGACATCGAAGTTGGCCGGCGAGTCTCCGGCCCGTTTCGGATCGCCTTTCAGGTCGCGGACAGCGACGCTGCCGCGGAGGCCCTGGTCAGGGCCGGCGCTGAGATGGTGGGCCGTCCAGTGGACACGCCGTGGGGCGATCGCAACGTGCGTCTGGCGGGGCCGGATGGGGTCCAGCTGACCCTGTTCGCCGCGCAGACCGGCGTTACTGAATAGGGTAGTCACTGCCATGCGAAAGGACGAGCGCGACTATCGCAGCCTGGAGCGCAGGAGCATGTACTCGATCTTCGCCCCGCTGGAGGACACGGAACCGCCTCGAAGGCAGGGCAAAGCGAGAAGGCTCGTGCCGATGCTGTTCGTGCCATACCTCGACGACACCACCTGGACCATCGCCCTGACGAGGCTCGCCGAAGACAGGTAGAGTCCGCCGGAATGAGCTCCGGTCCCACGCTGGTTGTGAACCGGTGACTCAGTGAAACGCATCCACTACGCCTGGATCGTGGCCGTGGTCACCTTCGTCGCCCTCATGGGCGCCGCGGGCTTTCGCGCCACGCCTGGCGTGCTCATCGTTCCGCTGCAGGAGGAGTTCGGCTGGAACCGGGCCGTGATCTCGGTGGCCGTCTCCATCAACCTGATCCTCTTCGGGCTGACCGGGCCTTTCGCGGCGGCGCTGATGGATCGCTTTGGGCTGCGGGTCGTGACCGTCGCCGCGCTCATCACGGTCGCCACCGGCGCCCTCTTGACCACGGTCATGACCGAACCCTGGCAGCTCTACATCCTGTGGGGTCTCGTCGTCGGCCTGGGCACGGGCTGCATGGCCTCGGTGCTCGCGGCCACGGTGGCGAATCGCTGGTTCGTGCAGCGCCGCGGAGTCGTGCTGGGCGCACTGACGGCGGCGGGGGCGACGGGCCAGCTCATCTTCCTGCCGGGCCTTGGTTGGCTGGCTGAAAACTCGGGCTGGCGATACGCGGCCATCGCCGTCGGCGCGGCCGCCCTCGCGGTGGTCCCGCTGGTCGCCATCTTCATGCGCAACCGGCCGAGCGATCTCGGACTGCGAGCACTCGGCGCGGCCGAGGCGGACATCGCTCCGACCAACACCGGGAGCCCCATCCTCAACGCCTTTCGAGGTCTTCGCCTCGGCGTGCGATCGCGCGACTTCTGGCTGCTCGGCGGCAGCTTCTTCATCTGCGGCGCGTCGACCAACGGCCTCATCGGCACGCACCTCATCCCCGCCTCGATGGACCACGGCATGGCCGAGGTCGCGGCGGCGAGCCTCCTAGCGGTGATCGGCGTCTTCGACATCGCCGGCACCCTGGCCTCGGGTTACCTCACCGACCGGTTCGACAGCCGGTGGCTGCTGTTCCTCTATTACGGGCTCCGCGGGCTTTCGCTGCTCCTGCTTCCCTTCGTGTTCGGGAGCCCGCAGTTCGCCCTGATCCTTTTCATCGTCTTCTACGGTCTCGACTGGGTGGCGACCGTGCCGCCGACCGTCCAGCTCGCGCGCCGGGTGTTCGGCGCCCAGAACTTCGCCATCGTTTACGGGTGGATCTTCGCGGCGCATCAGATGGGCGCGGCCGCGATCGCCTTCGCCGCGGGCGCGGTGCGCACCTTCTTCGGCGACTACCAGATCGCCTTCACGAGCTCCGGTCTGCTTTGCCTGGTCGCGGCCGGCCTCGTGCTGCGGATCGCGCGCGAGCGCCCGGGCAAGGTCGAGGTGCCCGAGCGCGGCCGCGGGGTGGAGGCCCCCGCCTACTCCTGAGTCGCGTGCGCGTCGTCGTGGCCGCTGCCGCGATCGCCCTCGCCCTCGCCGTGCTTCCTCGATCCGCGTCGGCGCACGCCGAGCTCTTGCAGTCCAATCCCGGCCCAGGCGCAGTCCTGGATTCAGCGCCCGCCGAGGTGACGCTCGTCTTCAGCGAGCCGGTCACGCCGGCCGGGGCCGGGATCAAGGTCTTCAGCCCCTCTGGCCGCCAGGTGGCGGGGCCCGTGGTGACGGTTGGCCCGCAGCTCAGGAGTGCCGTCGGCGCGGCGGAGACAGGCACGTACGTGGTCAGCTGGCAGGTCTTCGCCGCCGACACGCATCCCTCACGCGGGGTGTTCTCCTTCTCGGTCGGGCACCCGAGTGCGAACCCCTACTCGGCGCTGCTCGAGATCGGTGTTGCCGGCACCTCGACGCCGCTCGGTCTCGCCCTGCAGGCGATCGCGCGCTGGGTGCATTTCGCCGGTTTCGCGCTTGTGTTCGGCGTGGTCGCCTATGGGGCCTTGATCCGGGGAGCCGCTGTTCCCCGCCGGCTTGTCGCCGGCGGGCTGTTCCTGCTGATCGCCGCCGAGCCGCTGGCGCTCCTGGCCCAGCTCGCGAGCCTCAGCTTCGACGGGGACACCGCGCTGGCCGTGCTGGGATCCAACTTTGGACGGTTGCTGGGCCTGCGCCTCGGCGCCGCGCTGCTGACCTGGGCGCTCGTGGCCACGGGTCGGGCCTGGCCGATCCTGGTCGTCGGCGGCGTCGACGCCATGCTCGACGGGGCGAGCGCGCACGCGATCCCAGGACTCCCCGGAGTGGGCCCTTTGCTCGTCGCCGTCCACGTCGCCGCCATCGCGCTCTGGGTGGGAGGCCTGGCCGCATTCGTCCTGGCTCCGGATCGACGCTTCACGCGGTACGCGTTGTGGACGCTCGGGATCGCCGTGCTCACGGGGGCCGTCCTCGCGCTCGCCCACACCCATTTCGGCGCGGCCCTGATCACGACCGACTATGGACGCGCGTTGCTGCTAAAGGTCCTCGTCGTGGCGCTGGCCGTCGTGGCGGCGGCGACCCGCCGGCACCGGGGTGAGCTGGCGGCGTCCCTCCTTGCGGTCGGCGCAGCCGCCCTGGTGGCGGCGCTTCCTCCGCCCTTCTGAACACCGCGAGCGCCGGCACTCGCGGGCTATTTGGCCGTCTGAAGGGCGCGAATGCCGGCGGTCGAGGGTTTGGCGCGGACGGCGGATCAGGCCAGGTCGAGTCCGCGAAGGTGCTCCGGGTCGGCGATGAGGTCGATCCCCGTGACCCTTCCGTTCTCGATCGTGAACGAGAAGACGACACGAGGTTTGCCGCCGGATTCCCACACCAGGCCAGGTGCGCCGTCGATGAGGACCGGCTGGGCGACCCGAGCGCGACCCGCGAACGTCTCCGCCACCGCCTTCGCGCCGCGAGCTTCCTTCGCCGCGCCCATCTCCACCGCGGACGCATCCGCTCGGAGCACGACGTCCGGATCCAGGAGGGCGAGCAGCGCGTCGAAATCACCCCCACGCGAGGCAGCGAGGAAGGCATCGACGATCTCCTGCCGGCGTGCCAGGTCGGGAGGGGAAGTCACCTCGCCACCCTGCACGCGCTGGCGGGCGCGGCTCGCCAGCTGCCTCGCCGCGGCCTCCGACCGGCCCACGATGGGTGCGATGTCCTCGAAAGGCATCGCGAACAAATCGTGCAGCACGAAGGCGACGCGTTCGGACGGCGTCAACGTCTCGAGGACGACGAGAAGAGCCAGTCCGACCGAGTCGGCAAGTACGACCTCTTGCTCAGGGCTCGCGGCGGCGTGCTCGACCCGTGTGTCCAGCGGAGCTTCGCGCCGCGACTTTCGCGATCGGAGCATGTCGAGACAGACGCGCCCGACGACCGTGGTCAGCCAGCCACCGAGATTCTCCACGTGGCCTGGATCCACGCGGTTGAGTCGCAACCACGCTTCCTGCACCGCGTCGTCGGCTTCGCTGGTCGAGCCCAGCATTCGGTACGCCACCGCGCGCAGCCTGGTTCGGTGGGTTTCGAACTCTTCCGCCATCCACTCGCGCTGGTTCATCCGTCACATCCCATGACGCACCGAACTTACGGAATGTGACAGCTCAGACGGGTGACGGCGCCGCGGCGAGAGAGGTCCGCGGCTGGCGGGCGGCGCTGAGAAGCGCCGCCGCCGTCCACACGATCCAGACGAGCTCGAGGACGACGCGGAGCCAGACCGGGCCGACCGGCAGCGGCAGCTGGATGACGCCTTCGTCGACTGCCTCGAGGATCGCGGCCAGCCCCAACAGCACACTGGCGATCGCCAGCCGCCGGTTGGTCACCAGGCCGGCGCCGGCGAGCCAGCTCCCGCCGAGCAGCAACGTGCCGGCGATCGTCAGCGGCCAGAACGACTGGACGGACGAGATCACGAGAACGACCGCTCCAGCCGCGCCGGCGGCGATCGCGACAACCGCCAGGGCGTCGAGGGGCCCTCGGCGCCGGGCGAGCAACGCGATCAGGGGCACCACGATCAGCAGCTGGAGCGCCGGGGCCACGGTCTGGATGTTGACCAGGGCGCCCATCGAGGCCGGACGCGGGGGAGTCGTAAACCAGTCGCACCCCGCAGGCAGCGACCGGGCGTTCAGGTCGTAACCGGAGCAGTCGGCGAAAAGAACCAGCAGGTTCGGGTCGGAGAGGATCCGGTTGAAGCTGCCCGCGGGGCAGGCCGGCAGGGCGAGAGGCTGACTGCCGGCGACCGCGCCCTGCCAGCAGTTGCCGGAACCCTGACCGTCCCAGAAGAAGTCGATTCCGTTGGGCAGGCGCCGGCCGCTGGGTCCGGTGCCCATCCGGTTGTCGAGGTAGCGGTTGTTGTGCGAGGTCTCCTCCTGCGCGGCCCAGCGAAAGTCGTCGCGGGCGGCTCCGGGTACCCAGGTCTGGACGATGCCGATCCTCCAGTTGTCATAGACCTGGTTCTCGCGAAAGACGTTGAAGTTCCCCCCTATGACCAGGACACCGACGCCGACAGGAACCCCGACCGCCGGGCATACGACGCCGTTCTCGATCCCGCGCTCCAGGTGCGGGCGCGCGCACGTGCCGTCACTGACGTACTGGTAGTAGTTCGAGTTGTTGCTGTGAATCCGGTTGCTCTCGAACAGCGCGTGGTTCTGTGGCAGCCCTGGATGGTTGGGAAAGAGGCTGTCCATCGACGCGCCGGCGGTGTTGTGATCGAACTCGTTGTCGTGCACCCATACCGAGTCGCCTCCCGTCCCCGAGTAGCCGAGAAGGTTGTCGTGCGAGCGGCACTGGAAAACTGAGATCGCGTAGCGCTTGACCGCGTATCCGCTGTCGCGGTTGATGTCCGACGTGCCGCCCGGGTAGACGCCCGAGTCGCCGTTGCCGTACATATCGCAGTTCGAGATGACGCCGTGGTCGGACGCGAAGGTCAGGGCGCCGTACTCGTCGTTCCATCGACCCACCACCTGGTCCAGCACGAAGCCGTCGGTCTCGAGCACGTAGAAGGCGTTGAAGGTCGAGCGCTCGGCCGTCAGGTTGCGGATGTAGAGGCCGTTCGTGCGGTCACCGCGGATCACGTTGAGCTTCTGGAACTGGGCGTCGAACACGACGTCGGTGGGGCTTGCCCCGGTGCCCTGGATCTGGAGGTCCTTGACGCCGAAGATCCCGACCAGGTTCTGCTGATGAGGGCACTGCCGCTGCTGCTCGTAGCTGAGGATCTGGTACCCGAGCTTGGCGCGCGGGGCGTCGAGGTGGTTGCAGGCGTCCGATTCGGGGGCGAGGCTGGGTCCTTCCTGGTAGAGCCCAGGCAGGACGTAGATCGTCACGCCGGCGGCGTGGACATCGTCGACGGCAGCCTGCAGGTGGCGATAGCCGTGCTCCTGGCACTCGGCGAAGAGCCGGCGGTTGAGGTCTTGCAGTTCGCTTGTAAAGCCCGCGATGCGCTGTTCGAACTCGGTCGCGCCGCCGTTGCAGACGACGAGGTGCGGTCCGCTCGTGCGCAGGGTGGGCACGCTTCCGGTGCCGTCAGGAAAGTGGGTCGGCCGCTCCGAGTGGGCGCTCACGACAGCGGGCCACAGGGCGAGCACCACCGCCGCGGCAATGCCGATGGGTAGACGCACTTTTGCCGGCAGCCTACGTCAAGACTCGATGGTGGAGGTGGACGAAGCCGCTCCCGAATCGGCGCTCGTCGAGCAGCTCGAGCTCGAGCC
>DASWDZ010000114.1:0-15762 GCA_036395015.1 Candidatus Dormiibacterota bacterium | reverse complement strand
AGGCACCTCGTTTCATCCGCGAGATGGCCTCTCTCCCGATGAGACCTTTGGTGCCGACGTCCAACGGCGTGTGGATGCAGACCATGTCGCTTTCCTCGAGCAGCCTGTCGAGGTCGACCTGGGTCGCGTCAGGGCCCGTGCGTGGCAATGCGTCGCTGAACAGGATTCTCGAGCCAAACGCGGCCACGCGGTGCGCCACCGCCGAGCCGACGTTGCCCATGCCGATGATGCCAACGGTCATCGCGCCCAGCTCGCGGCCCATCGACTCGGCGTCACGCATCTGGTCCGCCGGGCTCCATCGACCAGCGCGAAGCTGGCGATCGAGCCAGAACGAGCGACGCAAGAGCGCGATCATCGCCATCACCGTCCAGTCCGCAACGGAGTCGCGGTTGTAGCCACCGGCCTTGGCGACCGGGATGCCGTATTCTGCGGCGGCCCGGTGGTCGATGGAGTCGAAGCCGACGGCCGGCTGCTGGATCAGGACGCAGCTGGACATCCCCGCCAGCACCTCTCGGTCGATTCGGTGTTTGTGCCGCCTGTCCCCGATCACCAGGTGAGCATGCGCGCACGCGGCGAGGACGGCCGGCTGCGCGGGCGGCGGAGGGACGAGCACGACCTCGACTTCATGCGCGCCTTTGAACATTGCTCTGACCTCGGCTTCGTCGAATGGGCTGAGGCAGGCGACGCGGGCGACCATGCGCGCCGGAGGCTAGCACCGGTTCGCGTTACGACTCGACTGCCGCTTCAGCCTGATCTCATTGGAGGACGATCGCGAGCTTGCCCTGGTTGTGGCCTTCGTCTATTCGTCTGAGCGCTTCCGGAACGTCGGCCAGCTCATAGGTCCTTTCGATGACGGGCTTCACGCGCCCCGACGCGACAAGCACGCCCAGGAACTCGAGATCGTCGTTTCGCAGCTTGGCCATGAAGGTCACGGCTCTGTGGCCACTCGCGATCGAGCCCAGGCGCGCGCCGAGAAAGCGGCCCAGCGCGCGGCGTGTGCCGCCCTTGCCATGCTGCACGGCCGCCGCGCCCACCAGGACGTAAGTGGCGCCTCTGCCCAGGACGCGCGTGCAATCCCCAAATGAGTGACTGCCCGCGATGTCGAGCATCAGGTCATAGCGCTTGCCGCTTTCTGTGAAGTCCTCCCTGGTGTAGTCGATGACGGTGCCGGCGCCAAGCCCGCGGTCCAGCTCGACGTTTCTCGGGCTGCAAACCGCGGTCACCTCGGCGCCGAACGCCCGGGCGATCTGGACCGCGAAGGTCCCCACGCCGCCGGAGCCGCCGTTGACGAGAACGCGCTGTCCGCTCTGGACGCGGCCGTGGTCGCGCAGCGCCTGCAGCGCCGTGCTTCCGGCCACGGCCAACGTGGCGGCGTCCTCGAAGGAGACGCCCGCGGGCTTCCGCACCACGCCGGCCGCGTTCGCCGCGACGCTCACGTATTCGGCGAAGGCCCCCCGCGCGGCCCCGAACACCTCGTCGCCAGGCTTGAACGCGGTCACGTTTCTGCCCACCTCCTCCACCGTGCCCGCGAAGTCGGTGCCCACCACCATGGGCCTTTGCCGGCGCACGAGATGCCCCAACGGCGAGAGGGCGAAGAGGTTCGACGGGATTGGCCGAGGAGGCATGGACTCGAACCAGCAGGCCCTCGTCGGGCACGGCGGGCCGGTCCAGGTCGGCGAGTTCGAGCTCTCCCGGCGACGCCGGCCGGCGACAGACGACGGCTCTCACGTCACCTCAGGCTGAACGGCGGGTACTGGTCGGTGACCAGCGTGAAGGCGTAGCCATTGACCCGGTTGCTCCACCGCAGCACGCCGACCACGTAGTCGAACAGGCTCCGCGGATACGTGCCGGTGAAGAGGATCGCGAACCAGGCGGCGACGACCACGAAGATGGCGCCGACCCAGAGAAAGACGAGCACGACGTAGTGCGGAATGGCGAGGATCCACTTGACGAGCGGCAGCCACCGGCTCATCTGCCGGGCGTCCGGGTACGCGAAGTCGAGGTGGACCGACTGCTCTTCGTCAGTGGACGGATAGCGATCGTCGAGCAGGGCGAGGTACGCGGTAACGCGGTTGGAGAAGCGCAGGAGGTTGAGGTTCCAGTCGAACCACCAGCGCGGGTATTTCTGCCGAAATACGAGCATCAGCACGAGCGGAATGAACACCGCCGCGCCGCCGATCACGATCGTGTTCCCGGTCGAGTGGTCGCCGTCGCGGAAGGCCTCGCCCGTCAGCATCGTGAGCACGATCACGATCGGGATCGCGGCGATGAAACGGAAGGCAGTGCTGAGCCGGTCGAGTGGCCGGGACGGAAATTCGACATCGAACTGCACCGGATAGCTGCTGACCATGTTCACTCTCCTGACTTGGTGGACTTGAGGCTGATGACCTCGTGACCGCGCAGCGCCTCGAGGAAAGGCTGAAAGCTGCCGTGGACCGTGCAGCGAAGTACACGCCCGTCGACCTCGACCTCCTGCACCCCGGAGGCGCGCTCGACCTGGCGCGCGGGCGGGCTGCCGACGAACAGCACCTCGACACGCTGAACGACCAGCTCTTCGGTCATCGCCTCTGAAGCTAGGGCGCGCCAGGCGCGGAGAAATCGGTGGAATCGCGGATCGGATACGTAGTACTTTCGGTCGGTCATGGCCAGGTCCGCCCGCCGCCCCGGCAACCTGCCCGCCGAGGCCACGAGCTTCGTCGGCCGTCGACGGGAGCTGGCCGAGCTCAGGAAGAAGCTCGGCGGCGCCCGCCTCGTCAGCCTCGTCGGACCTGGCGGCGTCGGCAAATCGCGGCTGGCGCTGCGCGGCGCGACCGATCTGAGCCGCGGCTTTCTTGCCGGCGCGTGGTGGGTCGAGCTGGCGGAGGTGCACGAGCCCGCACTCGTCGCCAACGCAGTGCTGGCGGCGCTTGACCTGCGCGATCAGGCCGGCACGGAGCCGCTCGTGCTTCTGCTCGGACATCTTCGCGAGCGGCAGCTCCTGCTCGTGCTCGACAACTGCGAGCACCTGCTCGAGGCCACGGCCGCCCTCGCGGCTGAGATCGTCCGGGCCGCGCCCGAGGTCCGGGTCATCGCCACGAGCCGGGAGCCGCTCTCGGCTCCGGGCGAGCACGTCCTCCCCGTTCCTCCCCTGGAGCTGCCATCCACAGACGCCGCCGAACCGCTGCAACGGTTGCGGCAGAACGAGGCTGTGATGCTCTTCGTCGAACGCGCCGCGGCGGCTTCTGGGGCCTTCGAGCTGACGGCGGCCAACCGAAGTCCAGTCGCCGACCTGTGCCGCCGGCTCGATGGCCTGCCGCTGGCGATCGAGCTGGCGGCGGTGCGGACGCGGGTTCTGACCGCGGAGCAGATCCTCGGGCGGCTGACCGACCGCTTCGGCCTGCTGACCGGCGGCGGCCGCGCCGCGCTGCCGCGGCACAAGACGCTCGAGACCGCCATCGACTGGAGCCACGAGCTGCTCTCCGCGGCCGAGCAAACGCTGCTGAGGCGGCTCTGTGTGTTCGCCGGCAAGTTCACCCTCGAAGACGTCGAAGCTGTGTGCGCTTCCGACGAGGTGCCGGCGCGCGAAACGCTGGAGCTGGTCGCGTCGCTGGTCGACAAGTCGCTCGTCATCAAAGAGGACGCGCGAGGCGTCGCCTGCCACCGGCTCCACGAGACGATGCGCGAGTACGCCGTCCGCAAGGTGCGGGACGCCCACGAGGAGGAAGAGCTCCAGGAGCGGTGCACCGATTACTACGTGTCGGCGGCCCAACGCCAGTCGCCGGAGGCGCGGTTCCGGCTCCCCGACTGGCTCGCCTGGATGGACCTCGAGATCGACAACATCCGATCCGTCCTCCGCCGGTGCCTGGCCGAGTCTGATTCCGTGCGCGGGATCCAGCTGGCGACCTCCCTGGGCTGGTTCTGGATCACTCGCGCAACCACAGAGGGGGTGCGGTGGTTGGACCTGCTGCTGGCCTCCGGTCCCGGCAACCCGGAAACGCTCGGGTGGTCCTATTTCATCCGCGGCTTCCTCGCCGTCCTGCAGGGCGACTGGACGGCGGCCAGGCCAGCCCTCGAGAAGGCGATCTCGGCATCACGCCGGGCCGCACAGCCGGTCCAGCTGGCGAACTCGCTGGCCATGGCCTCGATCGCAAACAACATGGCGGGCGATCGCTCGTCGGCCATGCGTTTGCTCGCCGAGGCAGACGAGGTGGCGGCCGGCCTCGACGATGTGCCGGCAAAAGTGGGCGTCCTGCAGGCGCGCGCGCTGGGGGCCCTGTTCGAGGGCGACTCCGAAACCCTCAAGTTGGTCTCCACCGAGGGAGCCCGCCTGAGCCGTGAAGTGGGCGACCTGTACGCCCTCCACATGATGAACCTCAACCTCGGCGGCGCCGCGCTCATGGCCGGTGACCTCGGGGAGTCGAAAGCGCGCTACCTGGAATCGCTACGGATCGCCTATCGGATCGACGACCGGATCGGCCAGTACTACCTGCTCGCCGCGCTGGCCCATCACGCCGCGGTCGGGGGCCAGGCGAAGGCTGCCGCCCAGCTGCTGGGAGCCTCGGAGAAGATTCGGATCGGGGCCGGCGCCACCGTCATGCCGGCGATGAGCCCGATCATCGCACAGGCGCGGGACACCGCCACCGCGGCGCTAGGGCGGTCGAGGTTCGAGGCCGAGCTCGAGGCGGGGAAGCAACTGAGCCGTGAAACCGCAGTGAGCATGGCGCTGGGCGAGCCCGTCCATCACGGCCGCGAGGCGACCAGTGGCACCGAGGTCGGACTCCTCGCCAAACGGGAGGCGGAGGTCGCGCGCCTGGTCGCCGACGGCCTCAGCAACAAGCAGATCGGCGCCCGTCTGTTCATCTCCGAGCGCACCGTCGACAGCCACGTACGCAGCATCCTGAACAAGCTCGGGTTCAACTCCCGCGCCCAGATCGCGGGCTGGATCAGCTCCACCGCCGGGTAGTCGCGCCGTCTGGCGGTTCGATACCGAATCGGTGATTCCACCGGTGGCGGCATGGTTCCTGGAGCTGGGCGCGCCAAGCACGCCAGGATTGGTCAACGTGGTGGCCTCGTTGCCGATCCTGATCGCAGAGGTGTCGACCGGCCTGTGGCTGTTGATCGCCGGCATCAGGCTCGAGCGTTGAGCAGCCCTGGGAGTATCTTGTCCTCCAGTCCGTTTACGAGGGGGGCGTCACATGGGCGATCAGATGGAGCGTTACCTCGACCAGAAGCTGGCCGGCCAGGTCGACCGCCGCGAGTTTCTGCAGCTTGGCTTGACCGTCGCCGGGGCAGCCGTCGTCGCCGCCTGTGGCGGCACCACGCCCGGCGGACCTACCGGGCCCGAGTTCAAGCTCGGGGTCGTGCTGCCCTATTCCGGCGTTTACGCCGAGCTGGGCACCAGCATCACCAACGGGATGCGCATGTATTTCGATTCGGTCGGCAACCAGGCCGGCAACCGCAAGATCACCATGGTCACCGCCGACGAGCAGGTGCAGCTGGCGGACGCCGTGGCGGCGACCAAGAAGGTCGTCGAGCAGGACGGGGTGGACATGGTCGCGGGTTACGTCTCGAGCCCGAACGCCGCGGGCAACCGGAATTATCTGGATGGGCAGAAGATCCCGACCTTGATCGCCAACGCCGGCGTGAACTCGCTCTCGCGCACCGCAAAGTCGCCCTTCATCTACCGCACCTCCTTCAGCAACTGGCAGCCCGCGCATCCGGTGGGCACTTACGTGGCCGAGAAGCTGGGCAAGAAGCGGATTCAGCTCGTCTACGCGAAGTACGGCGCCGGCCTGGAGTCGGTCGCGTCCTTCAAAGAGACGTTCACCGCGAGCGGCGGCACCATCGTCCAGCCTGACGTGGCCACGCCTTTCCCCAACAACGGCGACCAGACGCCATTCGTGCAGGCGATCCAGACCAGCAAGATCGACGGCATCTATTCCTTCATGTCGGGCACAGATGCGGTCACGTTTCTCAAGAAGGCGGCCGAGCTCGGCACGCTGAGCAAGCTGGGCCTGGTCTCCGGAGCCGGGTTCTTCGTGGAGCAGGACGTCCTGGCGGCGATCCAGGACGCGGCGCCATCTGGCGCCATCACCGGTCTCCACTGGGCGCTGACTCTGACCCACAAGGAGAACCAGGATTTCGTGACCAACTACTCCAAGAAGTTCAACGGCCGGCAGGCCGACGTTTTCGCGGTCCAGGGATTCGACACTGCCCGCGTCATCGTCGAAGCACTCAACGCGGTGAAAGGAAATGCTGACGATAAGGAAGCCTTCATGAAGGCGATCGCCAACGTCAGCTTCAAAAGCCCGCGCGGAGACTTCAAGTTCGATCCCAACACCAACAACGTGGTCCAGACGATCTACATCCGCAAGACGGTCAAAGATGCACGGCTGGGGTGGACCAACCAGGTGATCGACCAGTACCCAGGGGTGGCCGACCCGGGCAAGTAACCTTCTCGCCATCGCGACCGCACTTCAGCTGATAGTCAACGGGCTGTCTTTTGGCGGCCTCGTCTTTCTGCTCGCGGCGGGCCTGTCCATCATCTTCGGCGTGATGGACGTGCTCAACCTTGCGCACGGGTCCTTCTACATGGTGGGCGCCTACATCGCGTTCTCGGTGGTGGTGGCGACCAGCAACTTCTGGCTCGCGCTGCTGATCGCCCCGCTTGCGCTCGCGCTGCTCGGGGCGGCCCTCGAGGTGGCTTTTTTCCGCCGCCTCTACCGGCACGGCCATCTCGCCCAGGTGCTGCTCACGTTCGGCTTCACGCTCGTCTTCGTCGACCTGATTCGCTCCCAGTTCGGGCCGACCACGCGCTCGATTCCACCCCCGGCAGGCCTCGGCGGCGCGGTCGAGCTCTTCGGCGCGACCTTCAGCTCGTACAGCCTGTTCGTCCTCGGGGTGGCGATCGTGGTCGGCGCGCTGCTGTTGCTGGCCTGGCGTTTTCTGCGCGTCGGCGCGGTGCTGAGGGCGGGGGTCGAGGACAAGGAGATGGCCGGGCTCCTGGGCATCGACCTGCCTCGCGTGTTCACCCTCACGTTTGCATTCGGCGCCGGGCTCGCGGGGCTCGCCGGCGTGGTGGCCGCGCCTGAGTTCGCGATCTATCCAGGCATGGACGCCAGCGTTCTCATCCTCGCCCTGGTGGTTGTCGTCCTCGGCGGCCTCGGCTCGATCGAGGGGGCGATGCTTGGCTCCGCCGTGATCGGGCTCGGTTACGTGATCGGCACCGCCCTCTTTCCGCAGTTTGCGATCGGCCTGATCTTCGCCGTGATGGCCGCCGTGCTCGTGCTGCGGCCGTCCGGACTGCTCGGCCGCCGCGTGTGATGCGTGGCCGGCCGGCTTCGGCTCGACACATCGCCCTTCTTTTGGTGCTGGCCCTCGCTCTCGCCTCAGTCCCCGCCTGGGCGCCGCGTTTCTGGATCTACATCGCCACCCAGGCGCTGATCTTCGCCATCTTCGCCATGTCGCTCGACCTGCTGCTCGGCTATGCAGGCCTCCCCTCCTTCGGGCACGCGGCCTTCTACGGCGTCGGTGCGTATGCCTGCGCGCTGCTTGCGCTGCGGGACGTGGACGGCCTCGCTCCACTTCTGTTGGTCGGAGCCCTGGCTGCTGCCCTCGCCGCCGTGCCCATCGGCGCGCTCTCGCTGCGCACGACGGGCATCTATTTCCTGATGCTCACACTCGCCTTCGCCCAGATGCTGTGGGGGCTTGCCGTCAACTGGATCTCGCTGACGCGCGGCACCGACGGATTGATCGGCATCCCGCGGCCAACGCTTCCCGGCCTCGAGACGCTGAACATCACCTTCTACGAGCGCGGCGCCTTTTTCATCCTGTGCCTGGTCGTGGCCATCGTCACGTTCATCTCGCTCCAGGCGCTCGCCCGGTCGCCCTTCGGCAAGACCCTGGAGGGCATACGCGAAAACGAGCGGCGGATGCGAGCGCTGGGCTGCCCGACCTTTCGCTATCGCTTTGCGGCCTTCGTGGTCGCGGCTGCGTTTGCCGGGGTTGCGGGTGCGCTGGCCGCGATGTCGAACGGCTACGCCACGCCCGACCTGCTCTACTGGACGGGGTCCGGGCTGGCACTGGTGGCCGTGGTCGTGGGCGGCGCCCGCTCCTTGATCGGCCCCGTGCTGGGCGCATTTTTCGTCCTGTTCGCGCAGCTGGGCCTTTCCACCTTTGTCGAACGATGGGAGCTCATCCTGGGCGCCCTCTTCATCGCGTTCGTCCTCTTCCTGCCGGGTGGGCTCGTCGGCCTCGTACGGAGGACATGAGGTGGAGCTGTCCGTGGCCGGCCTGACGGTTCGCTTCGGCGCGCTGGCCGCCCTCAACCGCGTTGACATCTCGGTCGCGACAGGCGAGCGGCGGGCCGTGATCGGTCCCAACGGAGCCGGGAAGACGACGCTGCTTAACGTGATCGCCGGGGAGCTTCAGCCAACCGAAGGCACGGTCCATCTCGGCGAACGTGACGCCACTTCATTGCCGACCTGGCGCCGCGCTCGACTGGGCCTCGGACGCACCTTCCAGCGTTCGACCCTTTTCAGCCAGCTGACGGTCGTCGAAAACCTCGCGTTGGCGATACGGGCGCGCAAACGAGGCGGCTGGCGCTTCTGGCCGGTGGGCGATCGCGCCCTCAATGGGGAGGTCAAGAGGCGGCTGGAAGCAATCGGCCTTGCACACCTGGCGGGCCGGACCACCGCCAGGTTGGGTCACGGCGAGCGGCGCATCCTGGAAGTTGAGCTGGCGCTGGCCGCGTCACCGTCCGCGCTCCTGCTCGACGAGCCGATGGCCGGGCTCTCGGCCGGCGAGCGACAGACTACCCTGGAGCGGCTGCGGTCGCTGCCGAGGGATGTCACCGTGGTCATCGTCGAGCACGACCTTGACGCCGTCTTCGCGCTCGCCGAGCGCATCACCGTGCTCGATCACGGGGTCAAGATCGCTGACGGGGCTGCCGCCGATGTGCGCGCCAATCCCCGCGTGCAGGAGGTCTACCTTGGCCCGATCTGAGTCGAGCCAGGACCGCCTGATCGTGACCAGCATGACCGCCGGCTACGGCGCAAGTGTCGCGGTGCGGAACGCATCGCTGAGGGTCGGCGGGGGCGAGGCGGTCGCCCTGCTCGGACGCAACGGGGCCGGCAAGACGACGACCTTGATGGCGATCGCCGGGGCGATCCGGCCCACCTCAGGCACGGTCGAGATCGACGGCAGGCAGGTCACCGGTCAACCCTCGTACCGAATTGCTCGCCAGGGTTTGTCCCTGGTGCCCCAGGGACGCCGCATCTTCACCACGCTCAGCGTTCGCGAGAACCTCACGCTCGCGTCGCGCGGAGGTGACCTGGCCCAGGTGTATTCGCTGTTCGAGATACTCGCGATTCGTTCCGCCAGCCCTGGCAGCACGCTGTCTGGCGGTGAACAGCAGATGCTCGCCATCGGGAGGGCGCTGATGACGCGCCCGCGCCTTTTGCTGCTGGACGAGCCCTCCGAGGGCCTGGCCCCGCAAGTCGTGCGCAACCTGGCCGAGCTCGTAGCACGGCTGCGCCGCGAGGTCGGTCTTTCAATCCTGGTCGCGGAGCAGAACCTTGGCTTTGCCTTTGCGGTCGCCGACCGCGTGTACCTGATGGAGCGAGGCGAGGTGGTGCATGAGGATGCGGCCGGCGCTTTCCGCGAGGACCACGCCCTTCAGAAGCGCTACCTGGGCGTTTGACCCCGGGAAAAGAGAATCAGCGGCCCTGAAACTCCGGTTTGCGTTTGCCGGTGAAGCCTTCGTGAAACTCCCTGAAGTCCTCCGCAGTCATCAGCAAGGACTGCGTGAAGGCCTCCATCTCGATCGCGGTCGAGTAGTCGGATGAAGCCCCACGGTTGAGCATCTCCTTGGTCATCGCGAGACCCCAGGGAGCAAGCTCCTTGAGCTTGGTGACGTACTCGGCAACGACGGGGTCGAGCTGGTCATCGGGGACAACTCGAGAGGCAAGTCCCCACCCGAGGGCCTCATGACTCGTGATCTTGCCCCCGAGGAGAAGCGCGTCCGTAGCCCGGCCCAATCCGACGATCCTTGGCAGCAGCCAGCAGATGCCCATGTCGCCGCCCGACAGCCCGACGCTCGTGAACAGAAAGCGGAAGCTTGCCGACGCCGCCAGGACACGGATGTCTGAGGCGGCCGCCAGCACCGCGCCCGCACCAGCCGCGACGCCGTTGACCGCCGCGAGGACAGGCTGGGGCATCTCGCGCAGGTTGCGCACACACTCCCCCGTCATGCGCGCGAACTCGTACACGTCGCGGGTTCCACGCGTGAGGAGCTCGCCGATGATCTCGTCGACGTCGCCGCCTGAGCAGAATCCCCGACCCTGGCCGCGGATCACCATCACGCGGATTTCGCCGCTTCGCGCTCGCAAGCTCTGCGTGAGGTCGCGGATGTCCGAGTAAACCTCGAAGGTCAGCGAATTGAGTCGTTCTGGCCTCGAGAAGGTGAGCGTTGCGACGCCGTCGCGCTCCTCGTAGTCGAAGTGCTCCCAGCGCCTCAATCGCGGCGCACCGCGACCGCATCGATCTCGAACAAGGCGTCGCGGTCGAACAGTGAGCTGACTTCGATCAGGGTTGTCGCCGGGTAGTGGCGGCCGAACACCTCTCGGTACGCCGACCCGATCGCCTGAAGATTGTCCCTGTACATGTCCAGGTCGGTCACGTAATACGTGAGCTTGACGGTGTCTTCGGGCGCACAGCCCGCCGCCCCGAGGGCCGTCGCGAGGTTGCGGATGGCCCGCGCGAACTGGGCGACGATGTCACCGGGCTCGACGACCTTTCCGGTTGCGTCGCTCCCATTCTGACCGCCGATCCACACCATGTCGCCGGCGACCGTCGCATGGGAGAACCCTCGGGGCGGGGCGAGCTCTTCAGGATTGACGTTGCGCGGCCGGCCCTCCCTCTGCATGAAGGTAGTATGTCGAGGAGCAGGCACGCGGAGGGCACTTGACGCAGGTCACACGATCGGCGCATGTCGATACCTTCACCGAGGAGAACCTCCCTCCACGAGAGCAGTGGCCGGAGTTTCTCTTTCCGCTTCCCGAGCTTAAGTACCCGCCGACCCTCAACTGCGCCGCCGAGCTCCTCGATCGGCACATCGAATCAGGCCGCGGTGCCACGCGCTGCATCCTCACCGACACCGAGGAATGGTCTTACGCGGACCTGCTGGCCAGGTCCAACCAGATCGCGCATGCGCTCGTCGAGGAGATGGGTCTCGTGCCCGGCAACCGGGTTCTCCTGCGCGGGCCCAACAACCCGTGGCTGGTTGCGAGCTGGTTCGGCGTCGTCAAGGCCGGCGGAGTCGCCGTCACGACGATGCCCTTGCTCCGGACGCGCGAGCTGGAGACGATGCTTGAAATCGCCGCCGTCAACGTGGCGATCTGCGACCACCGATTCGTCCAGGACCTCGAGGCTGCCGCAAGACCCGCCGTCCCGACCCTGGTCTATGGACGCGGCGACCAGGGTGACCTCACAACGGTTGCGGCGACCAAAAGCCCCGAGTTCAAGAATGTTGCGACCGCCGCCGGCGACGTCTGCATGCTCGCCTTCACGTCGGGGACGACCGGAAAGCCGAAGGCGACGATGCATTTTCACCGCGACGTCCTGGCCATCGCGGACACCTTCTCGCGTCACATTCTGCGGCCGACTCGCGATGACCTCTTCGCCGCCAGCCCACCGCTGGCCTTCACCTTTGGGCTGGGCCAGAGCCTCGTCTTTCCACTCAGGGCCGGCGCAGCCGTCTACCTACTCGAGCAGCCTTCACCGCAGCGCCTTCTCGAGGCGGTTGGGCGCCATCGCATCACCGTGCTCGCCACCGCCCCGACCGCCTATCGTGCGATGCTGCCGGACCTCGGCGCAGCCGACATAACATCGCTGCGCGCATGCGTATCGGCGGGCGAGACCTTGCCACAGGCGACGTGGGAGGCGGTGCATGACGCCTCTGGCCTCCGTGTCATCGACGGCATCGGCTCGACGGAGATGCTTCACATTTTCATCTCGGCGTCCGGCGACGGCATCCGGCCGGGCACCACCGGCCGCACGGTGCCGGGGTACGTAGCAGAGGTCCAGGATCCCGAGGGGAGGCAAGTGCCGGATGGCGAGCTGGGACGGCTGGCCGTGAAAGGTCCGACCGGTTGCCGGTACCTACACGGCGACCGGCAGGCCACGTACGTCCAGGATGGTTGGAATATCACCGGCGATGTGTATGTACGCGACAGCGACGGGTACTTTCGGTATCAAGCGCGTGCGGACGACATGATCATCAGCGCCGGCTACAACATTGCCGGCCCCGAGGTCGAGGAAGCGCTGCTTCGTCATCCTGGAGTGGCGGAGGCTGCAGTCGTCGGCGTGCCGGACGAAGAGCGCGGCATGCTCGTGAAGGCCGTGGTCGTGCTTCAGACGGGAGCGGAGCTGGGGCCACAGCCGGCGAAAACGCTGCAGGATTTCGTCAAGAGCCAGATCGCCCCCTACAAATATCCGCGGGTCGTCGAGTTCGCCGATTCCCTGCCGCGGACGGCAACCGGCAAGCTGCAGCGGTTCCGGTTGCGGGAGCAGTCCTGAGGGCCTCGAAGCCGGCGCTCCACATCGCGATCATCGGTGGCGGGCCGGCCGGCCTGTACCTGGCGACGCTGGTGAAGCTGCTGAACCCGCGGCATGAGATCGAGGTCTGGGAGCGAAATGCGGCGGACGACACCTTCGGGTTCGGGGTCGTTTTCTCGGACGAGACGCTGAGCGGGATCGAGAACGCCGACTCTGACTTCTACGACCGCCTCACGAAGGACTTCGCGGTGTGGGACGACATCGACGTGCACTTCAAGGACCAGGTCCTCACGTCGGGCGGCCACGGGTTTGCGGCCGTCAGCCGCCAGCGCCTGCTGGCGATCCTGCGCGACAGGTGTGAGGAGTTCGGCGTGAGCATCCACTATCGCGAGCTTGCCCCGCCGCTCGGTGATCTGCGCGGCTCGTATGACCTTGTCGTAGGCGCCGACGGGGTCAACAGCCTGACCAGAGGCGGCCGCGCAGACGTGTTTCAGCCCCAACTCGATGCAAGGCCCGCCCGGTACATCTGGCTAGGCACGCCGCTCGTCCTCGACGCTTTCAAGTTCTTCATCGCGGAAACCGATATCGGCACCGTGCAGGCCCACGCCTACCCGTACAGCGACTCGATGAGCACCTTCATCGTCGAGCTGGCGGAGGACATCTGGAAGCGCAGCGGCCAGGTCGATTCGACCGAACGCTCGTGGAAGCCGGGTGAGAGCGACGCGGCGGGCATGGCGTTCTGCGCCGAGGTGTTCAAGGGCGATCTGCAGGGGGCGCCGCTGCTCGGCAACAACAGCCGGTGGATCCGCTTTGCGACCGTGCGCACGCGCTGCTGGAGAGACGGCAACGTGCTGCTCATTGGGGATGCCGCGCACACCGCTCACTTCTCGATCGGTTCGGGCACCAAGCTTGCGATGGAGGATGCGCTCGCCCTGACAGCATGCCTCCACGAAAACTCGAGCGTGGAGGGGGCACTGGTCGCCTACGAGAACGAACGCCGCCCTGTCGTGGAAAGCGCGCAGCGAGCGGCGCAGGCGAGCCTTGAATGGTTCGAGAACATCGCGCAGTACACGCACCAAGAACCACTCCAATTCGCTTTCAACCTGCTTACCCGAAGCCGGCGCGTCACCTACTCGAATCTCAAGGTGCGCGACCCCGATTTTGTGATGGCGGTCGAAAGCTGGTTCAACCAGGACGGACCGCCGGTGCCGCCGATGTTCGCTCCGATCAGGCTGCGCGACGTCGAGCTGTCAAATCGCGTCATCGTCTCGGCGATGGACATGTATTCGGCCGAGGACGGGCTGATCGGCGACTTCCACCTGGTGCACCTCGGCAGCAAGGCGCTCGGCGGCGCGGCGCTGGTGATGACCGAGATGGTCTGCGTGTCGCGAGAGGGACGGATCTCCCCCGGCTGCGCGGGCATGTATGCGCCTGAGCACGAGACAGCGTTCAAGCGGCTGGTGGACTTTGTCCACGAAAGGACGCCGGCGAAGATCGGCATCCAGCTCGGTCATTCCGGCCGCAAGGGCTCGACCAAGCTCATGTGGGAAGGCATGGACGAGCCGCTCGAGTCAGGGAACTGGGACCTGATCGCCCCCTCGCCCGTCCCTTATCTGCCCGTCAGCCAGGTGCCACGCGAGATGACGCGCGCCGACATGGACCTCGTGCGCGACGAGTTCGTCGCCGCCACCCGAATGGCGGCGCGCGCCGGGTTCGACCTCCTCGAGCTTCACTGCGCCCACGGTTACCTCCTCGCCAGCTTCATCTCCCCGCTGACGAACTTGCGGCGCGATGAGTACGCGGGCAGCTTGAGGAACCGCCTCCGCTATCCGCTGGAGGTGTTCGAGGCGATTCGATCCGAGTGGCCGGCCGCCAAACCCATGACGGTGCGGCTGTCGGCGACGGACTGGTACCAGGGCGGAATGACCGCAGAGGATTCAGTAGAAGTCGCGCGCGCGTTCGCCTCCCACGGGGCCGATGCCATCGACGTGTCCACCGGACAGACCGTCCCGGACGAACAGCCGAGCTTTGGGCGAAGCTACCAGACACCTTTCTCGGACCGGATCCGAAATCAGGCCGGCGTGACGACGATCGCCGTGGGGGCGATCAGCACCTATGACGACGTGAACACCATCATCCTCGCCGGCCGTGCAGATCTCTGCGCCCTCGGGCGGGCACACCTTTACGACCCCGCGTGGACGCTGCATGCCGCCGCCGAGCAGGACGTCGCAATGACGTGGCCGGTGCAGTTTCAGCGCGGAAGCAGGAAACCGCCCACGGGCCGCACCGATGGGCCTCGCCCGCGTCTGGAGCTGGCTCGGGGCGGCGCCACGCGTGGCCGGCACATGCGCTGGCGGCCGGGGTCGACCCGGTAGCGATACGCTTTCCGGAGCGCCGGCCAACGGATTCAGGAGGCTGGGAGCCGTGACCAAGAAGATCCAGCTCGACGAAAGCGACATCACCGAGCGCTGGTACAACATCCTGCCCGACATGCCGGCGCCGCCCGCGCCCTATCTGAACCCGCAGACCCTCCAGCCGATGGGCCCGGCCGACCTTGCTCCGATCTTTCCGCAGGCGATCATCGCGCAAGAGGTCTCCGCCGAGCCGTGGATCGAGATCCCGGATCAGGTCCGGGAGGTGTACAAGATCTGGAGGCCAAGTCCCCTCTATCGGGCGGATCGTCTCGAGAAGGCTCTGGACACGCCGGCCCACATCTACTTCAAATACGAAGGCGTGTCGCCGGCCGGTTCGCACAAGCCGAACACCGCGGTGCCGCAGGCGTACTACAACGCGAAGGAGGGAGTAAAGCGCCTGACCACGGAGACAGGAGCCGGCCAGTGGGGCTCCGCGCTCGCGTTTGCCGGCGCGCTCTTCGGCCTCGAGGTCACGGTCTACATGGTCAAGGTTTCATACGAACAGAAGCCATATCGCAGGGCGATGATGGAGACGTGGGGGGCGACGGTTTACGCATCCCCGACTGAACTCACCAACGCTGGGCGGGGAATCCTGAAGGACGACCCGGACTCTCCGGGCAGCCTCGGCATAGCGATCTCGGAAGCGGTCGAAGACGCAGCCACGCATGATGATGCCAAGTACTCGCTCGGATCTGTCGTCAACCACGTCCTGCTCCACCAGACGGTCATCGGCCTCGAGGCCAAAAAGCAGATGGAGATGGCGGGCGAATACCCGGACGTGGTCATCGGATGCGTCGGCGGGGGATCCAATTTC
>DASWDZ010000113.1:0-1704 GCA_036395015.1 Candidatus Dormiibacterota bacterium | reverse complement strand
CATCATCCGGCCAAAGATGCTCGTGCCCGTCCACACCGCAACCCCGGATTGGTTCCGACGGTTCGAGGGGACGGCGCGGATTGAAGTTCCCACACGAGGTCGCCAGATCGACTTGGATTAGTTGACTACACGAGCGGGCGGCTCTGCCGACACCAGCCACGACTTGAAGCCCCTTCTCAACCCCAAGGTCGCCGCATCGTTGTCGCCACGGTTGAGGCTGTCGCGCACGATGATCGCGAGGCTGAGGTCTAGGCTGAACAGCCCACGAGATGAGGCGACACGTGTCGTTCATCGTGGGCGCATCTTTCTCGCGCCGTAGACCAGCTCCGCGGGCGTCTTGCCCTCGCTGCGTCGGCCAGTGTGGGCGCGCTCATGGTTGTAGAAGCCAAGGTACTGGACGAGGTCACGCCCGAGCGCGGTGAACTTGGGCACCAGGCTCTTGGCGAAGGTCGGACGCCAGCACTCCTCCAGGATGGTGCGCTGGACCCGCTCGACGCAGCCGTTGGTCTGCGGCCGACCGGCGCGGATGAAGCGCTGCTCGGCTCCGAGCGCGGCGACAGCGGAACGGAACTCGCCCGAGCGGAACTCCGAGCCGTTGTCGGTCGAGATCGCTTCGAGCATCCAGCCAGCGCGTGCGAGATCACCGGCGACGCGCCGCACCAGGCTGCTGCAATGCTTGGCCGCGGGGTTGAGCGGCGTGACATGCAGCTCGGCCCAGGTGAAGCTGGAGCGCACATCGATCGCGGTGTACTGCCAGACCCGGCCCTTCGTGCCGCTGAGTCGGCCGATATGAAAGCAGTCCAGCTGCACCAGCGAGCCCGGACGCGGTGCCACCAGATGCGGCGGTTCGCTGGGCACAGGCCGCTCCGGCTCGGGTGGCGCGGCGTAGCCGGCGACGAGCGACAGACGCTTGCGCCTCGTGGAGATGCCGTGGCGCGCCAGGACCTTGAACACGCCCGAGCCCGAGACGACCAGGCCGCCCCATGCCGCGCGGCGCAGCTGCGCGGCGATACGCCGTGGACCCAGGCCGGGCTGGCCCAGGGCGAAGGCGACGATTCGCTCCTCGAGGAAGGGCGCGAGCTGGTTGGGCATGCGCGGCGG
Organism: Candidatus Dormiibacterota bacterium; assembly: GCA_036395015.1. Taxonomy (GTDB): domain Bacteria; phylum Chloroflexota; class Dormibacteria; order Dormibacterales; family Dormibacteraceae; genus 40CM-4-65-16. Next base: position 603 of record DASWDZ010000113.1, on the reverse strand, counting down.
ACGGCGCTCACGCGGCCGCAGGATCTCCAGACCGTGACGCTCCACGAAGGGTCGCCAGCGGTAATAGCTCGAGCGGTGATAGCCGAGCTCGCGGCAGGCCCGACTAACGCCGACGTCCCGGGCGCGCGCGAACAGACGCAGACGGTGACGGAAGAGCAGATCATCATTGGTCACGGAAGCGGTCCTCCTCTGGTTGGTGAGACACCCAAAGGATGGGCCGCTTTCGTTTGCTCGGGGTTAGCTCCGAACTGTCGGGTCGACTTGTGGGCTGTTCACCCTAAGCGGCGATCCTTTGCGGCCTTCGTGTACGTGCGCCGGTCCGGTAGGCCCATGCGGGAGCCCGTGCGCGTGCCGGCGGCCATCTAGAACAGAACGTCGATATCGGCCAGCTCAGGTCGTCGAGATGCCGGCGCGGTCGGGGGCGGGCCGAGGTTTCTTCGCGGATGGCGGAAACATCGGCGAGATTCACCTGTTCGTCACCGCCTGATAGCGGTCTGACCGTTGACCGACTGTGCGCGACGCACTAGCGTCAACGACCTCGTGTTCCAGCCGATCATCGTCATCGTCCCGGTCGACCTTCTCGTCCTTGAGAAGGCGCACCAG
>DASWDZ010000112.1:0-13969 GCA_036395015.1 Candidatus Dormiibacterota bacterium | reverse complement strand
AGATGACGCACGCCGGATGAGCGATCACCCCACCGACAACATCCTGGTCCTGACCAACCTCACCAAGCGGTTTGGCGGCCTGGTGGCCGTCGACGACGTGAGCCTTCACATCAAGCGGGGCGAGGTCTTCGCCCTCATCGGGCCCAACGGCGCCGGTAAGACGACGCTTTTCAACAACGTGACGGGCTTGTACCAGCCGACGAGCGGCACGGTCATCTTCGACGGTCGCAACACCACGGGCTTCAAGCCCCACCAGGTCGCGCGGCTGGGTATCGCGCGCACCTTCCAGAACATCCGGCTGTTCGACTTCATGTCCTGCCTCGACAACGTGCGTGTCGGTCGTCACGTGCGAATGAAGGCGAAGGTATGGGACTCACTCTTCAAGCTGCCGACCGAGCGACGGGAAGAGGAGCGCGTCACCGAGGAGGCGATGGAGCTCCTTCGCTTTGTCGGCATCCACCGGCAGGCCAACCAGTACGCGCGCAACCTTCCGTACGGCCAGCAGCGCCGGCTCGAGATCGCCCGCGCGCTCGCGACCGAACCCAAGCTGCTGCTTCTTGACGAGCCCGCGGCCGGGTTCACGCCGCAGGAGAAGGTCGAGCTGATGCAGCTCGTCAAGAAGATCCTCGCCCGGGGCGTCACGGTCTTTTTGATCGAGCACGACATGAAGGTCGTGATGGGGATCTCGGAGCGGATCGTGGTCCTCGACCACGGCGAGAAGATCGCGGAAGGCCCTCCGGACGAGGTCCGCAAAGACGTGAAAGTGATCGAAGCGTACCTCGGCAAGTCGGCTTAGACCGAGATGGCGCTCTTAGAGCTTGAAGGCGTAGACGCCCACTACGGACGAATCCAGGCTCTTCGCGGCGTCACCATGAAGGTCGAGAAGAGCGAGATCGTCGCCCTGATCGGCTCCAACGGCGCCGGCAAGACGACGTCCCTGCGCACCATCTCCGGCCTGATGCATCCAAGCGCGGGAAAGATCACCTTCGACGGCCAGGACATCACGCGCACTCGACCCTCGCGGATCGTCGAGCTCGGGATCTCCCAGTCGCCGGAGGGCCGGCGCCTGTTCCCGCGTATGTCGGTGCTGGACAACCTGTTCATGGGCGCTTACTCGCGCAACGACAAGGCGGGGATCACCTCGGATATGGAGCGCGTGTTCCAGCTGTTTCCACGCCTGCAGGAGCGCCGGACGCAGATCTCGGGCACCCTTTCGGGAGGCGAGCAGCAGATGCTGGCCATGGGCCGCGCCCTCATGGCGAAACCCAAAGTCATGTTGCTCGATGAGCCGTCGCTCGGCCTGGCGCCAATCCTCCAGGAGACGATCTTCAGCATCGTGCGCGAGATCAACGCCCAGGGCACGACCGTGCTCCTGGTGGAGCAGAACGCGACCAAGGCGCTCGACGTCGCCCACCGGGGTTACGTGCTGGAGACGGGCGTCGTCGTTCAGCAAGGCACCGGCAAGGAGCTCCTTGCGTCGGAGGAAGTCCAGAAAGCCTACCTGGGTATGTAACTTCCTACCGGCTCGGCTGATACGCCGATACGAACAGATAGATCAAGAAAACGGCGAAGGCACCGTACTCGAGGACGACGTTGCGCGTAAAGCTGTCCTCGACCGTGTGGCGCACAAGGCCGCGGTTGATGTACCAGGCGACCAGCAGCATCACCGCAAACCAGCCCTCGAGGATGCGTAGATAGAGCGACAGAGCGTTGATGGCCCAGGCGAGGAACGTGACGACCTGGCCGACAAACAACGCGAAGATGAAAGCCCGTCGCGGCGCGATCGCGGTGCCGTTGATTCGAAAGCTGCGGTAGGACGCGAGAAACGTGATGGCGAAGATCCACAACAGCTGGAGAATCGCGTTGATCTGGAGCGTCGGCGTCACGACGACCAGGTACGCGCCGAAGACGACCAGGACAAGCATCACTTCCTGCAGGACGAGGTGGCCTCGCTTCTCCTGGTCGCGGAGGCGCAGATAGTCGAGGCGGGCGGCGATCATGAAACCCGCGCCGAACACCACTGCCACCGTCGCGTACTTCCACAGCTGGACGTCTGGGAACAACGACAGCCCCGCCAGCGTGATCGCGCCCAGGGCGACGGGGATGTAGTGCTCGATCCGCGGAAACTCCTCGGTGCCGCGGAGGTAGCCGAGCAGCGCCGGCACGGCGATCACCACCAGACCGAGCGCCGGCACCCACACCTGACCCGGGGCCAGCAGCTCCGACTTGAATCCGAGCGCGATCGCCACCAGGACGACGCTCGCAAAGATCAGAAAGCTTCGATCACGTTCGGACCTGGCCGTGGAGTCGGTCGCCACGACCCTCTCCACAAGCACCGGCGGCAGCTTCATCTCGGTCGGGGAATTCTAATCGCGGCCGTACCGATCTTCCAAGCGAACGACGTCATCGATCTCGGGCGTCGAGACCTCGAAGATGTCGGTGTCCTCGACCGCGGTGAGCCGGTGCCGCGTTCCGGGCGTCAGGTGGACGGTGTCCCCGGCGCGCATCCGACGCGTCGTCATCTCACCCTCGGTCGGTCCCACCTCCATGTCGATGGCGCCGGCGAGGATGTACTGGCACTCGTCCTTCTGCCTGTGGTACTGGAGGGAAAGCGCCTCGCCTTTGTTGATGTGGAGGACCTTGCCCAGGTAGCGGTCGGTGATCGCCCAGCGCAGCTCGTAGCCCCACGGTTTGTCGACCTTGGTGTTCTCGATCCGGCCGAATTCAGGAGGCACCGGCGTGCTGCCTGATCCCCACTATGTCTTCCAGGGCTTGCAGGCGGGCCTCCACCGCCTCCTTGTCGGCCGCCTCCGCGTAGATCCTGATCAGGGCCTCGGTCCCGCTCGCGCGAAGGAGCACCCAGCTGCCGTCCGCCAGGTAGAACTTGAATCCGTCGTCGGAGCGCACTCGCTGCACCTTGACGCCTGCGACCTCGTCCGGCTCGTTGTGCTCCAGCGTCTCCAGGATGCGCTTGCGGTCCGCCTCGTAGTCCTCGCGCGGAAGGTGGATGTCGTGGCGGGCGTAGGCGTGCGGCCCGACACGTTCCTCGAGCCCGGCCAGGATCTGGGAGATCGGCTTGCCCGACTTGACCATCATGTCCGCGAAAAGGAGACCGATCAGGATCCCATCGCGCTCGGGGATGTGGCCGCGCACCGCGAAGCCGCCTGACTCTTCACCGCCCAGAAGCGCATTCGTCTCCATCATCTTGGGTGCGACGTTCTTGAAGCCGACCGGGACCTCGTAGACGCGCTCGCCAAACTCGGCTCCGAGCTTGTCGGCCATGGCGGTCATGTTCACCGTCTTCACCACCGGCCCGCGCATCCCGCGTGACTCGAAGAGGTACAGCATCAGCAGCGCAAAGACCTGCAGCTGGTTGATGAAGCGCCCGGTTTCGTCGATGATGCCGACCCTGTCGGCGTCGCCGTCGGTGCAGATGCAGAGGTCCTGGTTGCCGACCTTCATGAGCGCGATCGTCGAATCGATGTTGGGTGGGATCGGCTCCGGGTTCATGCCGCCGAACAGCGGGTTGCGCTGGTTGTGAAGCTCGGTCACAGTCGTGCGGCCGCCGCCGATCATTTCGGCGATGTAGCCGTACCCCGAGCCGTACATGCACTCGTGGACGATGCGTAAGCCGGCATCCTTGATCGCGTCGACGTCGACCAGGCGAGCGATCTGCGCGTAGTAGGCGGGCCGCGGGTCGTACGAGCTGACGAGCCCACGCGACGCCTTGCGGTCCGGGGCCGGGACATCGTCGAGTCCGCCTATGATCCGCTCGAGCTCGGCGATGACCTCGGACGGAACCGCGCTCCCTGTCTCGGTCTTGTACTTGTAGCCGTTGAACATGTAGGGGTTGTGACTGGCTGTGATCGCCACCGCGCCGGTCGCCTTGCGGTCGATCACCGTCCACGACGCGACCTGCGTTGGCGAGGGGCGATCGAACACGAGCGTCTTGATCCCGTTGCCCGCGAACACGTCGGCCACTGCCTGGGCGAAGTCCTCGGATGCGAAGCGACAGTCGTAGCCGACGATCGCCAGGGGTTCGCTGGCGCGCGTCTTCATGTACTGCGCGGTGGCCTGCGCCACCCTGCGGACGTTGCCGAACGTGAAGTCGTCGGCGATGATGCCGCGCCACCCGTCGGTGCCGAACTTGATCGGTTGAGCAGCCATCGGGCTAAAGGTAGCGGGTCTTGCGGGCCCGCTTGAGGGCGTCGACGACCCTGCGCACGTCCTGGGCGCGCGAGCGTGGAACGACCAGCAGAGCGTCTTCGGAGTCGACGATGATCATGCCCTCGAGCCCGATCGCCGCGATCAGCCGGCGGTCGCCGAAGACCAGGCTGCCCGTGGTGTCCACCAGCACCGCCTCGCCCTCGACCGAGTTGCCCCGGGCGTCGGCGTGGACGCGGTCGCCGAGCTCCGCCCAGTTGCCGATGTCGGCCCAATCGAAAGAGGCTGGGACGAGCAGGAGGCGGCCGGTCTTCTCCATCACCGTGCGGTCGATGACCTCGACGGGAAGCTTGCGATAGAGCTCCGCCGCCGCGGGCTCGTCGTTGGAGCTGCGCGCCGCGACCACTTTGCGGAGGCCGGCAAGGTGTCGAGGCGCGTGGCGTGACAGCTCGTCGATGAACAAATCCAGCCGCCATGAGAACCAGGCCAGGTTCCAGTAGTAGCCGCCCTCACGTACGAACCGGCGAGCCGTGGCCGCGTTTGGCTTTTCGATGAACCGCCTCACGCGCAGAGTGCCGCGCGACACGCGACCCGGTGCGTGGATGTACCCAAGCCCGGTCGATGGGAACGTTGGCTTGAGACCGACGGTCACAAGGCAGCCGGTGGTTGCGGCGGCGGCCACCGCCGCCCGCACGGCCTTCCTCACCTGGGCGCTGCCGCGGACGACGTGGTCCGCAGGGAGCGCGAGCATGACCGCGTCTGGCATGCGCTCGACCAGGGTCAGGGCGGCGAGCCCGTAGGCGTTGGTCGTCCCGCGCGCCGACGGCTCCAGGATCAGGTGCGACGCGTCCACCTCGGGCAGAACGCCGGCGATCAAGTCGCGCTGCCTCACCTCGGTGAGGACGAACACCTCCTCGGCCACCGTCCGCGCACGGTCGTACGTGGCGCGAAGAAGCGGCTGCCCGCGGTCCCCCAGAGGCAGCACGTGTTTCGGCCTGGAGCTCCGCGAGCGCGGCCACAGCCGCGTCCCTGCGCCGCCCGCCGGGATGACGGCGACAGTGCGCGTCAAGCCTCACCCCTCACCCGTCCCCATGAATGGGGAGCGGTCGTGCCGCTTCGCCTCGTCACGCCTTTAGCGAAAGCTCTTCGGCGAGCTCGGCCGCTCGCGCCGTCGACTCCCAGGGTGCGTCGATGTCGGTGCGCCCGAAGTGGCCGTAGACCGCGGTCTGGCGGAACAGCGGCCGGCGCAGGTTCAGCTCCTTGATGATGCCGAGCGGGCTGAGGTCGAAGAGCCTGGTCACTGCGGACGCAATCGTGGCGTCCGGGACCTTGCCGGTGCCAAAGGTGTCGACCCGGACCGCCACCGGCTTGACGACGCCGATCGCGTACGAGACCTGGACCTCGCACTTGCTGGCCAGGCCGGCGGCGACGATGTTCTTCGCGACGTGGCGGGCGCCGTACGCGCCCGCGCGGTCGACCTTCGTCGGGTCCTTGCCCGAGAAGCATCCACCACCGTGGCGGGCGTAGCCCCCGTAGGTGTCGACCATCACCTTGCGGCCGGTGAGGCCCGCGTCGGCGACCGGCCCCCCGATCACGAACCTGCCCGTCGGGTTGATAAACGAGCGCAGCGAGCCGCCACGCACCTCGGCAGGGATGACGGCTTCGATCACGTGCTCGGTGATGTCCGCCCGGAGCTGCTCGACGTCGACCTCGTCGTGGTGCTGCGTCGAAACCACGACGTTGTCCACCGCCTCCGGCTTGCCGTCATCCCCGTAGCGCACGGTGACCTGGACCTTACCGTCAGGTCGCAGGTAGGTCAGCGTCTTGTTGCGGCGCACCTCGGCCAGCTTGCGGGCGAGGCGGTGGGCGAGTGTGATCGGCAGCGGCATCAGCTCCGGCGTCTCGTCGCAGGCGAATCCGAACATCATGCCCGAGTCGCCCGCGCCTCCCACGTCGACGCCCTGCGCGATGTCGGGCGACTGCTCGTCGATGCTGCTCATGACACCGCACGTCTCCGCGTCGAAGCCGTACTTCGCGCGCGTGTAGCCAACCTCGCGCACGGTCTGGCGGATGATCCGCGGGATGTCGACGTAGCAATCGGTGGTGATCTCCCCCACCACGATCACCAACCCGGTGGTCACGATCGCCTCGCACGCGACCCGCGCCAGAGGGTCCTTGGCCAGGATGGCGTCGAGGATTGCGTCGGAGATCTGGTCGGCGACCTTGTCCGGATGGCCTTCGGTGACCGACTCGGACGTGAACAGAGACGGCATACGGTCCTCCTTTGAATCTCCCGCGCCGGCAAGGCCGGGCCGCCGTGTGGGCCCTGCCCCAAGCGCCAGGTTCATACCTCTGGGACGGACGGAATCCTAACCCAGGCGCAGGTAGTGAATCGCGGAATGGCGAAAGAGCCTGGAGCCTCGCTCGTGCAGGAGATGCGCCATGGCCGAGCGCGAGTTGTCCATCACGGATTCGAGGTGCTCGCGCTTCATCTCCCAGGTCGCGGTGGGAGCCGTGACCGGACAGATGACGACGATCCGGCAGCGATCCCTCAGCCGTTCGAAGTCCGTGAGCATCTGGTGGTGAAGCGACAGCTGCAGCGTCCTGGCGATCAGCTCGCCGAAACCAGCGGGCGTCTCCTCTTGCTCGCCACCCGCCATGAGGCTGATCGCCAAGATCTCGCGCGCCCCGTCGGCGACGGCGGTGTTCAAGGGCGTGTTCTCGATCACCCCGCCGTCGAGATGCTGGCGGCCGTTGACATTCACCATGGGAAACACGCCAGGGATCGCGGTCGAGGCCAGTAGAGCGGGCGTCAGCGCGCCGGACCTGAACACGGCCGGCTTGCCGGCGTTGAGGTCGGTGGCCACCACCGCGAGGGGAACGCGAAGCTGCTCAAACGTCGTCACGCCGGTCAGAGCCTGCGCGCGGTCGATCAGACGGCGCACGTTCTCCTGCGGGAACGCGCTCAGCTGGTAGCGCCTGATGCCGGAGACGAGGAGACCGAGCGGATGCGCCTGGAAGACCCTGAGCGCGGGCCGCGACATCCAGACCTCGCGCAGCATCATCGTCCCCGCGAGGGAGGGATAGGCAGCGATGGAGGCGCCGTTCAGGGCCCCGACGCTGGTGCCGACGATGGCGACCGGCGCCTCCAGGTTGGCCTCGAACAGCGCCTGCAGGACGCCAACCTGCGCAGCGCCTCGTGCCCCCCCGCCGCCCAGCACCCAGGTGCGCCGAGCGGGACCGAACATGTGGTGTGTAGGTTAGGTGCCTTCCTCCCAGGAAGATAGGTATCGGCGCTGTTCGTCGGTCAGGGTGTCGATCTTGATCCCCATCGCCCGGAGCTTCAGCCGCGCGACCTCGGAGTCGATTTCCGCCGGCACGTCGTAGACCTTGTGCTCGAGCTGCTCGGCGTTCTTGGCGATGTACTCGGCGCACAGGGCCTGGTTGGCGAAGCTCATGTCCATGACCGCGGCGGGATGCCCCTCGGCGCTTGCGAGGTTGATCAACCGGCCTTCGCCGAGCAGGAACAGCCGCCGCCCGTCGCCGAGCCGGTACTCCTGCACGGACGGACGCACCTGGCGCACGCCGGTGGCGATCTCGTCCAGGGCCTTGAGGTTGATCTCGGAGTTGAAGTGGCCCGAGTTCGCCAGGATCGCGCCGTCCTGCATGGCCTCGAAATGCTTGCGGTCGAGCACGTTCACGTCGCCGGTCACGGTCACGAAGATGTCGCCCTCGCGAGCCGCGTCGTCCATGGTCATGACCCGGAAGCCGTCCATCGCCGCCTCGAGTGCCTTCACCGAGTCGACCTCGGTCACCACGACGTCGGCGCCGTGCCCTTTGGCCCTCGACGCCAGGCCGCGGCCGACCCAACCGTAGCCTGCGATGACAAACGTCTTGCCTGCGAGGAGGACGTTCGTCGCCCGGATGATGCCGTCGATTGTCGACTGGCCGGTTCCGTAGCGATTGTCGAACATGTGCTTGGTGTCCGCCTCGTTGACGGCGACGATCGGATAGGCGAGCACGCCGTGCTCGGCCATGGCCCGAAGCCGGATCACGCCGGTGGTCGTCTCCTCGGTGCCTCCGATAACCTCGGACAGCTGGTCCCGCCTTGACTTGTGGAGTACTGACACAAGGTCAGCGCCGTCATCCATCGTCACCTGCGGCCTGTGGTCGAGGGCGGCCTCGATGTGGTCGTAGTAGGTCTCGTTGTCCTCGCCCTTGATCGCGTAGGTCTTGATCGCGTGGTGCGACGCCAGAGCTGCGGCCACGGCGTCGGTCGTGGACAGCGGGTTCGACGCGCACAGCGCGATGTCTGCGCCGCCCGCTTTCAGAGTGAGCATCAGGTTGGCGGTCTCGCTCGTGACGTGCAAGCAGGCGGCCAGGCGCAGACCCTTCAGGGGCTGGTCGGTCGTGAACCGCTGCCGGATCAGGGTGAGGACGGGCATCTCGCGAGCCGCCCAATCGATGAGGTCCTGTCCCTGCGTCGCCAGGTTCAGGTCCTTGACGTCGTTGCCTCGTGAGCTGACTTTCAAATCCGTCTCCTAGTAGACGATCTCGCTGACCAGTTTCACATCGCTGAGGCGCTTTCGGCCTTCGAGGTAGCCGAGCTCGATCAGCACCTGCACGCCGATCACCGCCGCGCCGAGCTTGCGCATCAGCCGCACCGCGGCGGACGCGGTACCGCCCGTCGCCAGCACATCATCCACTATCAGGACGCTCTGGCCGGGCTGGATGGCATCCGAGTGCACCTCCAGGGAGTCGGTCCCGTACTCGAGGTCGTACGTCTCCATGACCGTCGTCCACGGCAGCTTTCCGGTCTTGCGGATCGGCACGAAGCCCGCCCCGAGCTTGACCGCCATCGCCGACCCGGGGATGAAGCCACGCGCCTCGATCGCGGCCACGAGGTCGGGTGGATTCGCCGCCCACGCCCTGGACATCAGCTCCACCACCTCGGCGAAGATCTTCTTGTCCCCCAGGAGCGGCGTGATGTCGCGGAAGATGATCCCCTTCTGCGGGTAGTCAGGTACGTCGCGGACGTACTTCTTCAGCTCTTCGGGCGTCGTCATAGCACTGAACGAAAGTATTCAAGAGTTCGGCCCAGTCCGTCCTCCAGTCCCACCTCGGGCTGCCAGCCGAGCAGCTCTTGGGCGCGCGAGATGTCCGGCCGGCGTTGCCTGGGATCGTCCGCGGGGAGCTCGCGGTGCTCGATCGAGCTCGTCGAGCCGGCAAGCCGGATGATGATCTCGGCGAGCTCGAGCACCGTCACCTCGTGCGGGTTGCCGAGGTTGACCGGAAGCTCGTCGCCCCGATCCAGCGCCGCGAGGACGCCGCGCACCAGGTCGGAGACGTAGCACAGGCTGCGCGTCTGCGAGCCGTCTCCGTAGACCGTAACGGGCTCGCCGCGGATCGCCTGGGCCATGAAGTTCGGCACCGCGCGGCCGTCTGAGACCTGCATCCGCGGACCGTGGGTGTTGAAGATGCGGACGATTCGCGTGTCGACGTTTTGCGCGCGGTGAAAGGCCATCGTGAAAGCTTCCGCGCACCGCTTCGCCTCGTCGTAGCAACTTCGCGGACCGACGGGGTTGACGTTGCCCCAGTACGACTCGGGTTGCGGGTGGACGAGCGGATCGCCATAAACCTCGGACGTCGACGCAAGGACAAACGTGGCGGCCTTCGCCCTCGCGAGATCCAGCATGTTCAGCGTACCGACGGTGCCGACCTTCAGCGTGTCAATCGGGTGGGCGCGGTACTGCGCGGGTGACGCGGGTGACGCGAAGTGCAGCACGAACTGCACATCACCGTCGATGAGGACCCCTTCGTTGACGTCGATCTCGAGAAGGTCGAGGTCCGGATTGTCCTGCAGCGCGCGCAGGTTGCCCGCCGAGCCGGTGATGAAGTTGTCGAGCGCGACCACGCGCATGCCGCGGTCCAGCAGCGCTTCGCAGAGGTGCGAACCAATGAAGCCGGCCCCGCCCGAAACTACGGCTCTCGGCTTACTCGCGGCCAATGCCGCGATAGGTGAAGCCCAGGTTTCGCATCGCCACCGGGTCGTAGATGTTCCTGCCGTCGACGACCACGGGGTGCCGCATGAGCTGTTTGACGCGCGCCATGTCGAGCTGGCGGAACTCGTTCCATTCGGTCACCAGGACGACCGCGTCGGCGCCCGCCGCGACCTGGTAGGCGTCCTTCAGAAACTCGACCTCCGGCAGCAGCGTCCTCGCCCGCTCGATCGCGGCCGGGTCGTAGGCACGGACCTCAGCGCCCGCCGCGAGCAGGACCTTCGCGATGTCGATGCTGGGCGCGTCGCGCATATCGTCGGTGTTGGGCTTGAACGAGAGACCGAGCATGCCGATGACACGGCCGGGGAGCTCGTCGAGGATTTCGCGAAGCTTGTCGATGACCAGCATGCGCTGGTCGCGGTTGATGTCGCTGACGGCATGCAGCAGCTCCGGGTGGTAGTTGAAGCCTTCCGCAACCGCGGTCAGGGCCGAGACATCCTTCCCGAAACAGCTACCGCCCCATCCGATGCCGGCCTCGAGAAAGCTCGGTCCGATTCTCTTGTCCAGGCCCATGCCTTCGGCGACGAGCTTGGCGTCGGCGCCGACGCGCTCGCTGATGCGAGCGATCTCGTTGATGAATGAGATTCGGGTGGCGAGGAACGCGTTGGACGCGTACTTCACCATCTCCGCGGTGTAGATGTTGGGCGTGATCAAGACCGGTGCCTCCAGTGGTGCGTAGAGGTTCGCCACCTTCTCCGCAGCCTCGCGGTCGTGGCTGCCCACCACCACGCGGTCGGGGTGCATGAAGTCGTGGATCGCCGAGCCCTCGCGGAGGAACTCAGGGTTGGAGACGACGGCCGCCTTGTGCTCGGTCTGTCGCTGCTGGAGGACGTTCGAGACCATATCGCCGGTCAGGGGCGGCACTGTGGACTTGTTGACCACGACCAGCGGCCCGTCCATCGCATCCGCGATCGAGCTCGCCGCGGCCTCGATGTAGGACAGGTCCGCCTCCCCGCCCTCGCCCTCCGGCGTGCTGACGGCGATGATCGCGTACTCCGCCCCCGGCACCGCGTCCCTGTACGAGGTGGTGAACCTCAACCTGCCCGCGCTCGCGTTGCGCTCGACGAGCTCCTGCATCCCCGGCTCGTAGATCGGCACGTGCTTTCGCTCGAGCTGCGCGATCTTGTCGGCGTCGATGTCGACGACGGTGACCTGGTTGCCGAGGTCGGCGAGGCACGCCGCGGTCGTCAAGCCCACGTAGCCCGCGCCGATGACGGCGACCCTGCTCATGGCTGGCCGATTATGCCAGCAGGGATTCGTAGGCTGAGATCACCTCGCGGGCGGCCTTGTCCCAGCTGAACCTTCGGGCGCGTTGGATTCCGGCGCGGCTCCAGCGCTCGCGCTCTCGGATCATCGCCAGCGCGGCCTCGCCCAGGGCGACGCCGTCCCCGTCGTCGACCAGGAGCCCGGCGTCGCCCACGACCTCCGGAAGGCTCGAGTTGCGAAACGCCGCGACCGGGCACCCGCAAGCCATGGCCTCGAGGCACGGCAGCCCGAAGCCTTCGTAGCGGCTGGAGAACACGAGGCAGGCTGCCGCCGAGTAGAGGTCCGCGAGCGCGTCATCGTCGACGCGGCCCAGCTGGACGGCGTCGCCCATGCTTGGCGGGGCCTGCCGGCCGGGATTCCCCGCGATCACCAGCTGGAGCGCCGGCTTGGCTGCGCGCGCGGTTTGCCACGCCTGGAGCAGGGAACGGGGATCCTTGCGCGCGTCGAGCGCGCCCACGAATAAGAGGTAGGGCGCCTCCAACCCCCATCTCTCCCTGACCAGCTCGGCCGCGCCATCGCGCGGCGCGAACCTGGGGTCCGCGGCTTCGGGGATGATCCGCACGCGCTTGTGGGCCGCGACGTGCAGGCGAAACGCGTCCTCGGCCGTCGCCTTGGAGACCGCGATCACCAGGTCGGCGCGGCGCAGGAATCGAAACGCGGCCAGGTAACGGAGCCGCTCGCCGCGCATCCGCGGCCCACCCCACGCCCAGGGGATCAGGTCGTGCAGCGTGACCACGAGGGGGCATGGACACCGACCCGGTAGATGAAAGTCGATCGCGTGGTAGACGTCCGGGCCGATGCGCTGGATGTCCGCCGTCAACGCGACCGCGTCCTCGTACGCAGCGAGCTGGCCATGGTTGCGGCGCCGGCATCCGACGAGCCGGTAGCGGCCGGGGGGGAGCGCCGGCTCGTCGAACGCGACGTCGAGCAGAAGCGAAAGGTTGCGGTCGAACCCCGCCCGGATCAAACCACCGAGCAGGCCCCGCCCGTAGGCGCCCACCCCGCGGCCCCCGCTTGGCCCCTGGAGCGGTCTCATGTCCAAAAGCACGGACAGGCGACCGCCGCCCTTCCGGGGTGAGTTCATGAGCTCGGAGATCATAATTTGGCCGCCCAATGAGCGACCTCGACCTGGTGATCGTCGGCGGCTGCGGCCATGTCGGCCTTCCCCTCGCGCTGTCGCTCGCCGACTGCGGCTACACGGTCGGCATCAACGACATCGACCAGCGCAAGATCGACCAGGTCCAGGCCGGCCAGGTGCCGTTCCGCGAGACCGGTGCCGAGGCGCTCCTCACAAGGCTGCTGCCCACCGGCCGCCTCGAGCTATCGCGCGATCCCGCGATGCTGCGCCGTACCCGCACCGTCATCCTGGTCATCGGGACGCCGATCGACGAGTTCATGAACCCCTCGGTGCGAATCTTCGAGCGGGTCCTCGACGAGCTGACCCCGCACCTGCAGAACGGCTCCCTGGTCGTCCTCCGTTCGACCGTCTATCCAGGCACGACCGAGACGGTAGAGCGCCGGCTGCGGGCGGCCGGCATCGACGCTGAGGTTGCCTTCTGCCCTGAGCGCATCGCCGAAGGTCACGCGCTCGAGGAGCTGCGGACGCTGCCCCAGCTGGTGGGCGTCAACTCCGACTCTGCGTTCGAGAAGGCAAAACAGCTTTTTGAGCGGCTTGGTGTTTCGGTCGTGCGCACGACGCCGCTCGAGTCGGAGCTCGCCAAGCTGCTGACCAACACGTGGCGCTACATGAAGTTCGCGATCGCCAACCAGTTCTTCCAGATCGTCAACCGCTCGGGCCTCGACTACAACCGCGTCCTGAACGCGATCCGGCAGGACTACCCGCGCGCCCAGGACCTGCCGGGCCCCGGCTTTGCCGCGGGCCCATGCCTGTTGAAGGACACGATGCAGCTCAGCGCCTTCACGGCCGACCACTTCCCCATGGGACAGGCCGCGATGCAGGTCAACGAGGGCCTTCCCGGCTACATCGTCGACACCCTCAACTCGCGGCGGCCACTCCTCGGCCGCACAGTCGGGATCCTCGGCATGGCCTTCAAGGGCGAGTCCGACGACCCACGGGCCTCGCTCAGCTACAAGTTGCGCAAGCTTGCGCAGTTCAAGGGCGCGAAGGTCATGTGCACCGACCCGTACATCGCCGACCCGAGCTTCGAGCCGCTCGAGACCGTGCTCCGTGACTCGGAGCTGATCGTGGTCGGTGCCCCACACCGCGCGTATCGCGGCCTGGAGCTCGACGGTCGGGAGGTCGTCGACATCTGGGGGATAACAGGCCCCATCCGTTTATGAGAGGGAACGCGACGTTCCCTCTCATCGCAGCGCTCTGAGAATGACCGTTAGTCCGGACTATCGCGCATCTGCGGAAGCGAAAGTCCTTGATAGTCCGGACTATCGCGGATGAAGGTCCTGGTTACGGGAGCCGCCGGGTTTATCTGCGGGTATCTCGTGGCGGAGCTGCTCCAGGCCGG
>DASWDZ010000111.1:0-8401 GCA_036395015.1 Candidatus Dormiibacterota bacterium | reverse complement strand
ATTGGTCCCGGTCCGGGTCGATCCCATCACCGCGGACCGCGATTTCTGGAAGCGGTATCACGTGCTTCGCCGGGAGCGGCACAGCGAGATATTCCCAGACGATCCCATCACTCCGGACGAGGTCGAGGAAGCCGGCATGAAGAAGCCGAACCCCTTCGACCGGCACGTGTACTTCGAGATGTCGCGCGACGGCGTGATGATCAGCTGGTTCTCGGCCGAGACGACGACGCCTGCCAACCCGGAGCACGCGACCAACAAGCACCTGATCTGGACCGGCGCTTACGTGCGGAAGGACCAGCGTCGCAACGGTATCGCGAAGGCATGGCTGCCGGTGCTCGACAAGCTGATGGCCGAGCACGGCAACACCGTCGCGGGGATGAGCTCGACGCAGCCGTCTGGTCATGGATTCCTGCGGTGGCTGGGCGCGGCGCCGAAGCTCACCGACATCGAGAGCCGCCTCAAGCTCGCCGACGTCGACTGGGACATGATGGGGCGCTGGGTCGAGGAGGGCGAGGCGCGCTCGCCCCAGACCAGGCTCGAGATCTACGACGGCCCGATGCCCGACGAGATGCTGCCGGAGTTCGCGCTACGCCGCTCTGAGCTTCTGAACACGATCCCGTTCGAAGACCTCGACATCGGGAACATCGTTGTCACGCCGGAGAAGATCCGCGACTATTACGACCGCGCGAAGTTGATCGGCGAGATGCCGCATGAGGTGCTGACGCGCGAGCCCGACGGCACGATCTCAGGCATGACGGACATGGCTGCCACCGTCCACAAGCCGACGATGCTCGAGCAGCAGTTCACCGGGGTTCGGCCCGACGCGCGCGGTCGCGGCCTCGGCAAGTGGATCAAGGCGGCGATGGTGCTCCGCATGCGCGAGCTGTACCCGCGTGCGGAGTATGTGATCACCGACAACGCGCACTCCAACGGGCCGATGCTGAAGATCAACCGCACGATGGGCTTCAAGCTCTACCGCGAGTCGATCGAGTACCAGGTGACCCGCGACCAGCTCCAGGCGAGACTGAAGACGCTTTAGCTCTGGCGGCTCCTCTGGATGCTGCGCACCAGGAGGACGACTCCGACCACGATCAGCAGCACGGGCAGCGCCGCCTTGCCGATCGGCCCGAAGTAGTCGCGGCCGCTGATGCCGAGGATCGATTCGAAGAGCACGAAGCCGATCAGGAAGATCATCACCCCGATGAACAGCAGCGTCCGTCCTGTTCGCAGCTCGCCCTGGTCCCGGTCGCGCAGCGCCTGGAGATAGATGCCGAGCCCGACTCCACCGGGGGCGACCAGGGCCCAGCCGTAGGCCAGGAACGGCCAGTCGTTGGTGCTGTTGCAGTACGCAAGCACCACTCCCAGCACTGACAGGATGCCGCCGGGGATCGTCGCGCCTGCGCCGACCCTGACGAACCCGATCACGAGCAGTGTCAGGCCCGGGATGATGATGAAGAGCGGCCACCCGTACTGCGTGAGGTCGGTCCCCGTCAGCACGACCAGGAGCGCGAAGAGGCCGATGACGACAAAGACGATGCCCAGCACGCTCGAACCGGCGTTCCGAGGGCGCGCCGGATAGGGCGTGGCGCTCACGAACGGAGGCTGTGACGTCGGCGCGGGCGGCGTCTGCGCCGGCTCCGCCGTCATCGTCGTGCTTGGTTGGGTGGTCTCGACTTCCTCGGAGGCCGCCGCAGGCTCTTCGATCTTTTCAGACGCCGGCGGCTCTTCTGGAACCGTCGACTCCGTCTTCTTGCCGGCGAAGATGTCCGGGCTCCCGGCCAGGAGGTCTGGTGTCACGTGCACCATATCGTCCTTGACGGCCGCGTCGTCGGTTGGTTCGTCGACGTTGGAATCAGCTGGTGTCTTGCCCGTCGAGGCGCGCTTGCGCTTGCTCATCGGACGAAAAGCTTAACCGCCGATCCTGAGAGCAAACATCGGATTCACCGGACCGTGCCCCTGGCCGATATCGAGTGAGTTCGCGATCGCCCCCGTGATGAATTCCTTCGCTACGTGCACGGCCGCGAGCGGATCCCTGCCATGCGCAAGGTTGGCGGCTATCGCAGCCGAGAAGACGCAGCCGCTGCCGTGCGTGTTCGCGGTGGGGATGCGCTTGGCCCGCAACTCGACGATCTCAATCCCGTCGAAGAACACGTCGATCGCGTCACCTTCGGCGTGGCCGCCCTTGACGACCGCGACTCGTGCACCGAGCCCGACGAGGTCCCGCGCCGCGGCGCGACGCTCGTCCAGGCTCGCGATCTTGCGGTCGAGCAGCACCTCGGCCTCCGGCAGGTTCGGTGTGATCACCGTCGCGAGGGGAACGAGTCGCTCGCGCAGTGCCGCCACCGCGTCGTCTCGGAGCAGCTTGGCGCCACCTTTGGCGACCATCACCGGGTCGACGACCAGTTGGTGGATACCCACGTCGGAGATCGTCTCGGCGACGGTCGCGATGATCGCGGCGCTGGAGAGCATGCCGGTCTTGGCGGCCTGGACGCCCAGGTCTTGGACGACGACCGCGATCTGCTCGCGGATGAGGCCCGTCGGCAGCTCGAGGATGTTGGTCACGCCGGTCGTGTTCTGAGCCGTGATCGCCGTGATGGCGGACGTGCCGTGCACGCCCAGCGCCGCGAATGTCTTCAGGTCCGCCTGGATGCCGGCGCCTCCGCCGGAGTCGGAGCCCGCGATCGTCAACGCGACCGGAAGCTTCACGCCGTGCGCAGCCGGCGCCCCGCCCAGTAGACGGCGGCGGCGACGCCGATGCTGACCAGGCCTGAGATGTCGGCTCCGTGGAATGCCTCGATCAACCGGTCGTTGAAGAATTTCTGCCCCACGAACACGTTGCCGAACAGGTTCGCGTAGTTGACGAACAGGAGGCTGGTCCCCGTACCCGCGATCCATGCGACCAGCGCCAGGGCCGGCCGGCCCTTGCCCTCGAACACGAAGAAGCTCAGCAGGACGACGGCAGCCCAGGCCGGCGCCCACAGGTAGGTGAGGATCAGGAAGTCCTCGTACGCCACGTGGAAGTCGGTGACGAGCACCGCGTAGGCGGCGAGTGCGGTGCCCAGCAGCCCGCAGCCGAGCGCCGTCTGCCAGCGCTGGAGCCGAATCCCCATGGCAAGCGATACAAGCCCGGCCGTGTAGACGTCGAGATAGTTGGCCCAGATCTCGCCGACGACGATGAAGAGGAAGAAGGGGATCGCGACCCACGCGGGCGCGTGCGCGCTGATCACGGCGAGCACGCCCTCGTTCTGGGCGAGCTGGAGATCGATGGTGGGCAGCAGGAGACCAAAGGCGCCGAGAAGGACCATGGGCACCACGACCCCGACCACAGGCCACACCGTCACCGCGCCGGTGCGGCTGGAGGCCGGCAGGTACCGCGAGTAGTCGCTGGCGAACGGATACCAGGAGGCCACGAGCGCGAAGCAGGTCATGAACCCGAGCACGAACGCGCCGGTGTAGTCGGATCCGAGGAACGTGGGTGCCTGCGTCCAGTGAAACTGCGGCGCGAGAAACAGAAACAGCGCCGCGGAAAGAATCGCGAAGGTCACCGCACCGTACGTCTCGAGGACTTTGATCGTCTGATGCCCGAACACCGCCACCGCGACGCTCACCGCAGCGATGACCAGGACGAGGCCGAACGTCACCAACGAGTTGCCGCCGCCGAACAGCTGAGCCCCGGCCTGTGCCGCGATCACGCAGTCGACCGCGAACCATCCGATCGCAAGAAACAGCGTCAGCGCCGCCCCGACGTAGGAGCCGCGCAGGCCGAAGATGCCGCGCGTGAATGCGATCTGAGGCAGACCTGAGCGCGGCCCGGTGTTGCTGAGGAGGCCGAGGATCACGGCCGCGGCGATCGTGCCCAGGGTTGTCGCGAGGAGCCCGTCCCACACGCCGAGCCCGTAGTAGGTCGTGAGCAGGCTCGCCGTGAAAAGGCTCGCGTAGTTGACGAATGCGCCGCCCCACAGGAAAGCGAGCTCGCGCGGCACGCCGTGGCGCTCGTTCGGCGGGATGGCCTCGATGCCGTGGGTTTCGACCTTGCCGAAGGCGTCAGCTTCTGCGGTTCGCGGCTGGGTGCCCGTACCCGCCCCATCGGCGCTTCGCGCCACTTCCCCATGAATGGGGAAGAAGACTTTTCTCATAAATTCCCTCCGCTGGCATTACCCAGTTCAGGTTCATGCGGTCGGCGCGCGGCGCCCTCTCAGCCCACGTCCCTTCCCCGCTGGAGAGGAAGGTCGCGAGCTCCCGCTACAGCGATGTTACGTCTGTCGCCAGGGTGCGGGGAGGAGGTGGGCCAGGATCCGGTAGACCTCGGGGTTCAGGGCGAGTCCGACGTGGCTGCCGCGGACTTCGATCGCGTTGACGTCCGGCCGCAGGCACGCCTTCCAGTTGACGACTCCGTCGGTGCGCGAGTAGATCGAGGTGGTCGGCACCCGTGGAGCGGCCCGCAAGTCGCGCAGGAACCGCATCTCGACCGAAGCCGGGTGCCGGTAGCGCACCGCGTTGAAGAGATGTGCCGCATGCACGCCGGCCATGGTCAACGGGTGCACATCGAAGGGATCGCTGAGCGGAGATCCGAGCGTGATCACCTGCTCCACCAGGTCAGGGTGGCGATGGGAGAGCACTTTCGCGAGCACGCCGCCGCGGCTGTGCCCGACGACGGAGACTCGTGCGCCCGTCTTGCGGTGCAGTTCTTGCAGGCTCCCGCCCAGCGGCCTGAGCATCACCTCGGAGTACATGACGTTGAAGGCAAGCCCGGCCAGTCGCGGCCGGTAGCCGGCGCGCCGCAGCCAGTCGAACTGCGTGCGCAGCGTCCAGTCGCCGGCCAGGAAGCCGGGGATGAGGAGTACGGGCTTTCGGCGTCCGTTGGGGACGTCGACGCCGCGGTACACCGGGTCGCGGATGAGGCGGAGAAACTCGAGGTAGAAGCGTCCCTCGAGCCACATCGGGGGGATCGGGTCCCACCGACCGAGACGTCGCGGCTGGGGAAGCCTGCTATGTGGTGGTTCGGAGACCGTTGCCACTTCTTGTTTTGCTGAGCGCTTGCTCCGTCATGAGATCGCGGCGGCGCTCGGGATTCTATACGCGGTCCACGTCTCCAGCGCCACCATGAATCGATCCGGCGTTTCCATCATCGGCACGTGGCCCACACCCTCCAGGACCCTCAACTCCCAATCGGGACGCCGGCGAGCAAGCTCCTGCGCCGCGGGGAGAGGGATCAGGCGGTCCAGGCTCCCGTGGATGACAAGCGTCGGTGAGCGGACGAGTGCGACGCGGGCCCAGAACCGCGGGTCGGCCATCCGAAATCCGATCGACCTCGTGGCCTGGACGAAGGCTCGTCCGTTCTGCCGGCCCAGGCGCTGCCGCTCGCGAGTCAGCTGGACGTGGGCGGCGACGATCTCGGGCTCGACGCGCGATGGATTCGCGCACACGAGCGCGAGCGTCTGCTTGACAAGGTCCTCGGCGTCGAGCGCGCGCAGTCTGCGGTCGAGCAGCGTCTGCGCCAGCCCAGGTATCGAGAGCGCGGCCATCGCGCCGAGCATCAAAGGCTCGGGTCGCGTGACATGCGTGCCGGGAATCGCCGGGTCGACGAGCACCATCGACGTCACCGAATCGGGATGCGTCGCGGCTTCGATGACGGCGATGTGACCGCCCATCGAGTTGCCCATGAGCAGCACCGGCTCGCCGATCACTCTCGCGACGAATTCATGCACGAGGTTGGCGTTAGCGCCCACTGTTGCGGCGCGCCCGTACAGGGGCGTCTGCCCAAACCCGGCGAGGTCGAGCGCGAATGCGCGGTGGGTCCTCGCGATCGCGGAGCCGACACCCATCCAGTTCAGCGCCGTGCCGCCAAGCCCGTGGACCATGAGCAGCGGCCGGCCGTCGCCGCCGAAGTCGAGGTAGTGGACAGGGCCGTCGATGTCGGCGACTTTATGCCGCACTGCGTCAAAGATCCTACGCCAGGATCCCGGACGCCAGGCGCAGCAGAACGTCGGCCACCGCGGCCGGTGCCCGCCGCCCGTCCCTGTGAAGCTTGTCGAAGACGGCGAAGGAGCTCACCGCCCCGATCACGTCCTCCGCTTCCCGCAGAGAGCAACCCGGACGCAGAGCGTCCGCCGCTGCGAGGCGCTCGGCCAGCTCGCGGACCTCGTGCGCCGCGGCATCGTCGGACGGGAGGGGGAGATGGCGAAAGAGGGCCGGGCTGGCGGCCCACCTCGAGCAGCAGCCCTCGAGGTACGCGCGCAAGGCTTCCCGGGGGTCACCGTGTGCAGGAAGTGAGGCGGTCGGGGACGCAGCCAGCGCGTCGAGGACCCCGTCGCGCGAGCCGAACCGGTTGTAGACCGTGATCCTCGAGACACCGGCCCGACGCGCGATTGCGCTCACCGTCACGGCCGAGCTTGGCTGCTCGGAGACCAGCTCGCGGGCAGCGCTGGCGATCGCACGGACCGTCTGGTCGACGGCTGGCTGTCGCCGTCCGAGGCGATAGGGACGGGCCATCCGCTTAATTTAACATACAGTCTGTTTAATCTGTCACCGGCGCAACCGCGCTAACCGGCGGCCGAGAACCTACGATCCCACGCTGTGAGGTTGTGGGATCCCCTGGCGATCCGTGAGCTGTCGGCCCTGCTCCGCGACCCTGTCTTTCGGGGCCGCGGGGTGCCCCCGGGCGACGGGCGGCCGGTGCTCCTGATCCCTGGCTTCCTCGCCGGCGACTGGACCATGCGCGTGCTGCATTCGTGGCTGGGCCGGCTCGGCTACCGGTCCCACCTCTCTGGCATCGTCTTCAACATCCAGCACTCGGAGCGCCTCCTTGGCGTCCTGCGCCGGAAGGTCGGGGCGATCCAGAAGGAAACCGGCTCGCGCGTGACGCTGGTCGGCCACAGCCGAGGCGGGCTCCTGGCCAAGGTTCACTCGCAGCGGAGGACGGACAGCGTGGAGCAGGTGATCGCCCTCGGCTCGCCGCTAGCCGACTGGACCGACCTGGCCGCCATCACCCATCACGCGGTGGGCGTCGTCAGGACTGCCAACCAGCTCGCCTACGGTCGGCGCTTGAGGCCCGAGGGGCGCTTCACCTACGACCTCAAGCTGTCGCCGGTTGTGCCCACGACGTCGATCTACACCAAGGCCGACGACGTCGTGAACTTTCGCTCCTGCTTGCGTCCCGATATCCCGGCGATCCAGGTGTGGGGGAGTCACAACGGCCTGGTCGTGAACCCCGAGGTGTACCGGCTGCTGGGCCGGCTGCTTGCTCGACCTCCCCGCAAGTGACCGCGATCGCCGTCGCGATGGCCCTGGCCGCGGCCGTCTTTCACGGCACCTGGAACGTCCTCGTCAAGGTCAGCGGCGACCCGCTGTCGACCTTCCGCCGGGTGACGGTGACGAGCGCGTTCGTGGCGACCCTCGCCTTGATCCCCCCGTGGTTCGTGCTTGGACGGCCAGGGCTCGATCCGCGAGCAGCGGGCTGGTGCCTGCTCTCGTCGATCCTCGAGACCGCCTATCTGTGGCTGCTGTCGACCGCTTACCGGCGTGGAGAGCTCTCGGCCGTCTACCCAATCGCGCGCGGCTCGGCGCCGCTCCTGAGCGTCCTCGTCGGCCTACTCCTCCTCGATGAGCGCCTGACTTCCTTTCAGCTCGCCGGCGTCGTCCTGCTGCTGGTCGGCATCCTGGCCGTGACCGGATCGCAGGCGACCGGGCGCGCCACGCTGCCGGCGCTCCTCACCGGCGTCGCCATCGCCGCCTATACGTCGGTCGACCGCGTCGGGGTGAGGCTGACGACACCCTGGCTGTACGGCTGGCTGCTCTTCACCCTGATGGCCATCGAGCTGCCGGTCTCGCTGTGGGTGGCGTCGCGGCTGGGATGGGTTCGGGTCGCTGTGGCGGATGCCCCAAACTGGACGCAGGCCACGATCATCGGCGCCTTCATGTGGGCCGGCTACTTCCTCGTCCTGTGGGCGTTGAGCCTGGCTCCGCTCGCGATCGTGGCGCCGGTCCGCGAGACGGCCGTGGTCGCCGTCGCGGTGTGGGGGGTCTGGCGATTGCGCGAGCGGACGCGCGCAGGAGTGAAGCTGTCCGGGGCCGTGGCGACGCTGATCGGCGTTGCCCTCCTCGCGACTTAGGGGTTAAGGTAGACCTGTCCCCGGTAGTCGGGCGATGTTCGCCGCGGTCGGATCTTCTCGAAAGGGCCCGTGCGTTCGCGACTAGCTTTCGAGAAGAGGAGATCGTCGATGCCGACAGGGTCCATCAAGAAGCTGGTCTCCGACCGCGGTTTCGGGTTCATCGCGGCCGAAGACGGGAAGGAGTACTTCTTCCATCGGACCGGTCTCGACTCGAGCGTCAACTTCGACTCGCTGGCGGGCGGGGAGCGTGTCAGTTTCGAGATCGAGCCAAGTCAGAAGGGGCCGCGGGC
>DASWDZ010000110.1:0-5836 GCA_036395015.1 Candidatus Dormiibacterota bacterium | reverse complement strand
TCGGCGCTGCGCGCCTACACCGGCGGCGCCGCGTACGCCGCGGGCATGGACGACGAGCTGGGCTCGCTGCGGCCTGGAAAGTTGTGCGACATGACCGTGGTCGACGACAGCCGGGTCGAGGCGACGGTCGTGGGTGGTCGGGTTACGTTTCGGCGAAGGCGCGCTTGAGCTTTTCCGCGGTCTGAGCCAGAGCTTCGTTGACGACCTTCACGTCGTCGAGGACGGCCATGAAGTTGGTGTCGCCGTTCCAGCGCGGAACGATGTGAAGGTGCACGTGGTCCGGGATGCCTGCGCCCGCCGCGTTGCCGAGGTTGGCGCCGATGTTGAAGCCGTCGGGCCTCATTTTCGTGCGAAGCACCTGCAGAGTCCGCCGCTGCGCGCGCACGAGGTCGAGCGAAGGGTCGTCGTCGAGGTCCTCGAACGTCGACACGTGCTTTCGCGGCGCGACCATGGCGTGTCCGGGGTTGTACGGAAACTTGTTGAGGAGCACGATCGCGCCCTCGGGCCGCCAGACGACGAGATCGGCATCAGGGTCGTCGGGGTGCTCGATCACGCGGCAGAAAAGGCAGCCGGGTCGCTGCTCGCCGCCGATGTACTCCATGCGCCATGGCGCCCACAGCCGCTTCATTGATCTACGTCCTTTTATTGCTGGTGGTCACGGCCGTGTGGGGCTGGACCTTCGTCCTGGTCAAAGACGCAGTGACACAGTACCCGACGCTGCCGTTCCTACAGATTCGCTTCGCGCTCGCGTTTGTCGTGGTCGCCGCGGTGGTCCATCGGCTGCCGACGCGTCGCGAGCTGCAGCTGGGTGCGCTGATTGGTACGGTGCTCGCCGCCGGCTATCTCACGCAGACCACCGGCCTGGCGATCACGAGCCCGGGCAACGCCGGCCTGATCACCGGTCTGTTCGTCGTCCTGACACCGCTCCTCAACCGCCTGTTCGGGACGCCCATCCACTGGTGGACGTGGACCGCGGTCGCCGTCTCCCTGGTCGGCCTCCTCATGCTCACCGGCGGCCCCTCGGGGATGAACCCGGGCGACGTCCTTGTGCTCGCGTGCGCGGTCCTGTTCGCGCTTCACATCGTGCTCCTGGGCCGGTGGTCTCCCGGCACCTCCTCGGCGTCACTGACCATGGTCCAGCTCGCCATGTGCACCTTGCTGTTCACCGTCGGCGGCACGTGGTCGCTGCGGTCGCCCAACGCCTCGGTCTGGTTCGCGATCGTCATCACCGGTCTCTTCGCCTCGGCCTTCGCCTACTTCGTCCAGACCTGGGCCCAGGCGCAAATCAGCGCCAACCGGGTCGCGATCATCCTCGCCACCGAGCCGGCCTGGGCCCTGGTCGCCGCGGTCGTGCTGGCCGGGCAGCGCTTCGGCGCCGTCGAGGCGGCGGGCGCCGCGCTGCTGATCGTCGCCATCGTGGGCCACGAACTCGCATCCCTTAAATTGGAACCTCATGGTCAGCCGGCCTCGCCGTAGCGTTTACGTCCCCCAGGAGATCGAGCCGAAGTGGCAGAAGATCTGGGCCGATCGCGGCGTCATGAAGGCCGCCGACGAGTCCCCGAAGCCGAAGTTCTACAACCTGGTGATGTACCCGTACCCTTCGGGCAACCTGACCGTCGGGCACGCGCGCAACTACGTGATGGGTGACCTGCTGGCGCGGATGAAGCGCATGCAGGGGTTCGAAGTCCTCCACCCGTTTGGATGGGATGCGTTCGGGCTGCCGGCCGAGAACGCCGCCATGAAGAGTGGCGGCGTGCATCCTGCGAAGTGGACGCACGACAACATCGCCAAGGGCAAGCGCGAGCTGAAGTTGATGGGCATCCTCTACGACTGGGACCGCGAGGTCACCAGCAGCGAGCCCGACTACTACAGGTGGACGCAGTGGCTCTTTCTGTTGATGTACGAGCGCGGTCTCGCCTACCGGGCGATGGCGCCCGTCAACTGGTGCCCGGTCGACAAGACGGTGCTCGCCAACGAGCAGGTCATCAACGGCCGGTGCTGGCGGCATCCCGACGTCGAGGTCGAAAAGCGCGACCTCGAGCAGTGGTTCCTGAAGATCACCGATTACGCACAGAGGCTGCTCGACGACCTTGAGCTGCTGGACAAGTGGCCGCACAAGGTCCGCGTCATGCAGACGAACTGGATCGGCCGGAGCATGGGCGCCGAGGTCGACTTCCCGGTCGACGGCATGCCGGACGAGAAGATCCGGATCTACACGACCCGGCCGGACACGCTCTTCGGCGCGACCTTCATGGTCCTGGCTCCCGAGCATCCGCTCGTCGAGAAGGTGACCACCGAGGAGCGCCGTGCGCGAGTCCGCGAGTACGTGGAGAAGGCGCGCAAGGAGACGGAGATCGAGCGTCTGTCCACGGAGCGCGAGAAGACGGGCGTCGCGACCGGCGGTCTTGCGATCAACCCGCTGAACGGAGAGAAGATCCCGATCTGGGTCGCCGACTACGTACTGGTCACCTACGGCACCGGTGCGATCATGGCCGTGCCCGCGCACGACGAGCGCGACTTCGAGTTCGCCGTGCGTTACGACCTGCCGATCCGCGAGGTCATAGCACCGCCCACCGGACCGCAGGGCGTCCTGCGCGAGGCCTACGTCGCCCCGGGGACGATGGTGAACAGCGGCCAGTTCGACGGCCTCGAGAGCGCGAAGGGCTTCGAGAAGATCAGCGACTGGCTCGAGGCCAAGGGCGTCGGCAAGCGCTCGGTCAAATACCGGCTGCGCGACTGGCTGATCTCACGGCAGCGGTACTGGGGCGCCCCGATACCAATCGTGTACTGCCCGAACGACGGCATCGTTCCCGTGCCGCACGACCAGCTCCCTGTCGTGCTGCCTCCGGAATACAGGCCGCTGGCCGAGAACCCGGCCTGGTACGAGACGACGTGTCCGAAGTGCGACGGTCCGGCGCGGCGGGAGACGGACACCATGGACACGTTCATCGACTCGTCCTGGTACTTCCTCCGCTACGCGAGCCCGCATGACGACCACGAGCCGTTCGACCCTGAGCTGGCCAACCACTGGATGCCCGTCGACCAGTACACGGGCGGCGTCGAACACGCGATCCTGCACCTCCTCTACTCGCGCTTCTTCACCAAGGTCCTGTACGACGCTGGGCTGGTAGAGGTCACCGAGCCGTTCATGCGCCTGTTCAACCAGGGCATGGTCAAGCGCTTCGGGCAGGTGATGTCGAAGTCGGCCGGCAACGGCGTCTCGATCGACGAGCTGGCCGGCGCGCAGGGCGCCGACGCGGGGCGCATCTACGAGATGTTCATCGGACCGCCGGAAGAGGACGTCGAGTGGAACGAAGCCGGGCTCAACGGCGTCGTCAAGTTCCTCCAGCGCGTGTGGCGCCTGGTGCTCGAGCCGGAAACCGTCGTCGCGGAGGGCGGTTCGAGCGCGAAGGTCGATGCCGAGGTCTTGCGGCGCAGGGTCGCGCAGACGATTGGCAAGGTGACCGAGCACTACGACGAGCTCCGCTTCAACACCGCGGTCGCGTTCCTGATGGAGCTGGCCAACACCATGCAGGACTACCTGCAGGCCGGCGGCGCGCGTGACCGCGAGTGGGACTATTCGGTGCGCGTCCTGCTCAAGCTGTTGAACCCACTGGCCCCGCACGCGTGCGAGGAGATGTGGGAGCGCCTCGGCGAGAAGGGAATGCTCGCCGACGCCGGCTGGCCGGAGTTCGACTCGGCGCTGGCCGCCGAGCCGATGATCGTCCTGGTGGTTCAGGTCGCCGGCAAGCTGCGCGACCGGCTGGACGTGAACGCAGGACTCTCCGAGCAAGAAGCCGTCAAGGCGGCGTTCTCCAGCCCCAAGGTGCACGCAGCGCTCGACGGCCGCGAGCCGTCGAAGGTGATCTACGTCCCCGACCGGTTGATCAACCTGGTGCCGTAGCGGATCCTGGCTCGGCCGCCGGCACTCGGATGCCGTTGTCGAGAAGGTAGTCGGCGACCGTGCTGGTGTCGGGTCCGAGGATCAGCCTGGTCGGCCCGCTGATGATCCTCATATAGGTGTTGACCTTCACGGTGTACTCGCCGGCCGGAAGATCGATCACGTAGGCGCCGTTGACCTCGGTGACCGTCCTCCCGACGGTCGACGACCCCTGGAGGTAGTCGATCTCGAGGCTCGGGACAGGCCTTCCGGAGCACTTCGCGTCCGCGGGCTCGGTGGGGGCGCACGGAACCGATCGCACGGTGCCGGTGACCCGGGCGTTTCCTGGGGGCGGCGTGTCGCCGGGGAACTGGTAGGCGCCGCATGCCGCGCTGACGAGCAAGAGAGCTGGCAGCAGCATTGCTTTCATCGCTGGACAGAACGAGCGTGGGCGGTTTGAGGTCACGCGGACGGGCGCTAGTGTTGAGGGGCGCTCCCGGGTGGCCAAGCGGTAAGGCAGAGGACTTTGGATCCTCGACCGAAGGTTCGAATCCTTCCCCGGGAACCATGCCTTAACACCCTGGGTTGGCGGGCCGGCCTTCGGCGCCGAGGATCGGCGTATGCGCCTTCCTCTCCGCCTCGTCCCCGGCTGGCGCCGCTGGGTCTTGATCGGCGCCCCGCTCACCACCGCGATCGCGCTGCTGGTTGCCGCCTACGCCTACACCACGTCCGGCACCGCGGCCCCAACACCTCCTCCGGTCGACGCCCCACTCGAGATCCCTGAGCAGCCCGGTCTCCTGGTCGACGTCGTCGGCGCGGTCGAGAATCCCGGCCTCTACCGGCTTCCGCGCGGCGACCGGGTCTACGACGCTGTTGCCGCGGCCGGCGGATTCAGCGCCGATGCGGACATGTCGCGCGTGCCCAACCTCGCCGGCCGCCTGCGTGACGGTGAGCAGATTAAGGTTCCCTACGCCAAGAGTCCCTCGGGCACGGTCATCACTCGCGTCAACCTGAACCAGGCCACCGCAGAGGAGCTCGCGTCCGTCCCCGGCTTCTCTGATGCGTTCGCGCGCGAGTGCGTCGACTACCGCTCCAACTTCGGCGGCTTCCAGAGCTCCCGCGAGCTCGTGGAGATATTGGGCATGAGCGAGGCGGACTATGTCGTCGCCCACCGCTACCTGACCCTGTGAGGGGCTACGCGGGCCTCGTGCTCGCGCTGTCGTGGTCGGCGTCAATCGCCGCGGCGGTGGTGTTGATCCCATCGCAGCCCGCCTTCGGCGTGCTCGCCGCGGCCGCGGTGGTTCCGCTGGTGGCGCTGGCGATCGTGGTGCGGCCGGCCCTGTTGGCGCTGGCGCTCGCCGCCGCCATGCTGGCGGTCGTCCGCGTCGAGCTCCCATCCGCGGACGGAGCGGCGTCGGTGCGGGCGGCGAGCCTCATCGGCGCGACAGCGGTCATGACCGGCCGCGTGGCCGACGACGCGCGCGCGGCCGGCGGAGGCGGCGAGGTGCTCGTCGAACCTCTCCGCCTCCAGGTCGGCACGGTGGCCGTCGCCGGAATCGGCAATCTTCTCGTCCGCTGGCGGGGTCCGACCCAGCCCGAGTTCGGCGACACGGTGGCGGCGACCGGCGAGCTCACCTTGCCGCGCAACATGCCCGACTTCGACCGCCGCGCCTACCTCGCCCAGCGCCAGGTCTACCTCGAGCTTCAGGCGACCATGTTCGACGTCACCGGTTCCAGCCGTGCGATCAACGGAATCGCGGCCTGGCTGCGCACGAGATACACCGCCGCCCTCGCCGCCGCCGTGCCCCCACCGCACGCAGGGATGCTGCTCGGGATCGTGCTCGGCATCCACCATGGCATCCCGACCCGGCTCGAGGACGCGCTCATCGCGACCGGCCTCGTCCACCTCCTGGTGCTCAGCGGCCTGAAGGTCGCGGTTTTCGCACGCCTCGTCCA
>DASWDZ010000109.1:0-6865 GCA_036395015.1 Candidatus Dormiibacterota bacterium | reverse complement strand
ACCCCCGACTTGGAATGGGCGATCCCGTGGCCGGGATCAGGCGCTAAAGGTTAGCCTCTTGCGGCTGCGATTTGCGGACAGGAGTGCAAAGATCTCGCCAGGCTATTTAGGTTTGCCTGCGGTCACGTCCGCCATGGCGCTCTCGAATCCCACGAGCGAGCGTTCGATCATGCCGTCGTTTGCGGTCAGCGAGATGCGAAACCATCCCGGTAATTCGAAGAGCTTGCCCGGCAGCACGAACACCTCGTACTCGCGCAGGCGTTTCGTGAACTCGGTGTCGTCGGGGATGGGCGAGCGCACGACGACGTAGAACGTGCCCTCCGGCGTCACCACGTCCTCGTAACCCATCTCGGTCAGCGCGCTCACGATGCGGTCGCGACGCCGCTGCAGCGCTGCGACGTCGACGCTCGCTTTTTCAAGGTCGCCCAACGCGTATTGCATGACCGCGTTGGGGAACGCGTAGCCGGTGACCGCCTGCGCCGTGAAGAGCGCGGTGCGCAGCTCCTCGCGGTCCGGCATCGCCGGCGCCATGGCGATGTAGCCCACGCGCTGCCCTGGCGCGAGCAGCGTCTTGCCATACGTATAGATAAGGAAGGAGCGGTCGTAGAACCGCAGCGGCGAGTGATGCTCGCGGCCGTCGTAGAGGATGCGGTTGTACGACTCGTCGGAGATGAGATAGATCGGCTGCGGGGCGCGGTTCAGCACCGCGGCCAGGCGCTCCAGCTCGTCGGGCGACATGACGCGGCCGCTCGGGTTGTGCGGGGTGTTGACGATGATCGCGCGTGTCCGGTCGGTGATCGCGCGCCCGATCGCGTCGACCGGCAGCTCGAACTTCGGCGGCTCGAAATCGACGCGTACGGGACGCGCGCCGTTGGAGAGGATCATCGGCACGTAGAAGAACCACGGCGGCGACAGGTAGATGACCTGGTCGCCTGGGTCGAGCACCGCGCGCAGCGTCGACGCCAGGCCGCCGAACGCGCCGGTCGTCATCGAGATGTCCAGCGGGTCGAAATCGATGCCGGTGTGCTTGCGCAGCGACTCGACCGCGACCCTGATCGCCGACGGGACGTTGAACTTGTACGCGAACCAGTCGTTGTTCTGAGGCGCCGCCCACCTGGTCAGTGCCCGCTGGATCTCCGGCAGCGGCATCTCGTGCGGGTTCCCAACCTGCAGGTCGCTCGCCTCCGGCCGCGACGCTCGCGCCGCGACCGTCTCGTCGCCCAGGAACGCGATCACGGGCTCGAGGTATTCGATCATCGCGCGCACAGTCTTCGAGAACGAGCTCATGCGAACTCCCCCAGCAGGCCCGTCTCGGTAAGGCCGGCCGCCCTGGATGAGACGGCGATGTAAGGCTCACGACCGTAGCCCTTCTGCATCAGGTGCGGATACTCGCGGATCGCGATCCGCCAGTCCTCGAGCTGGCTGGCGTGGCACTCGATGGCGCGCAGCTTCATCATCACCTCGTCGACGTCGAGCTCGATCACGACGTCGACCTTCTCCGCCGGCTCCATGCGAAATCCGTTCCTGCTGCCGCCCAGGCGCATCGCTTCGCTGTAGAAGTCGGCGAGCTGCTGGTCGACCGCCAGGTGGTAGAGCGCCGGGCGCTCGGTCTCGTCCATGGCCGCGATCGCGGCGTCGGTGCAGGCTCCGATCCAGATGTGGTCGGGATGGCCGTATCCTCCGTCCGGTCCCCAGCCGACGACCGCGCGCGGCTTCAGCCTCCCGATGTGCTCGGTGATGCGGTGCGTGATCTCGGCGTGGTTCGACTTGTCGACGCCGCCGTCGGGGTAGTCCCACAGCTCGACGCCGGCCAGGGCCAGCGCCGCGGCGGCCTCTTCCAACTCCTTGGCGCGGATCTCGGGGAGGTCCTCCTTCTTGGCTCCGAGCGGCTTGCCCTGCCACCCGGCCTCGCCGTAGGTGGCGCAGATCAGGTGGGTATGGATGCCCGCCCTCGTGTGCCGCAGCACCAGGCCGCCGCTGCCCATCGACTCGTCGTCGGGATGGGCCATTACCAGGAGGAGGCCCCCCTTCGGCTCTTCCACGACCGACTAGGGTATGCGGTCTTCCATCTCCCACGCGTGGTCGAGGGCGTGCCACGCGATGCGCCGCATCGCGTACGGGAGGGGCCACTTCGCGTCCTTGTCGCGGCTGCGAAACGCCTCGCGCAGCGCGTCGCGGTCCGGCTCCTTGATGCGGACGCCAATCTGCCTGGCGTAACCCATCTCGGACTCGAGCACGTGGGCGTACATCTTTTCCCGGTCCCTGCCGCCGCCGCGCGGCCCTTTGCGCAGTGACTCGGGCGCCCTGGCGCGGATTCTGTCCAGGTACTCCCAGCACGCCTCGACGAGGGAGGCCAGGCGCTCCGTTTCTTTGGCGGTCTTCGGCTTCGATTCGTCGCCGGCCGGGATGCCCGGCGCGCCGAAGTCGGTGGTCGCGTTGCCCTTTAGCCGCTCGACGACGTCGAAGCTCGTCGCGTCTTTGGGAAGGTCGAGCTTGGCGAGCTTCGCGATCGGTGCGTAGCGCGGAGCGTATTCGGCAAGGGCCTGGAGGGCAGCTTCCTCGGTCTTGCCCGACCGGCACCAGCCGGGCCAGTCCGCCGCGCTCGCGAAGGCGCGCTGCGCGCCGGCTTCTACGTAGACCCGGGTACCTCGGCTCAGTAGTGGATGCGCACCACCGTCCCATGGCCGGCCCACGCGTAGAGGGCGACCATGGCCGGATACGGCACATGCACGCAGCCGTGGCTCGCGTAGGGCCCGTTCTGAGAGCCCGGGCCGTATGCGGTGATTGGTTGGTCGGGGTCGTTGTGGAGATAGAACCCGCCCTTCAAGAACTCCAGCGCGTACGCCACGTGCATCGGCGGGTAATAGTTGGGATTTCCCCGCGGCCAAGGGGAGATGAAGTAGACGTTCCGTTTTTTCTTGAAGACCACGAAAGTGCCGGTCGGGGTCCGAAGGCCGGCACGGCCGGACGTGATCCAGGTCGACGTGAACACACGACCGCAAGCCGAAGCGACCAGGGCCTGCCTGGTCAGGTTGACATCGACCAGCTTGCTCGTGCACGGCTTCTCCGCAGCCTGTTTCTTGAGCAGGAATTGGTCGCGACGCAGCTCACGCTGGAGGCTGGCGAGCGACTGGGCGAGACGTGGTTCAGAGTCGTCAAAGCCTGGATTCGAGGCCGTGGCTGGTCGCTGTAAAGGCGCGGAGCTGGCGGATATCGCGCCCGCCGCTTCGACGACCGCGACCGTGACCGCTGACAGGACGACAACCGCGGAGGCGCGTCGGATCCACCGGCTGAGGCTCACTCTCTTTCCGCTCCACGCCGAGACGACGCGGTCACAGTGGGGCGCAGTCTACAGCGCGCGCGGCGAGCCAGCCGCCACCCGTAACCGGGCTCCGTATCGGTATAGAAGTCGTTTCCGCGGTTCGGGGAGGTTTGGAGCATGCATCAACTTCGTTTGTTCGGCCGGACGGTCCATGCGGCTGCAGTTCTAGGAGTCGGGCTCGTCGCGCTGCTGGCGCTGCCGGCGCAGGCTGCCGTGGCACGAGGATCGTTCCATCAGACCAACCTGGTTTCGGACATACCCGGGATGGCGGCGATCACCGACCCCAACCTGGTGAATCCCTGGGGCCTTTCTTCGAGCGCGACAAGCCCGATCTGGGTCGCCAACAACGGGACCAATACGTCGACCCTCTACAACACCGCGGATCAGAAGGTCCCCCTGGTGGTGGCGGTCGCAGGAAGGCCGACCGGCACCGTCTTCAACGCCAGCGGTGACTTCGCCGTCACCAATGGCACGGTGAGCGCGCCGAGCCGGTTCCTTTTCGTCACGGAGGACGGGACGGTGCTGGGCTGGAACCCCGCGGTGAGCGCGGCCGCTGTGATCGCGGTCGACAACTCCGCGTCCGGTGCGATCTACAAGGGCCTCACCAACGGATCGGTGGGCACGAGCAACTTCCTGTACGCGGCCAACTTCCACGCCGGCAGGGTTGACGTCTTCGACAGGCAATTCCACCAGGTCACGCTGGCGGGGAACTTCACCGACCCGTCACTGCCGTCGGGCTTCGCTCCCTTTGGGATCCAGAACATCGGCGGCTGGATCTACGTCGCGTACGCGATGCAGGACGCGGATGCCGAGGATGAGATCGCCGGGCCGGGCCTGGGATTCGTCGCCGTCTACTCGACCGATGGTGTTTTCGCGCGGCGCTTCGCGTCGGGTGGGACGCTCAACGCGCCGTGGGGCCTGTCCGCGGCACCCGCGAATTTCGGCAACTTCCACGACACGATCCTGGTCGGCAATTTCGGCGACGGGCGGATCAACGCCTACGGGCCGGACGGACGTTTTCGCGGCCAGCTGAAGAGCGAGACCAGCGCGCCCATCGAGATCGAGGGCCTGTGGGGCCTGCGCGTTGGCAACGGCGGCAATGGCGGCACGACTGACGCGCTGTACTTCTCCGCCGGCATCGACGACGAGGCACACGGCCTGTACGGAAAGATCCAGAACGTTCCCGACTAGACAGCCATCGAAGCAGGGGCGGCGTCTTTGCCGCCCTTGCCTTCCTCTCTCCAGGAGCTAGTTCGCCAAGGCTGCTTTCGTGAGCTCGCGGCGCGTTTCAAGCCGGGGGCGCTGAGACCACTCGTTCAGCTGGGCCGGCCGCTCGAGGCCGACCAGCAGCCGGCGCAACGCAGCCTCCGTTTCGCGACTTGCTGAACGCATCACTGCATCAACAACGCGTGGACGTTGGCGGTTACGGTCGTTCAAATGTATGGAGCGGGCGATGGGAATCGAACCCACGTAACCAGCTTGGAAGGCTGGCGCACTGCCATTGTGCTACGCCCGCTTCGGCAGCCCCTACGGGATTCTAGGCAACGCCTGGCAGTTGACCGCCTCGAGTAGTTACGCCATCAACGCAGGCGCAGGCCGGAACTCGTCGGGAAGGGCGGTTCCAACCTCACCCGAAGGCACCTCGACGATCTCGGACTTGAGCGGGCCGAGAATGGCCAGGAGCTCGTCCTGCTCGGCTTTCGGCACTTTGAATTGATTCATCGTCGCGACCAGGTCCTCGACCAGGGCGTTGAACTCCCCGTTGGTGACCTTCATCCCGGCGTGCGCTTCCTTCATGCCGCGCCCGTTGTAGTGACACGGACCACCAGTCGCCTCGCAGACCTGGTCGATGAGCATCTTCCTCAGGCGCGCAAGATCCGTCCGCGCGAACTTCAGGTTGATCCGGTCGTCTGCGGCCACCCGATCCCTGAAGGTTTCGACCACCGCCGTGATGGCGTCGAGTTCACCAAGTCGCTCGTACAGCGTCTTTTCCATGGCTCCTCCACCCCTGCGAATCGTGTTCGTCTCGACTATTGGCCCTTCGCGCCACGGTGTCAATAGGCCTCCAATCAACCAGAAGAGCCGTCGGTCAGCGGGCTCGCGTGACGCGGCTCGTACAGGTAGAGCGAGCTGCCCCCTGGCAGCGTGATGGCAACCATTCGTCCCCAGTCGCGCTCCGTCACTTCGTCCGAGACGCCGGCCCCCTTCCGGCGCAGCGCCTCGGCGGTTGCGTCGAGGTCTCGACACATCAGGTAAAGCTCGTGATGTGCGTCGTCGGCAGGGTGCACCGCGAGCTCGGCCGGCGGTAGCGCGAAGATCAGCCAACCCTCTCCTGCGTCCACCGAGCGAAAACCCAGGACATCCCGGATGAAAGCGCGGTCGGCTTCGGCGTCCTCAGAGAACAGGATCACATGGGCACCACTGATCACAGATGCCACGTTAGCGTGGCCTGGTAGCCCGTACGGGATTCGAACCCGTGATCTCCGGCTTGAAAGGCCGGCGTCCTGGTCCACTAGACGAACGGGCCGTTTCCCACGGAGATCCAAATCCGGATGGTGGGCGGCGAGGGTTTCGAACCCCCGACCTCCAGCATGTCAAGCTGGCGCTCTTCCAGCTGAGCTAGCCGCCCGCACGCGGAATGGCGTAAGTGGACAAATTATTGTAGGAGCGATGCCTCCCTACATCGGCCGGCGCATGCGCCGCGTCGAAGACGAGCGACTGATCACCGGCAAGGGTCGCTTCGCAGGAGACGTCAAGCTCGACGACCTCGTCCACGTCGCTTTCTGCCGCTCCACCCTCCCCCACGCCCGCATCGAGTACATCGACACGTCGGCGGCCAGGGCGATGCCGGGCGTGCTCGCGGTCTGGACCGCCGACGACCTGCCCGAGGCCAAAGACGGACTGAGCGACTGGGGGCCCGAGGACATGGTCAGCCGCCGCCGTCCGATCCTCAACCGCGACGAGGTCAACTACGTCGGCGAGTCGTTCGCTGTCGTGGTCGCCGAGACCGAGTACCAGGCCCGCGACGCGGCCGACCAGGTGGCCGCGGAGCTCGATCCGCTTCCCGGCGTCGGAGATGTGCTGACCGCGACCGCCGGCCAGGCACCCAGAGTGCACGCCGACATGGACGGCAACGTGGCGCGCAGCAAGACGCGCAAGTTCGGCGACATCGACGCCGCGTTCGCCAACAGCAGTGTGACGGCGAAGATCCGCCTCACCACCTCGCGCGTCGCGGGCGCCGCGATGGAGCCTCGCGCCGTGACCGCGACGCCCGACCCCGAGACCGACGGCCTCAAGGTCTGGACCTCGACCCAGAACGTCTTCGGCGTCCGCGAAGCGATCGCAGGCGCGCTGCAACTCGACGAAGAGAAAGTGCGCGTCATCGCGGAAGACGTCGGCGGCGGTTTTGGCGCCAAGGGCAGCGCCTTTCCCGAGGAAGTGTTGACCGCGCTCGCCGCGTGGAAGCTACAGCGCCCGGCGCAGTGGGTCGCCTCGCGCAGCGAGGACGGTGCGACCACCGCGCAGGGCCACGGCTCGGTGATC
>DASWDZ010000108.1:0-2686 GCA_036395015.1 Candidatus Dormiibacterota bacterium | reverse complement strand
CGCGCCGCGCCAGCCCGCCGCGCAGCAGCTCTTCGCGCTCCTCCTCGGCCCGCGCCAGCACCCGGGCGAGCACCCCATCGATGTACTCGAAGATGAGCACGGATGAGAGGCGGAGGACCTCGACGAGCTCGTCACGGTCGGGTACCAACTCGGCCGCCGCGTCGAGCCAAATATCCCAGAAGGCGTTCTGTCCGGCGCGATAGGTCAAGACCACAATCTCGGTTTCGGCGCCACGTCGCATGACACTTCGCGCGATGTCCACGGACTCCGGCGGCGGGTCGCCCGGGACCGGTTCGCCGGGATGGCTCACCATCAGCTGCAGGAAGCGCAGGCAGTTCGCTCGGGTGCTCGCCAGGGACTCGGAATAGAGCGTCGGATCCTCCCCGAGCGCCGGCGCGGCGCGAACAACCGCGGCCTGCAACGTGGGGACCAGCTCGTCCAGCCGGTCGAGCTGGCGCTCTGCGATCTCCCGGATGCGCTGGCCCACCTGTTCCGACACGGACCGATACGAGGCCGATGTGTGCATAGGCACACATCATGGCGCAGATTCCGGGCAGGCGCCAATAGGAACGGCACTCCTCCCGCTCCTATCGTCTGGCTCGGGACAACCGACAGGAGACCAGAATGCAAGCCAACGCAAGCCCAGATCGGCTCGTCGCGTTTCGCCGCCAGCACGCCAGCGGAGCATGCCGATGAAGAGCGGGACGCAGCCGCTCGCCGGCGCGGTTGCCGTCGTCACCGGCGCAGGATCGGGCATCGGCCAAGCCACCGCGCGGCTTCTCGCTCAGCTCGGCGCGAAGGTTCACTGCGCGGACATCGATGCCGAGAGCGCCGAGCGCGTCGCGCGCGAGATTGGTACCGCCGTGGCACACCAGCTCGATGTCACCGACCCGGACGCCGTCGGGGCGTTCGCTGCGCGCGTCTTCGATGAGGACGGGGTCGTCGACGTCCTGCACAACAACGCCGGTATTGGTCACGCGGGCGACGTCGAGCACACCACGTTCGACGACTGGCGCCGGGTTATCGACGTCAACCTTCTCGGTGTGGCTTACGGCATTGCGGCGTTCGTCCCGCGCATGCTGAGCCAGGGCAGCGGGGCGCACATCGTCAACACCGCCTCTGGGCTCGGGCTGATGCCGGCGGCGCGGATGGCGCCGTACTGCGCGTCGAAGTTCGGCGTCGTGGGGATGAGCGAGGCGCTCAACGCCGAGCTAGAACCGCGCGGCATCCACGTGACCGCGCTGTGCCCGGGGATTATCAATACCTCGATCGGCACGGCGTCGATCATGCGCGGCGGCATGGCGGCCCGCCAGGAGCAGGCCGTGGAGTTCTACCGCACTGCGGGCGTCCCGCCGGAGGAGGTCGCCGAGGCGGTCGTGGACGCAATCCGCAAGCGCAAGCTGATCCAGCCGGTGCCCGTCAAGCACGTCGCACCGGGCTGGCTCATGCACCGCATTTCCCCGCGGTTCCACCAGTCGCAGGCCCGCAAGATGAGCGACATGCTCAGCGGCGCCTGACCGCAACTGCCATCACGTCAAAACAACAATCACCACATCAAAGGAGAGAGCCATGCCGATGCTCCACCAGAACGTCGTGACTGCCCACGTCGACGCCGATTCGCTGCCCTGGGTGCCGTTCACGCCCTACAGCGACGAGGTGATGCTCAAGTACTTCAAGGTCGACCCGGTGCGCGGCGAGGTCGTTGCCGGATTCCGGATGCCGGTCGGCGCCGACCTGGCGCCCCACTACCACACCGGCACCGTGATCGTTTACAACGTTCGCGGCTCCTGGCGCTACCTCGAGCACGACTGGGTCTCGCATCCGGGCGACGTCATCTACGAGACCGCAGCCTCCATGCACAAGCCCGTCGTCGTCGGCGACGAGGACGTGGAAACGATCACGATCACCACCGGCGAGCTGCTCTTCCTCGACGAGAACGGCGCGATCGTCGCTCGCGAGAACTGCCAGACGTCGCTCGCGCGGTACGAGGCGTACTGCAGGGCCAACGGGCTCGAGATCCAGGACCTGACCAGCTTCGAGGACGTGCACTGAGCACGGCCAGATCGAGGCGGGCATCTTGTCCAACGTACTGACATTGAACTCATCTTTGAAAGCACTGAGCTCCATCTAGTCCCTGGCGTGTGAGCTGGTGGGTCGTTGGTGGCCAGGAAGTGCTCCGCTGCAGCAACGGAGACCGAACAGCCGCGCGTATGGGCGCGACATGACGGCCGCGAGTTGCGGCCTCGTAGGAGGAAGACATGCATTTCTCGAAGGAGAGAAACACACGGTTGCTGATTGGGCCAGTGCTGGCAATTCTGTTTCTCGGAATTGCGCTCAGCGGTTGCGGCGGGGCCTCCAGTGGCACCGAGAACGGCTACAGCATCGGTGTCATCAAGTTCTCGGGAACCGACCAGACGTCAACCCTGCTCATGAAGGGCTACGAGAGCAAGGCGAAGGAGCTCGGTTACGAAGTCACGTCGATCGATCCGCAGGGAGAGACCGACAAGGCCGTGGCGGCGATGCAGACCTTGGTTCAGAAGGACGTCGACATGATCCTGGTCACCGTCTTTCCAAGCAGCCAGTTGATCGCCGGCCTGGCGGCTGCCAAGAACGCCGGTATCCCCGTGATCTCTCTGGGGGGTGGCCCAGCCGACGGGGTTCAGGCTGCGTGGACTTCCGACCGACT
>DASWDZ010000107.1:0-3779 GCA_036395015.1 Candidatus Dormiibacterota bacterium | reverse complement strand
CACCGCCGACTCGAGGAGCGCGGTCGCCGTATCGAGCGAGGTCAGGCATGGGATTCGCCGCTCGACGGCCGCGCGGCGGATCTCGAAACCGTCCTTGAACACGGGCGTGCCGTCGCCCCGGTCCTCGTAGACGTTCGACATCGTGTTGATGACCAGCTGGACCTCGCCGCGCACGATCACGTCGAGCACGGTGGGGCCTTCCTCGCCGATCTTGGCGACCACCCGCGGCGAGAACCCTGCCGCTCGGAGCGCCCTTGCGGTGCCTTCGGTCGCGACCAGCTTGCAGCCAAGCTCGACGAGCCGGGAGACAATTGGGAACAGCTCCGGCTTGTCCGCATCGGCGATGGTCAGCAGCGCGGTGCGTCCGCGCTCGACGTGCATCCCAGAGGCCGCAAACGCCTTGCGCAGCGCATCGTTCAGCGTCCTCGCCACGCCGATCGCCTCGCCGGTCGACTTCATCTCCGGCCCGAGGTAGGAGTCGACTGCGGCGAGCTTGCTCATCGAGAACACCGGCGCCTTCACCGCGACCAGGTCGCGTTCAGGCACCAGGCCTGTCGTCCATCCCAGGTCGGCCAGCTTCTCGCCCAGCATGACCCGCGTCGCCAGCCTGACCATGGGAACACCGGTCACCTTGGAGAGGAACGGAACGGTACGTGACGCGCGTGGGTTGACCTCGAGGACGTAGACGTGGCCCCGGTGCACGACGTACTGCACGTTGACCAGGCCCCGTAGGCGCAGGTGGCGAGCAATGCGGACCGTGTAGTCCACGATGCGGTCGGCGTCGGCCTTCTCGAGGCCCTGAGCCGGATAGACCGCGTACGAGTCGCCCGAGTGGACTCCCGCCCGCTCCACGTGCTGCATCACGCCGGGGATGACGACCGTGTCGCCGTCGGTGATCGCGTCGACCTCGACCTCGATCCCCTGCAGGTACTTGTCGACCAGGACCTGGCCGCGCGGCATGGCGCTGATCGCCCAACCCATATAGCGGCGCAGCTCTTCGCGGTTGCGAACGATCTCCATCGCCCGGCCGCCGAGCACATATGAAGGACGCACGAGCACCGGGTAGCCCGCGCGCTCGGCGATCGCCTCCGCCTCCTCGACGGTCGTGGTCGTGCCGCCCATGGGCTGGGGGATACCGATGGCGTCCAGGGAGCGGGCGAACGCGCGCCGGTCTTCGGCGAGGTCGATTGCCTCGACGCTCGAGCCGAGGATCGTGACCTGGTTCTCGTCGAGCGGCTCGGCGAGGTTGATGGCGGTCTGGCCGCCAAACTGGACCAGCGCCCCGCTTGCCTCCTCGGCCCGCGCCACGTGCAGAGCACCATCAAGGTCGAGCGGCTCGAAGTAGAGGCGGTCGGAGGTGTCGAAGTCCGTCGATACCGTCTCAGGGTTGGAGTTGACCATCACGGCTCGCACCCCCGCTTCGCGCAGCGCCCACGCTGCGTGGACCGAGCAGTAGTCGAACTCGATGCCCTGGCCGATGCGGATGGGGCCGGAGCCGACGACCATTACGGTACGTTCGATCCCCTCCGGCCCGCTCCGCGGGCCACCTCCCCACTGCGTGGGGAGGAGTGTCGATTCGTCCTCTTCCTCCCAGCACGAGTAGTAGTAGGGCGTCGCTGCCTCGAACTCGCCTGCGCACGTGTCGACCAGCTTGTAGGTCGGCGCGTCAGGCTCGACGATCTCGCCTCGCAGCCCGGCGATCATCGAGTCCGAGAATCCTGCGCGGCGGAGCTCGCGCACCCCGCCGTCGGCCTCGAGCCGCGCGATCGTGGCGAGCCGGTCGATGAACCAGCGGTCGATGCCGCTGCGCTGCGAGAGCGATCCAGGGTCGGCGCCGTGGCGCAGGGCGTGGAGGAGGGCGAACAGCCGGCGGTCGTTGGGCTGGTCGATGGTCTCCGGACCCAGCGTCCAGTCCTCGGGCGGCTTCTGCTCAAGCGAACGCATAGCCTTGATGAGGGCAGCCTCGAAGGTGCGCTCGAGCGCCATCACCTCGCCGGTGGACGCCATCTGCGTGCCGAGCCGGCGGTCGCCGGCGGGGAACTTGTCGAAAGGCCAGCGTGGGATCTTGACCACGCAGTAGTCGAGAGCGGGCTCAAACGCGGCGAACGTGCGGCCGGTGATCTCGTTGCGAATCTCCTCGAGCCGGCGGCCGACGGCAACCTTGGCGGCGACGCGGGCGATGGGATAACCCGTCGCCTTCGACGCGAGGGCTGAGGACCGGCTGACGCGCGGGTTCACCTCGATCACGTAGTACTGCGAGCTCTTCGGGTCCAGCGCGAACTGGATGTTGCAGCCGCCCTCGATGCCGAGCGCGCGGATGATGCGGATCGCCGAGGATCGAAGCATCTGGTGGTCGCGGTCGGTGAGCGTCTGCGCCGGGGCGACGACGACCGAGTCCCCCGTGTGCACCCCCATGGGGTCGAGGTTCTCCATGTTGCAGACCGTGATGCACGTGTCTGCGCTGTCGCGCATGACCTCGTACTCGATCTCCTTCCAGCCCCAGAGCGAGCGCTCGATCAAGACCTGGTGGATCGGCGATGCCGCGAGCCCGCGCGCGGCCACGCGCTCGAGGTCCTCGTCGGTGGTCACAAACCCGCCCCCGGTGCCGCCCAACGTGTAGGCGGGGCGGATGACCAGCGGCAGCCCGTTGACCGCCGCGAACTCATTGACCTCGTCCATCGACTCGCACACGCGCGAGACGGGCACCGGCTCGCCGATCTCCTCGAGCATGTGCTTGAAGGCCTGGCGGTTCTCGGCCTTGCGGATCGTGTCGATGGTCGCGCCGAGCAGGCGAACGTGGTGGCGGTCCAGCACCCCCGCGTTCGCCAGGTCGGTGGCCAGGTTGAGGCCGGTCTGCCCGCCCAGTGTGGGCAGCAGCGCGTCCGGCCGCTCGCGCTCGATGATCCGCTCCACCGCGTCGACCGTCAGCGGCTCGAGATAGACGCGGTCGGCGACCTCCTCGTCGGTCATGATGGTGGCCGGGTTCGAGTTGACGAGCACCGTCTCGATCCCTTCCTCGCGCAGTGCCTTGCACGCCTGCGTGCCGGCGTAGTCGAACTCCGCGGCCTGGCCGATCACGATCGGCCCCGAGCCCAGGATCAGCACCTTTCGCGGCCGGGACTCCTCCTTCATTCCAGCGACCATGCGCGCCACCGGCGAACCGCTGCGGACCATGTCCAGGAAGCGGTCGTAGAGATGCTGGTTGTCCTGCGGACCCGGACAGCCCTCGGGGTGGTACTGGACGCTGAACGCAGGCAGCGAGCGGTGGCCGAGGCCTTCCACCGAGCCATCGTTGAGGTTGTTTTGCGAGACGTAGAAGTCGCCCCCGGGCAGCGACGCCGCGTCGACCTGGAACTCGTGGTTCTGGCTCGTGATGTGGACGCGTCCGGTGTCGAGGTCCTTGACCGGGTGGTTGGCGCCGTGGTGGCCGTAGGGCAGCCGCGACGTGGTGGCGCCCGCGGCGCGGCCCAGGATCTGGTGGCCCAGGCAGATGCCGAACAGAGGGATCTGGCCGAGGGCCTGGCGCGCCAGCTCGACCGGTCCGTCGAGCACGGCGGGGTCGCCCGGACCGTTGGACAGGACCAGGCCGTCGGCGCCGATCGCTTCCACCTCGGCCCAGGTCGCGGTGTGAGGAAGGACGACGACGCGGCAGCCGCGGTCACGCAGGGAGCGCAGGATGTTCGCCTTCACGCCGTAGTCGACGACTGCGACGAGCAGCCCCTCGCCGTCGCTTCGGCGCCGGGTGCGCAGCTCCAAAGGCAAGGGCTCGAGCCACTCCT
>DASWDZ010000106.1:0-94875 GCA_036395015.1 Candidatus Dormiibacterota bacterium | reverse complement strand
CGAGCTTGGCGCCGGCTTCCTCCCTTAACGCGCCCTCACGAATCAGCGACCAGAAATGGCGGAGGACGTACCGGCTCGCCTGCTGGGTCATCGCGCACCTCTTCTACTTCACAGGTGTTGCGACGACTCCTTGAACTGAAGACCGGCGTAGGGCGACACAGCGCACACTCGCGGGTTTACACGCTGCATTGCGCCATGGGCTAGCCCCTGGGTGTGCTGAGGAAAGGTTTCCGCACCACCTCGTCCCTGCGGACGGCTGTCGACCTTGGATCTCGCATGCGCCTGGTAGACGCTGTCGCGGCGCTAGATATCGCACTGCATCGGCGGCTGGTTTCCCTGCGGCAAATCCAGGAGTGGACCGCTTTGCATGCAGGACATCGTGGCGTGGCACGTCTGAGGCGGGCACTCGAATTGGCAGATCCCGCCAGCGAGAGCGTAATGGAGACGCAGCTGCGGTTACTGCTTGTCCTCTCGGGACTGCCCAGGCTGCGCACGCAGGTATCCCTGTTCGACGAAACCGGTGCGTTTATCGCCCGTCCGGACCTGTACTACCCAGACAAACGGCTTGCGCTCGAGCACGACGGCGTGTCCCACCGCGACAACCTCGCCGCCGACAACCGCCGGCAGAACAGACTGCTCGAGTCCGGCTACAGGCTCTTGCGCTTCACCGCGGCGGATGTGTTGCATACACCCGCCGCGGTGGTTGATCTCGTACGGCGCGCCTTGGTCTAGAAGAACCCTCTCCGCGCCACGGTGACGTCGCGGAAGAAGATGATCGCCATCAGGCGGGCCATGGCCCAGGCGATGAGTGCGTAGACCAGGATCGCCACCACGACCGACATCTCGAGCTGCGAGTGCTCGGTGCCGATCGTCGGCAGCAGGTTGCGGAACGGCGCCATCAGCACGTCGGTGACGCCATATATCCACTGTGTGAAGCCGGCTGTCGTGTTGGCGCCCAGGAGCTTGAACACGACCCGGATCAGCAGAAGGCCGTCGATGACCCCGAAGATGAGGTAGATCAGGTCCATCGCCCGACGGCCTGGGTTGACCCTGCTCACGACCTCCGACGACCCTGTGGGCGCCGTCGGCTCATCGGAGACCACGCGCCGGTGCTCGTGCTCGCGCCCGGTCGCGGGATCGCGCTCGATGTCGGTGTCCCTTCGTTCCATTGGTCTCACCCCTTGCCTCGGTTAAGAGAGATGAATTGGGCCATGCACACAAAACGCCCGGGTGGTTTCGGCCACCCGGGCGCACGGGGGGAGGTAGACGAGCTAGGACTCGATCAGGGGTACCAGAGCGGCAGGCTGGACAGCGCCTCGTCCTGGTCGACATCGATCGCATTGCCGGCGCTGAGCACGTACTGCCAGGCCTCCATGTTGCCCGCGCAGCCGGGGCTGTATGGCGACCAGCCGGGGGCCTTCTCCTTCGTGAAGCGGCCGAGCAGCGAAGGCTGGAACGTCCAGAGGGCAGAGCCGGCGGCGATGTGAGGCGAGGCGGTCACGGCCGCGCACCACGCACCGGCGAACTCGCTGCCCCTGGTTCCGTTGCCGTAGTAGACGGGCACGTAGCCGGCCTGTCTGACGCCGTCGTACCAGCCCGTGATGAACCCCGCGTCGACGCCACCTGCGCCGGGGCACGCCGCGCCGGGCGGCTCGATGTCGATCGCCAGCAGCCTGCCCCTGGGGATGCCGATCCTCTGCGCCGCGGCGACCGCCTCGGCCGCGTACGCGCGCCCGGTCGCGTAGTAGACGACCGCCGAGCAGTTGTAGTCGTTGTAGATCGGGAGGATCCCCATGTGCTGGCTGGCGGCCAGCGCGACCTCGGCCGCGCTGATGCCCGGGCA
The DNA here is from genome assembly GCA_036395015.1 of Candidatus Dormiibacterota bacterium. Taxonomy (GTDB): domain Bacteria; phylum Chloroflexota; class Dormibacteria; order Dormibacterales; family Dormibacteraceae; genus 40CM-4-65-16. The sequence goes on along the minus strand of DASWDZ010000106.1, from coordinate 93,032 downwards.
CACGGTGTTGGTCAGGTAGCGTCCCCAGAAGTCGGGCGTGCCCAGGTGCTTGACGACCTTGGGGTAGAGGTCGCCGGTGACATCGCCGACGAATGCCTTGCAGGAGTCGACGCCCCAGAGCAGGTGGGTCGGCTCGACCGGGGTTGACTTGGCCTGAACGTCGACCAGGGTCGCGGGGGGCGTGGTCGGTGTGTGCGCGGGTTGGGTTGGCTTGGATTCCGGCAGCGCCCCGATCACCGCCGTGTACCGCGGCGTTTTGCCGCCGCTCATCCACGCCTGGACGGTGCACGTGTTCCCGGTCTTGCATGCATGGTCGACAAGCCGCCCCTGCTCGTCGTAGATGCCCACCACCCACGGGGTGCCGCCGAGGTCGGCGTTGGTGGTCGCCTTCAGGTAGATGGTGCCGCCGATCGTCGGCCCGACCGATGTGGCTGCCAAGCTGACGTCCAGCCACGTCACGAGGATCGGGTCGGAGACGGCCTCGGGCGCGCCGTTGACGTAGCCGACGATCTCGTGCACGCCGCCGCTGGGCAGCTTGATCGACGTGGTGCAGGAAGTGCCGCGGCTGCAGTAGGTGAGCCGCGACTTCGCGGTCAGGTCGTAGATTTCGAGCCGGCGCCCGGTCTTCTGGACATCGATCGTCGATGTCGCGGTGATGGTGACCGACTGGCCCTGCCCGACCAACGTCCCGCTGGCCGCGATCCCGCTCTCCAGCCAGCCCACTCTGACGTAGTTCGAGCTGAGCGCGACCGCGTCCTGAGGGATGGCCTTGGTCGGCAGCGTGACGTACGCGGCAAAGTCGTGGACCCCTGACATTGCGCTGTAGGCCACCGCGCACTGACTCCCCTGTCCGCAGGCGGCGATCAGGGTGCCCGTGGTCCTGTCGAAGATCTCGATCGCGAGGTCCGTCCCGGTCACCGTGGAGCTGGCGGTCGCAGTCAGCGTCACCGGTTGGTCGGTGTTCACCGTCTGGGAGCTGCTCGTGAGCTCGATCCGGGAAGGCAGCAGTGTGCCCAGCGGGGCGAGGGGCGGGCTGGGCTCCGCGATCGGGGCCCCGTCCGTTCCCGTGCGCGCGGGCGCGACCGGCGGCAGAACCGTCTCGGTGCAGGCGGCCGGGGTCTCGGGGATGGACTTGGCGTCGGTGGAACAGGTCGTCAGGCCGGCCGGAACCGCTGGGCTGCCCGGCAGGTAGTCAGCCGGCGTCCAGGCGCTGGTGCAAGCGGCCGCGGGTCCCGAGTCGGCGCACTGCTCGAGGCCCTTGGGAAGGCTCAGACGGGCGTCGTCCACGACGGCGACCGGGGATGCGGCGCAGCCCTCGACCGAGCAGGCGGACTGCGTCACCTGCGGGGCGGGTGCGGCCAGCACGGTCGGCGAAGCGGCGAGCGCGACGAAGCTGAAGTAGTTGGAGACGGCGAGGAAGACGACGCCCAGGTGAGCCTTGCGACGTGAGCGAAGATGCGAGAGAAGCTGTCGAAGTGAGTGCACTGATACCCCCGTTTGCCGCGCACCCACCCCTGGGTGGCGCGAGATCCGGGGGGCACGCTACTGATGGCGTGCCGGTGCACCTGCGGCGTCGGGGTTAATAAGCCTCAAGCATTGTCAATTGGCTTGAAAGACCATGGAACAGCCCGCTTTTGGGCCTTTGAAGGCCCCCGCGGCGGCATAGAAAGAAGCAGCCCGGGGCAGGAGGGGCTGCTTCCAGTGACTAGAACGCCGGTAAAACCGGCTCTAACCGGTCACGGGTTGGCCATGTTGGTCGCCCCGAGGACGTTTCCGTACAGCATGCCCAGGGCGAGCAGGCCGGCCAGGGACAGGAGCACGAGCAGGAAGGTGCGTGCGCACGTCTCCATGAGCCAGGACTCCTCGTTGCCCTCGGACTCGGCGATGCGCCACACGCGTCCGTAGAGGCCGGCCCTGACGGAGAGCCCGATCGTCGCCAGCAGGATGATCAATAGAACTGCCATCCGTAAAACCCCAAAGAGGGGTGGACGCCGAGCGGGTCAGCGTCCACGCCAACCAGACAACGCGCCATGTGGCGAATGTGAACAAGTTGTAACGGCATATCTCATCTAGGGTCGCGCGCGAGGGGCCCGGAGGCCGCCAATACTCGACCCGCGGGGCGCGTTCTCTTGGCGTGGCATTACCGCTGCTGTTTCAGTTCTCGATCGCGCTTCTCACCGGAATGGTGGCGGCGACCTTCGTCCCGCCCGTCCGCAAGGCGATCCCCCGGCCAGTCGAGGTCCTCCTGTGGGCCGCCCTCATCGTGGTCTGTGCGCTGGGGCTCGTCAGCGTCAACGATGCCGAGGCCCGGAACCTGACCACATCGGTCATCTGGGGCACAGACCGTGTCCTCAACACGATCGTCGGCTTGCTGCTCGGCGGAGTTGCGGGATGGATCATGGACAACCGATTCGTGATCGCGACGTGGCTTGCGATCGTCGCCGGCGTCGACGTCCTCGCCCTGATCCTGGTGCGCTCGATCCGCAAGGCGCGCGGGTGGGAGCCGCAGGTCAGGCTTCGCGAGTGGATGGAGATCCCGGTGCCGGTGAAGCCACCCGCCCAGGCGCGGGTTGCGCCCACCGTTCCCCTCGTCGACCTCAATCGGAGAATCGCCGCAGCGGGCGCTGTCCTGGATGCCGCGATGCTCGCGAAGCGTGTCGACCTGTCGATCTGGGTTCGCAACGTCGTGCTTCCGCGTGAAGCGCGACGTCTCGCCAGCGCGGCGCACGCCGGCCGGGCCGGTTCACGGGCTGGACTGGAATCGCTGCGCGACTCTGCGGCCCATCTCCAGTTCGCCGCGCGCGCGTGGTACACGGCGGCGGGCGAGCCCGCCATCAACGGTCTGGCCGCCAGGGCCGGCGATGCCGTGCGCACGGCGCGGACCGCTGGCAAGACACTGCGGCCAGGTCAGGTCATTGACATCCAGGCGCTGCTGAGCGCGCAGTCGATCGGGTGGTACGGCCCTTTGACCGCCGGACCAGCCGCAGAGCCGAGGGGGGAAACGGATGCCGATCAACCACAGAAGACAGACCGCCTGGCCTCGTAGGCCGAACGGTATGCGGCGGCGCGCGAGCGCCTCGGTGGCCCTCAACCAGGGATTCAAGGTCTGGCGACCCGCGACCTGGCTCCTGCGGCTTTTCGCGCTCCTGGTGATCGCCGTCCCGAGCCTCCTGATGACCTCGCCGGGGTACGTCGCCTTCGCGGACAAGCTGCCCGAAGCGACGAACGTCGCCAACTCGATCCCCGAGGACACGCTGGTCTACGCGTCAGACAACACGACCCTGCTGGCCGACCTTCACCCGCCCGGGTATCAGGCCTACTACGAGCCGCTGTCGGAGATGGGCACGCTCCTCCCAGGGGCTGTGATCTCGATCGAGGACCGCAACTTCTACTCCGAGCCCGGCGTCGATCCGCAGGGCATCGTGCGGGCCGGCATGGTCAACTGGAAAGCGAAGGCGCCAGTCGAAGGTGCCTCCACCATCACCCAGCAGCTCGTCAAGCTGCGGCTCGTCGGCAACGAGGCGACGCTCGACCGCAAGCTGAGGGAGGCGCTGCTCGCGTTCGAGATCGAGCGGCGGTACACGAAGGACCAGATCCTCGAGTGGTACCTGAACAGCGTCTTCTTCGCCAACACGGCTTGGGGCAGCGCGGCCGCGTCGCAGATCTACTTCCACAAGAAGACCAAGGATCTCGACCTCGCCCAGGCTTCGATGCTCGCGGGAATCATCCGCGGGCCGACGCTCTACAACCCACTCGTCGACTGGACCTCGGCCAAGCAGCGCCAGGAGACGGTCCTCGACGCGATGATCCGTGACGGCAAGATCACCGCGGCCGACGCGGCCAAAGCTTTCGCCGAAGACATCTCTCCGCCGAAACACATGTTCCTGCCGACCAACGATGTGGTTGCACCCTCATTCGTCAGCTACGTGATCGCCGCGCTCATCAACCAGTTCGGCGCCGAGATGACGTACAGCGGCGGTCTGCGCGTCGTCACCACGCTCAACCTGAAGCTGCAGTCGATCGCGCAGCGTGACGTCACCGAGAACATCGCCCGCCTTCGCTACCGCAACGTGACCCAGGGCGCGCTGGTGGCGCTCGACCCGACGACCGGCGCGATCATCGCCATGGTTGGATCCGCCAATCCCAAGGCTTACGGCGGTCAGTACAACCTGGCCGTCTGGCCTCCGCGGAACCCGGGCTCTTCGATGAAGATCTTCACCTACACCGCGGCGATCGCGAGCAAGAAGTACACGATGACGACGCGGATTGAGGACAGCCGGATCACCGTGTACGCCCCTGAGCGCTGGACGCCTCGTAACTACGACGGCAAATTCCACGGCACCTGCGAACTGCAGGTCTGCATGGGCAACTCGCTGAACATCCCGGCGGTCAAAGTCGAGCTGGGAATCGGCGTCTCATCTGTGGTCCAGATGGCGCGCCTCATGGGTGCCCCGCCCTACCAGCGACACGGCATCGACGCCAACGGCTACCCGATCTTCAGCACAGACGACGCAGTCAACACTTACGGCCCCTCGCTCACACTTGGCGGATACGGCGAGACCCCCCTGCAGATGGCCACGGGCGCGTCTGTGCTCGCGACACAGGGAATTCTCCGGCAGCCGTACTCGATCAGCCTTGTCACCAGGGGCACGAAGGATGTCTACCGACACCAGGCCGACCCCGGCAAGCGAGTCCTCGATGCGCGGGTGGCTTTCATCATGCAGCAGATGATGTCCAACGACGCCAACCGGGCCATGATCTTCGGCCGCAACTCACTCCTCACGCTGCCTGGACGGCGCGTCGCCGTCAAGACGGGCACGTCCGACTCGTTCGCTGATGCCTGGACCGTCGGCTTCACGCCTCACCTCGTGACGGCGGTGTGGGGCGGCAACGCGGACTGGCGCATGAAGATGACCAAGAACTCGGACAGCTACTACATCGCCGCGCCCATGTGGCACCGGTTCATGCAGGACGCGCTCGACGCGATGCACATGCCGAACGAGTGGTACCCACAGCCGGCGGGCTTGATCACCATGACTTGCCGTGGGCACCAGGCGTGGTACCTGCCGGGCACCCATTGCTAGACGGGAGGGTATCCGCGGATGGATGCTGACCGACCGATCAGTGCGAGGTTCGACAAGCACGGCAACCGCTTGCCCGAGACCGGGCACGGTTGCGGGTGCCAGATCTGCGCCGACGCCCACGCGGCTCGCGTCGAGGACACTCGGCCCTGGGCTGGCGTCGTGCGCTTCGTCAAGAATCTGCTACCGGACACCGGCCGCCCGCAAGCGGCCTGAACGAAACAGCAAGAACGAACAAGGGCCTGGCCGCGGAGGCCAGGCCCTTGCTAGGCAGCTGCCGTGCCTTGAGGTTTCAGTCGGCGACCGCGAATCCCCGCTCCACCGGCTCGTCGAGCATGGCCTGCGGACCATAGGAATGCTTCAACATGACCCTCAGCCGCTCCTTTGCGACCGCGAGCCTGGAGGCGACGGTTCGCTCGGGGATGCCCAGCGCCTGGGCGATCGCCCGGTTGGTGTAGCCGTGGTAGTGGCGCAGCACGATCGCGGCCGCCTGCTTGGGCGGTAGCTTCGCCAGCGCCGTGGCCAGGTCGCGGTGCTCGACAACCTCTTGTGGGTCAGGCGCGAGCCCGGGCCGGCCGAGGCGTCGAATCACCTCACCGACCTCTCGCAGCCGCATCTTGCGCTGGTAGGAGACCGCGGCGTTGATCGCAATCCTGTGCACCCACGCCTCCGCGGGTGCGATCGGCTGCCAGGTGGCCCACTTCTTGTACGCGCGCTCGAACGCGTCCTGAGCGCAGTCTTCCGCCGCCGCTCGGTCTCCGAGCATCGCGGTCAGCGTGCCGAGAATCTTTCCGTACGACGCTTGATAGAGTCGTTCGAAGTCACCTTCGTTTCCGGCCTCGTACGTGCTAGGCGTTTCCCGTACTTCACCGGCGGTCGATGCAGAGATCGGTTCCGCCATTTGGTTCCTTCACCCCCCGTGAGTTGGTGAACCCCTCGGTTCACCTGGGTCTAACTGTCCGCCACGAGGCACGATCGGGTCGCCGTACGGATGGGCGGATTTTGGCTAACTCACTTGCAGTAGTAGGTGTACCTGCGCCCCGCGACGTTTCTAAGGTGGATGAACCCTTCAGCCGAGTCCGGCGGGAGTTACGTGGTCGACGTGCTCGGCACGTTGGCGAGCGGCCTGGGCGTCGACTCCACAGAGAGTGGGAGGAAGACGCTCGAGGTCGTACGCGCGCGGGCGCCCGACCTGGTCACGCTGAGCGAGCAAACGGGCGAGGATCTCGTGGCCACGTCCGCAGGCTTCATCGACATGCTCCTGGCATCGCTGCGCAGCGACGTCGAGCCGCCATGGGACGAGTTCGAGCATCGGTCGCGCGACTATGGTCGCCTGCGCGCAGCCCAAGGTCTGCCGCTGGAATCGCTGATTGACGTCCTCGCGGTGTATCGGCGCGCCACGATCGAGCTGCTCTCGCGCCCCATCCATGGCCAGCCGCACTACGACGAGATCATCTCCCTCGCGCAGAGCCGGCTGGAGGACGTGACCGAGCGGCTCACCACCGCGATCGCGCGTGGCTACCTCGACCACGTCGGTGAGGAGCACCGCGCGCGCGAGAGCGAGATGTACGGCCTCGCCGCCATCGTCACCGCGATGAGCCGGTCGCTCGACCTCCACGAGACTGCCGAAGTCGCTCTCGTCGAGGCGCTGGCGGCGCTACGGCTGAGCACGGGCGCGATCTGGTTGCGCGAGCGCTCCTCGTACAAGCTTGCGCACACCGTTGGACTCGACGAGGATCAGGTGGACGATTTCGCGCGCCAGGCGGGCCCGCACGTGAAAGCAGTTGCGTCGGCCCTCGGCCGGTCGGAGTCACAGGTCGACCGGATCTCCGGCCAGGAGTGGAACGGGCTGCGCGGGCAGTTGCGAGTCAAGGGACGGACCGTGGGCATGATGACGGTCGGCACGATCGTCGACCGTGTATTCAGCGCCTCGGACCTGCTGTTCATGGCCGCGGTGGCGGACCAGGTTGCGATCGCGATCGACCGCGCGCGCCAGTTCGCGAATGAGGCGCGCACCGACCATCTCACCGGTCTCGCGAACCGACGCGAGTTCGAGAGGGTGATGGAGCGCGAGGTCGCGCTCGCGGAGCGCCACAACCGGCGCCTCGCTTTGATGATGATCGACCTCGACAACCTCAAGCGCATCAACGACCGCCTCGGCCACAGCGCGGGTGACGGAGCGCTGAAATTGGTCGCACAGCAGCTCCTGCGCGTCGTTCGGGCCTCCGACGTGTGCGCGCGCGTCGGCGGGGACGAGTTCGCGGTCGCCATGCCGGAGACAGATCTCGACCGCGCACGCGACGTGGCGATGCGGCTTCGTCGCGCGGTCGATCACGCAGTGCTTGGCTTGCGTGCGCCGGAGCACGTCGAGGTCAGCGTGGGCATCGCGGCCTGGCGGTCGAGCCAGGACTGGGAGGACGTGTACAAGGCCGCCGACCGCGACCTCTACGAGGACAAGAAGCGTCGCAGGATGGTGCGCCGGTTGCCGCAAGAGGACCAGCCGTCCCCGATCCGGATCCTGGGCAGGGGAGCCGGCCGCCGTAGAGTCAGCGGAGCCTAGGGACGATAACTCTTCCCCATTCATGGGGAAGTACCCGGCGTAGCCGGGGGATGGGGCTGTCGTGAGAAGTTGCCCCTCCGGCGGTTAGCTCTTCCCCATTTATGGGGAAGTACCCGGCGTAGCCGGGGGATGGGGCTGTCGCGAGAAGTTGCCCCTCCGGCGCCTTCGGCGCCACCTCCCCATGAATGGGGAGGAGTCAGATAACTCTTCCCCATTTATGGGGAAGTACCCGGCTTAGCCGGGGGATGGGGCTGTCGCGAGAAGTTGCCCCGCCGGCGCCTTCGGCGCCACCTCCCCATGAATGGGGAGGAGTCAGTTACTCGACCAGGGCGAGCTCGCGCGCTTTCACGATCGCCTCGAGCTTCGAATGCACGCCGAGCTTGCTGCCGAGGCTGCGGATGTGGGTGCGCACCGTGGTGTAGCTGATGCCGAGCTTACCTGCGATTTCCCGACTCGATGTGCCCTCGGCCATCAGCCGCAGGACTTCCTTCTCCCGCATGGTCAGCCTTTCCAGCTGCGCCTCGACCTCGCGCCGGGTGTTCAAGAGCTGCGCGATGGTTCGCGGTGTGAAGAGCGTCCCACCGCCGGCGACCGTGCGTATCGCGTCCACCACGTCCTGGGCGGCGCGTGACTTGTGGATGAACGCGCTCGCGCCGGCCTCGAGGGCCGCGAAGCGCGTCGCGTCGCTGTCTTCTCTGGTGAGGAAGATGAGCTTGGCGTCGGGCCGGATCTGACGGATCGCAGCCGCTGCGTCGGCGCCCGTGCCGTCGGTGAGCCGGAAGTCGACGAGGACCAGGTCCGGATTCAGCTCCGCCGTGCGGGCCACCGAGTCGGCGACCGAGCCTGCGTGGCCGACGACGGTCATGTCCTTCTGATCGTTGATGAGCGCGGCCAGCCCCTCGGCGACCACCTGGTGGTCTTCGACGATGAGCACCCTTGTCGCCTGGCTCTTCACGGCCGGCTCTTTATACCGTAGATTCCCCCAAGGGCAGCCAGAATTCGACGGTCGTGCCGAGGCCTGGCTCGCTGATGATCTTGTTCCAGCCGCCCGCGAGCATCGCGCGCTCGGTGAGCGCCAACAGTCCAAGGTGGCCCGGGAGGCGGTCCTTCTCCGCGACGACAAAGCCGCGTCCGTTGTCCTCCACGACTCCGTGGATGCCGCCTTCTTTCTGCTCCAGGCGAACTGAGACGCGAGTCGCGGCGGCGTGTTTCTCAATGTTGGCGATGGCCTCCGTCAGCTGGCGAAACAGCATCGAGCGGTGCTCGTAGGAGAGGTCGTCGGGCAGGTCGAGCTGCGTCTCGACCTCGGCGCCGGTCAGGGAGCGAAGCATTCGGATCCGCTCGCGGATCGTCTCCCGGAACCTGCCTGGGACCTCGAGCGCCAGCGGTCGGACCTCGAAAAGCAGCCTTCGAAGCGCCTCCTCTGTCTGCGCCAGCAGCAGCTGCGCCTCGTTCAGCAGCGCGCTCGAGTCGCCATTCGGCTCGTGCAGGCGCTGCAGCTGGAGCTCTGCCGCCGTGAGCTTCTGCAGCGCGTCGTCGTGCAGGTCGCCCGCGAACCTTTTGCGGGCCTTCTCCACGGCGGTGGATACGTTGGTCAGCAGCATCTGGCGCGCGGCGTCCACCTTCTCGAGGCGCTCCGCCGTCCGCCTGAGGTCGCTCTCGGCGTACCTCAGCTGCCAGACGAGGCCTGCCGCCAGCCCCGCCTTTTGAAGCACCCAGGCGTCCTCGCGCGAGAAACCCTCCGCACGGCGCGAGTCGTATGCGGCGACGAGTCCAAGCCGTACGTCGCCGGCTCGCCAGGGCACAGCGATCGCATTGCTGACGTGGAGCGAGTCGAGCACGTGCAGGAAGTCGCCCGAAGCATCGGAGCGCGCCGCCCTGAACATCAGGTCGTGAAACACGATCCGGCTGTCGACGTCGTCCCGGTCGGGCGCGCATGGAGCCGGACGCAGGCGGTGAAGAAAGTCGTTGTCAACTCCGTACCCGCCGCGAATCGGGGCGAGCACGCCTTGCTCGTCGAGCTTCCAGAACAGGACTTTGTCCGCCGCCACGAGCTCGGCGATGCTGCGAGTCAGCCTCCGGTAGAAGTCGGCCAGCCCGTGCCCACTGCGCGCGTGCCGGGAGACCGCCAAGAGCGCGTCCACGGCGGCCTCGTGCGCGTGCTCGACCCGTTCGGTAGCCGTCGCGCGCTCCTGGTTGATCAGCCGCTGCCGCTCGCTGCGGTCGAGGTCGGCGCGGAGGTTGACCAGCGTATCGACCATCTCCTTGCGGCGGTCGCCGAGCTGCGCGATCGCGATCGCGGCGGCGACCTGGCCGGCGAGGATGGCAAACGTCCGCTGCTGCACGACGGTGTAACCGGTCGGCCTGGCGACGCCGATCATGCCGACCGAGCGGCCCTGGGCCTCCAGGGGCTGCAGGCAGGTCGAACGGGTGGTGGGAGCGATCGTGTCGGTCATCGAGGTCCAGGGGGTATTGGACATCGGGCCTTCGATCAAGGAAGCGGTGGCAAAGATCCTCTCGAGCTCTTCCTGCGGCGGGGCGTGGGCCGGGTCCTGGGCCAGGGAGAACACTCGCTTCTCGTGGCCTTCGTCATCGAAGACGGCGAGAAATGCGACCGGCGATTTCGTCAGGTCGACCGCCAGCGCGAGCGCCGTCTCAGCGACCTCAGGTACGGTCCCGCGCCTGGCCAGCTCGGCGGACGCCGACTCGATCGCCTCCAGAGGGTCGAGGCGGCCGGCGTTCACACCCACGGCCTTCAGATCGCTTCCCCCCGGCTCCCCATGCGCCTGACAGCAGTTTACTTCTGTACCTCCGGGGCAGGCGGAATATCTTCGGTTGTACCCACGAGTACGGGCCAGCGCCCGCGCGTTCATATGGCGAGGGAGTCCATGCACTGGTTGCTTCAGTCGGACTCTCTGATGGATTAGGAAGGGTGGGGTGTGGGTCGATGTCACTGGAAGTTCTCGACGGTAGCCGGCTTCGGCGGTACTCGATGACGGCGCGGCGTTCTCTAATCACGATGCTTTCACGCCGGACGTTGGGACTTGTCAACGGCTCGGCGAGTCACATCCTGGTCAAGCCCTTTGTCGTGTTCGCCGCCCGGGCGTTAGGCCCCGGACCGACCCGCCTGAGGCTTGTCAAGCTGGCCCACAACCTCGACCACCAGGCGGCGCTTGTCGGCATCCCCGACGGGGGCCAATTTGAGCAGGATGCTGGGCCGCCTGTTCACCCCACCACGCGCGCGGCGTAGGCTGGTCCTCGGGGCCTTCCGCGGCCCGGGTTGCGGGTCGCCGCGAAAAAATGTAGGAGCAGCGGGTACTCCTTCTGTGGGAGGCGTTTCTGCTACAGATGAACGATTTCGACAGGATTCTCGAGCTTCGGCTTCGGCACCTGCTCGACCCGGTGGTCGCGAGCCGGCCGCCCCTCAGGCGGGGCCGGTTGGACAGAGGGCGGGGGGCGTTCCTGACGGTCAAAGCCGTCGGGATTGAGCTCTCCGCAGAGGCGATCCCCGCGGTCGAGCCGGTGGCGGTGACCGTCCCGGTCGCCACCAGCCCTCAGCTCTAGACAGAACCCCTTCCTTCCTCTCGCGAGGCCGAGTCGCAAGACTCGGCCTCTTCGTGTCGTATGGGGACCTTGCCGGGCGACGCCCCGGCCCATTCGGCGTCTTCGGATCCAACGAGGCGTTTCAGCTGTCGGGATTCGGCGGCTTTGGATCCAAACGCTTCAAATGGAGGAGAAGAAGGGGATTAGGCTAGCCGCGATGGCCAGCACATCCACCCTGCGGTTCGAGTACCACCCCACGCCCACCCGGAAGCCTGCCGCCGAGCGGGAGCGTCTTCTCGCCAACCCCGGGTTCGGGCGGGTCTTCACCGAGCACATGGTCGGCGCCCACTGGTCGCCTGAGCGAGGCTGGCACGACGCCGGCCTGGTGCCTTACTCCAACCTAGTGCTCGACCCCGGCACCTCGGTCCTCCACTACGCCCAGGCGGTCTTCGAGGGCCTCAAGGCGTTCCGCCAGGCCGACGGCGGGGTCGCCGCGTTTCGCGCCGACAGGCACGCCGTCCGCTTTCGCAACTCGGCCCGCCGGCTGGCCCTGCCGGAGCTGCCCGAGGAGGCGTTCCTGGAGGCGATCGACCTCTTGCTCCTGGCCGACCACGAATGGGTTCCATCCGCGCCCGACCACAGCCTCTACCTCCGGCCGATGATGTTCGCGAGCGAGGTGACTCTGCTCGTGCACCCATCGCCCGAGGTCACCTTCCTCCTGATCGCCTCGCCGTCGGGACCGTATTTTGCGCATGGCGTCAAGCCGGTCACCGTCTGGCTCTCCGAGGACTTCAGCCGCGCCGCTCCCGGCGGGACGGGCGAGGCCAAGACAGGCGGCAACTACGCCGGCGGTTTGCTTGCGCAGGCGCAGGCTGCCGAGCACGGCTGCGACCAGGTCGTCTGGCTCGACTCGCGGGAGCACCGCTGGGTCGAGGAGATGGGCGGCATGAACCTCTGCTTTGTGTTCGGTCGCGGGAGCAAGGCGCGCGTGATGACGCCTGCGCTCACCGGGACGCTGCTCCCGGGCGTGACGCGCGACTCTCTGCTGACGATTGGTCGGGACCTCGGTTACACGACCGAGGAGGGAAGGATCAGCGTCGAGGAGTGGCGCCAGGGTTGCGAAGACGGGTCGCTCACGGAGGTTTTCGCGTGTGGCACCGCGGCGGTGGTCACACCCGTCGGCGCCGTGAAGTCAGCCCGGGGATCGTGGTCCGTTGGCGACGGTGCGCCCGGCGAGGTGAGCATGCGGCTGCGCCAGGCCCTGGTCGACATTCAGCGCGGTGCGGCGCCCGACACCCACAGCTGGCTGTACAACCCGCGCGTATCGACTGAGGATTGATGGCGACCCGTCGAGTGGTCATCGTCGGTGGCGGGGGCACCGGCGACTACACCGCATTCACCCTGCGCAAACGCGGCTTCGACGGCGACATCGTGATCCTCAGCGCGGACCGCGACCGGCCGTACGACCGCCCGTATCTATCCAAGGAGTTCCTGCGGGGCGAGATCGAAAGGCCGAAGGTCTTCCTGCACGACGAGGCGGACTACGCGAAGGAGCGCATCGACCTCCGGCTCGAGCAGCGGGTGACGGGCGGGTCGCTCAGCGAGCGCAGGCTTACCGTCGACGGTGGTCCTGACGTTCCGTTCGACATCCTGGTGCTAGGCCTCGGCGGAACGCCGAGACGGCTGCCCAACATCCCCGAAGCCGCCAACGTCCTGACCCTCCGTTCGCTGGCCGACAGCGAGGCGATCCGCGAGTCACTGGAGAAGGCGAGACGGCTCCTCTTGATTGGCGCGGGGTTCATCGGCGCCGAGGTCGCGGCGTCTGCGCGCAAGCTGGGCAAGGACGTGCTCATCGTCGAGGCCTTGCCAGTGCCGTTGCAGCGCGCGCTGGGTCGCGACGTCGGCGAGATCTACGCCGAGATCCATCGCGACCAGGGAGTCGATGTGCGCACCGCGACGACGGTGGAGCAGTGGCACTCCGCCGGCGATCGCCTGACCGGAGTCACGCTTTCGGACGGCTCTCGTCACGAAGTCGACCTGGTCCTGGTCGCGGTCGGCATCGAGCCCAACCTCGAGCTGCCGAAGACGCTCGGCCTGCGGATCGACGGTGGTGGGGTCCGCGTCGACGGGTCTCTGCGTGCGGTGGACGACGTCTACGTCGGCGGCGACGTTGCGCTGCACGACCATCCCGTGCTGGGCCGCGCCGTCCGCGTCGAGCACTGGGAGGTGGCAAAGGGACACGGCCGCGGCATCGCGGCGTCGATCGCGGGCGGGCCGACCCCGTACACGAAGCTCCCGTACTTCTGGTCCGACCAGTACGACGTCAACCTCGAGTACCGCGGCCAGGCCTCAGGCGAGGACGAGGCGGTCTGGCGCGGCGACCGCCACGGCCGCTCCTTCACGGTCTTCTACCTGCGCGACGGGATCGTCGAGGGAGTGCTCTCGATGAACGACTCCAAGACCAACGAGGCGGGAGGCAAGCTGATCGAGAGCCGGCGGCGTGCGGACCCTTCGGCGCTAAAAGACGCCCAGCTGGCCGAGCTCGTCCCCACCGGCTAAGCGACCGGCTGGTTCTCCTCCGGGAGCAACCAGGGCAGGGCCTCCGAAAGCGGGCGCACGAGCGTGTTCGCCTGCTCTTTGCTGATGAGGTTGCCCGCGACCAGGCCGAGCGCAGCCATGAACGCCGCGTCCTCGGCCTTGTGCCCGATCTCGCCGTGCTCGGCCTTCCAGCTGACCAGCGCGCCGCCGGACTCCGTCATCCCGAACAGGTTGCGGCGGATCTCGTCCCAGGCTGGGCCCCGGTCGGCCTTCTCGATTGCCTGCACGGCCGCTTTCTCGGCCGCGTGGATCGTCTCCAGCCCCCGCAGGCGCGCGTGCCGATCCCATCCCTGTGCCGCGCGCTCGACACCCGCCGGCGAGAGCACGCGGATATCGTCGATCAGGCGCGCAAGCGTCCTTTGATGCTCAGGAAAGCCGTATCCCTCGGCGTCGACACCCACAGCGGCTAAAGGTTATCCGCTCCTAGCGAAGCCAGGCGGGCACCCACCCGAAGCGCGCGAGCGCGAACGGGCCTGCGCCGGCGACGATCACCTGCGCATTGACGAGCAGCGCGAGGTAGTACAGCCAACGAAACCCGACATCGTTGGTGGCGAACGCGACGGTCAGGGCGAGGTTCGCCGCCAGGAGGACGCCTAGCACGCCGGCCCACCGGGTCGCGAGTCCGAGGATGAGCGCGATCGCGGCCACGGTCTCACCTGCGGCCTGGGCAAGCGCAAAGGGGAACCAGTTCGGCACCACGACCGCCAACAGGAACTCGTGCAGCCCGGGGATGGGATTGACGCGCGCCGTCGTCTCGATCAACGGTTTCATCCAGCCGACGCCCTGCCACTTCTGGCTGGCGTAATAGAGCCAGAAGAGTCCGGCCACGATCCGAAAGACGCTCGGCCAGATCTCCGACACGCTGCGGATCGTAGTTACTTCATGACCCGCAGCACAGGGTCCGTCACGAGCTGGAAGGCGCGCGCAGCCGGTCGCATGTGCATCCGGTTCAGGCGGTGCTGGATCGCGCCCTTGAGGATGGCGGCGCGGAGCTTGTGCTCGGAAAAGTCCGTATTGAAGAGAAGTCGGTTGTGGCGCACCTTGTGCCACTCTCCGCGTAGGCGGCGCTCGCGCACCCGGTCGTAGAAGCCAGTCCCTGGCAGCGGGTACGCGATCGTGTAGCTGACGTAGTCGAGGGGCAGGCTGCTGGAGAAGTTGATGCTGCGGATGAGCGAGTCGGTCGTCTCGCCGATGTAGCCGACCATGAAGAAGCCCGCGGCCTTGATTCCGGCGCCGACGCAGGCCTCGACCGCGGCGCGCGCCTGGTCGGGCGTGATGCCTTTCTTCATCTCCTTCAACACGCGTTCGTCGCCGGACTCGATACCGAAGAAGATCCGCTTGCATCCGGCGCGATGCATCTGCTCGAAAAGCGCCCTGTCGACGTGGGTCACGCGGCTCAGGCACTCCCAGGTCAGGGGCAAGCGCGCATCCTCGATCGCCCTGGCCAGCTCGTACGTGCGCCTGTAGTTGAGCGTGAAAAGGTCGTCCGACATCCAGACGTGGTCGTACCCGAGCTCGGCGATCTCGCGCATCTCGGCGACCACGCTCTCCACCGGCCTGGCGCTGAACAGGTCGCCGAAGACCGACTTGTGACAGAAGTCGCAGCGGAAAGGACAGCCTCGGGTCGACATCAGCGGCGTCGTCGCATCCTTCCAGTGCTTGCGCCAGTAGGCGATGTACTGCTCGTTGGGAATGTCGCCGCGGTAAGGGAGAGGGAGATGCGAGATGTCCTTGCTCCGGTGCCGCGCCGTGCTGCGGACGATCTGGCCGTCGCGCTTGAACACGGTGCCGGGGATCTCCTCGAAGCACCGGTCGCCGAGGTGCTCCATGATCGAGACGATCGTCTCCTCGCCCTCGCCCACGGCGACGAGGTCGAACTTGTCGACGAACGTCTCCGGCTCGCCCGACGGGTAGGGGCCGCCGACGACCGTGAGGGCCTTCCCCCGGACCTGCTCGGCGAGCGACAGCGCCTCGTCCTGCATCGTGATCATGCAGTAGATGCCGATCACCGACGGCCGCAGGCGATCGATCTCCTCGAGCACTTCCCATCGTTCGAGGAAGGTGTGGTCGATGTGCCTCACCGAGTATCCCGCCTGGCGCAAGGACGCGCTGAGGTACATCAGGCCGAGCGACGGCATGATCCAGTGGCGGCCCTGTGCAGGGGCGCGCTGCGGGTAGACCAGGACGACATCCGCGCGTTCCATCACCGCGCCTCCGCGATATCGATGTGGTAGCTCGTGCCCGTGAACGAGGCAGGGAACATGTAGTCGAGGCCCGCCCAGTCGAAGTCGGGCGCGCCATGCTCCCGACCTGCATACAGGGCGGCGCCGCTGACGGCCGGCAGAGACCACTCGATGCCGGAGGATCCCGACCGAAGGCGCGCCCACGTCCCCGACACCTGGATCCAGCTGCCGAGGGCGTCGCCAGTCAGCGTCGGCTGTCGCTCGGCCGCGAGATCGTCGAAGGCCGCGGATTGCTCGTTCAGGATGCCGACCTCCGTGTAGCCAGGCGCAAGCCACCGCGGCGTGACGCTGATCGAGACGCCGGCGTCGTCGAACGTGTACGTCACCTCGACTGTGCCGCGCGAGGCGATGGGCACGAACTGGTAGCGATGCGCGGCGTCGCCGCCGATCTCGTCGAGCTCGAATGTCCGTCTCCACACGGTGCGCGTCGAGGTGGAGAGGTCGGCGTCGCTGAAGGTTCGTGGGTAGGTCCAGCCATCCGGGTAATGGACGATGGGCACGCCAAAGCCCATGCCCTCGCCTGTCACCAGGCCTCCGTCGCCGCGCAGGGCCAGGCCTTTGGCCAGGGGTGCGGTCTTGCCCTGCGCAGGAGCGGGCCAGAGCTGAGCCTCGACGCGCGGATTGATTGTCTGCACCAGGCACCCGTTGCCAAACGCGTAGGCGTAGACCGTCTTGCCGCCGCTCACCTGGTAGCGGCCCGGTGCGCCCATGGGCGCGAACGGAGACGTTGGCCTTCCCTGCACCAGCTCGGGAAACACGGCCGTCGCGCGGTAATAGCTGATGTCTTCGAGCACGAGGGTGGTGACGCCGTGCGCGCGCATCCATTCGATTGCCTGCGTCCGGCCCAACGGCAGCGCCCGCGAGCCTGTGATCTGGGAGGGCGACTTCCCGCTGTAGTACGCGGCCACGGGTGAGTCGGTGAGCACCGACCCGGTTGAGCATGCAGTCGCGCGACCGGCCGCCGCCAGGCCTACGTTTTGAGCGGCGAAACCGCCAAAGATCGGCACGAACGCCACTGCAAGCATCGCCGTCGCGGTGAGCGTGGCGAACCGCACCGGGACGGCGTATCTGTCCAGCCCCGCGGCGGCGAGCAGCGCCATCGCGGGCAGCGCCGGATAGAGGTAGCGGTGACTCCCGCTGTAGGCTCCCACCGCGATCAGGCCGAGCACGGCGGCCAGGTACAGGAGCGATGGCACGTACAGGAACCGCCATACGGCGACGGTTGGCCGCCTCAAGGCGAGCACCACGCCGATCGCGCCGAACGCGACGAGCGGAATCGCGGCCAACCCGTAAGTGGCGATCAGCTCGGCGACGCGGGCGAGACCCTCGGTGGGAAGGCTGCCACGCGCTGAGGCCGACACCACCTCCGCGGCGCCTCTGGCCAGGGAGTGACTGGCCGGAGCGAAGCCAAGCTGGAGAAAGGCAAGCACCCCAATCGCAGGCACGGCCCAGGCCAGATCTCGCCCGTTTCTCGCGCGTCGCGACCTCAAGGCTGCGAGGGCTGCAAAAGCAACGGCGGCCCCGACCCAGATCCAGGCCTTGGTTGAGGTGGCGCATGCGAGCGCAGCAAGCAGGGCCGCCAGCTTCATCCGGTCGCGCACTGCGGCGAGCGCCGCGGCCATCAGCAGCGCGGTGAGGAGAGGCTCCACGACGGCGTCGCCGGAGGTGAACAGGAACACCGGATTGAGCACGAGCAAGGCCACCGCGATGCGCGCCTGGCGTGCGTTCGGCGCCAGGGCGTAAACAAATCCGGCGATGGCGATCCCGAAGAGCGCGCTCAGCGCCTTGAGCACGCCCATCTGCCAGATCCCGAAGACGTGCAGGGCGGCTCCCGCAAGGACCTCGTATCCCGGCAACCATGTGTCTTCCATGCCGAACAGAGGGTCGTGGAGGCTCCCGGTCGAGGCAAGGTTGGCGGCGATCAGCCAGTGTCCGTATCCGTCTTCGAACGGCTCCGGCAATCGCGAGGCGACGAGCAACGCAACGGCCGCGAGCGACATCACAGCGGCCCACGGGCCGGCGCGCCGCAAGGCCGAGAGCGTTCGATGACCCAGTCTCCGCACCGCCAGGACCTCGAGGAAGTCGACCAGGCTCAACAGCGCAACCACCAGGAAGCCAACGGCGAAGAGGCCGGCGTACACCGCCAGGAGAGCCTGTTCTTGCTGGATGGCAAGGGGAACGATCGCCAGCGTGCCGATTCCGCAAAAGGCCTCCAGCAGCGCGCGCGGATCGCCGACGATCACGTAAGCCTGGTCCCGCCATTCCTGGCCAGGCTGGACGATCCTGTGCTTGGGGGTCCGTACAAAAGTGCCCCCGGGCCGCAGCGCTGCGACGAGGGCGAGGACGGCGTTGAGCGACATGCCCGCACCCACCACCTGGCAGAGAATCGCGGGGAGCCCCGAGCGCCACGATCGGCCTCGCCGCGTCTGCGCGACCATGAATCCGATCCAGGGTGAAGCGGCCACGGCGACGCCCAGCATCAGCGCGAAGCTGAGCTGCCAGGGGATGTTGTGCCGGCCTACCGTGACCAGCAATGCGGGATAGCACGCCAGCTGGACCAGCATCAAAGGACCGACGCCGTAAGCCAGGAGGTGGATGGTCGCCTGCAGCTTGACGGCGATTCGGTTTCGGCTTCGCCACACGGGGCTGAGCAGGTGGAACGCACACTGAAAGCTGCCGGTCGCCCACCTGGATTGCTGGTTGCGGTAGGCATCGATGGAGACGGGCAGCTCCTCGGGCACGACCAGTTCTTCGAGATAGACCGATCTCCAGCCCCGCAGCTGAGCGCGATAGCTCAGGTCGAGATCTTCGGTCAGGGTCGCGGACGTCCAGCCACCTGAGTCCCGGATCGCCTCGCGCCGCCACACTCCGGCCGAGCCTGTGAAGTTGGCGAAGTACCCGCGGGACGACCGAACCGCCTGCTCGACGAGGAAGTGAAAGTCGATGAACAGAGCCTGCAGGCGAGTGAACCATGAGTAGCCCTCGTCGAGGTGGCCCCACCGCGCCTGCACGAAGGCCACCGACGGGTCGTCGAACGAGGCGATCGAGCGACGCAAGAAATCCGGCGGAGGCACGAAGTCGGCGTCGAAGATCGCGATGAGCTCGGCCTGCGTCTGCTCGAGGCCGTACGCCAGGGCCCCGGCTTTGAACCCGGAGCGAGTTCCTCTACGGACATGCGTCACCTCCACTCCATTCCGGCGCCAGTGCTCAATGCGGGCTTCGAGGATGTCGACCGTCTCGTCGTCCGAGTCATCGAGGATCTGCACCTGAAATCGATCCCGCGGCCAGTCGATCGCACACACGGCGTCGACGACCCGTTCCGCGACGTAGCGCTCGTTGTAGATCGGGATCTGCACGCAAACGCGGGGCTCGTCGCCGCCCGCGATTCGGCGCGCGAGGGGCCGGCGCAGTCGGATCGAGCATGCGGTGAGGTAGAGCAGGTTCAGTCCAAAGCCGAAGAGCAACATGCTCGTCGCCGCCAGGAGCGCAATCGGGATGAGCTCGATCACGAGCTGTCGAACAATGTGTAGGGACGCATCGTCGAGCGCACGTAAGCCACGCGCGCGAGCGCGGCCCGCCGGCCCCGCCGCGTCCACTGCATGTAGCGCCATGCCGCCTCGCCGAGCAAGCGGGCGGGCCGGTCGAGGAAGGTGGGGTAGAGCGCTCGAGGCAAACGCCGGGGCGCCTCGATCAGGAGCGGGCTGGGTCGTTCGGCGAGCTGCGGGAAGTGCTCGACCAGGGTGCGGTTCGCCTCGAGGATCTCACGGACCTCCGCCTGCCCGAACACCGGCTCGGCGACGAGCAATTCGAACGCCATGTCCTCGTCCTGGCGCACCAGCGGCCGGCACTGCGATCGCTCGAGGATGAGGTTCGCCGTCATCAGGCGCGGCGCCAGCGGCCGCCGGGTCAGGTCGTCCACCGGCTTGCGGCGGTGGCGCAGTGCGTGCAGCAGGCCGAGAACGTTCACCACCACGTACGCGATGTGGCGGTGGCCGTCGTCGACGATCAGGTTCAGGTCGACGTCGTCTGACTGGCGGAAGCCTCCGCTGGCCAGCGAGCCCGCGATCGATACGCTCCGGATAAAGGGCGCGACCGCGAGGAGCCTGCGCACGAAGCCCAGCGCCTCCCGCAGATACGGCTCCGATTCCGTACCGTGGGCGTCGGCGCGGGCGCGGATCGCGCTCGCGGCGGGCGCAACCTCGCTGTCGACCACCAGGCCCTCCGCGATGACCAGGTCGTGCGTCGCGACGGCGGCCCAGCGGACCTCCGCCTCGGAGACGGCCCCGCCGATGCACATCTCGGCAAGGCGGGATGGGCTGAGGGCGTAACCCCGGCGGCGGAGAAGGGCGACCGTCCTGCGGACGCGATCGGTGATCGCGGAGGATCCTACGCTGAGCTGACCGACAGCCATCTGCTTCGATACGGCCTCTGGTTACGTGGCATGATCGAGGCAGGCGACAAAAGCATATAGAACACGGGACCCTGCGAATTCACGGCCAAGCCTCTGAATTCGTGGGGATCCTGAGCGGAGGAAGCAGATGACCGCCGACGGACATTTCCAGGTCCCGCAGCCGACCAACGAGCCGGTTCGTTCCTACGCGCCAGGCGGCCCCCATCGCAAGAGCCTGAAGGCTCGCCTGGCCGAGCTCACCGACGCGAAAACGGAAGTCCCGATGCAGATCGGCGGCGAGCGACGCTGGGGGGCGTCACGAGCTGACATAAGGTCGCCCCACCGCCACGAGCTGGCCATCGCGGAGTACGCGGTCGGTGGCGCCAGGGACATCGACGACGCGATCAAGGCCGCGCTCGCCGCGCGCAAGACGTGGGCGGCCACCTCATATCACGAGCGTGCAGCGGTCCTTTTGCGTGCGGCGTCCTTGCTCGCCGGCCCGTGGCGCGACACCATCAACGCGGCCACGATGCTCGGCCAGTCGAAGACAGTTCACCAGGCCGAGATCGACGCCGCGTGCGAGACGATCGACTTCTGGCGCTACAACGCCTACTTCGGCGACCAGTTGCTCCGCAACCAGCCCTTGAACGATGGCACCGCGTGGAACCGTCTCGAGTACCGGCCGCTGGAGGGATTCATCTTCGCGGTCAGCCCGTTCAACTTCACTTCCATCGCCGGCAACCTTCCGACGGCGCCGATGCTCATGGGCAACACCGTCATCTTCAAGCCCGCGACCCAGACACTGCTCGTGAGCCACTTCATCATGGAGCTGCTGCTCGAGGCCGGCATGCCGCCCGGCGTGATCAACATGGTCAGCGGCAGCGCCTCGGAGATCTCAGACAAGGTCCTGAACCACCCGGAGCTGGCCGGGATCCACTTCACGGGATCGACCGAGGTCTTCCAGGGGATGTGGCGCGAGGTCGGCCAGAACATCGGCCGCTATCGCACGTATCCACGCCTGGTCGGCGAGACGGGTGGCAAGGACTTCGTGCTTGCCCACGCCTCCGCCGACGCCGACGCATTGCGGACCGCACTCGTGCGCGGCGCGTTCGAGTACCAGGGCCAGAAGTGCTCGGCGGCCTCGCGGGCCTACATCCCGCAGTCCATGTGGAAGGCGATGAAGTCGGAGCTGGTCGACCTGGTCGACGCGATCCCGCAGGGGGACGTCGCGGATTTCCGCAACTTCATGGGCGCGGTCATCGACCAGCGCGCATACACGAACCACATGAATGCGATCGAGTACGCGAAGAAGGCCGAGACCGCAAAGGTCATCGCGGGCGGCAAGGGCGACGACAAGGTCGGCTGGTTCATCCGGCCCACCGTGATCGAGACGACCGACCCCGACTTCAAGCTTTTGCGTGAGGAACTGTTCGGGCCGATCCTGACGGTCTACCCGTACGCGGACGGCAAGTTCGACGAGACGATCGACCTCTGCGACCGGACGAGCCCCTACGGCCTGACCGGGGCCGTGTTCGCCCGCGACCGGCAGGCGATCCACACCGCCTCGGAGAAGCTCGTCAACGCGGCCGGCAACTTCTACATCAACGACAAACCCACCGGTGCCGTCGTCGGCCTGCAGCCTTTTGGCGGCGCGCGTGCGTCGGGGACCAACGACAAGGCCGGCTCGTTCCTGAACCTGATCCGGTGGGTGAGCCCACGTGTGATCAAGGAGACGTACGCGCCCCCGACGGACCATCGATACCCGTTCATGGAAGACGACCACGAGCGGGGCCCGATCTAGGACAGTCGGATACGAGGTCGATGGGGCGGTACTCACCGTCACCATCGACCGTCCCGAGGTTCGGAACGCGATCGACCCCGCAACGGCGGCGGCGCTGCGGGACGCGTTCGCCCGGTTCGACGCCGACAGCGCGCTTCTGGCCGCGGTGCTCACGGGCTCCCAGGGCACCTTCTGCGCGGGCTTCGACCTGAAGGCGATGGCGGCGGGGGCCGAATACCTGAGCGAGGAAGTCGGGCCTGGACCGATGGGCCCGACCAGGATGGCCCTGAGCAAGCCGGTGATCGCGGCCATCGAAGGCTACGCGGTGGCGGGTGGCCTGGAGCTAGCCCTCTGGTGTGACCTTCGCGTCGCCGCGAGCGATGCCGTGCTGGGCGTATTCAATCGCCGTTTCGGCGTGCCTCTCATCGACCTGGGGTCGGTGCGGCTGCCGCGGATGATCGGCCAGGGACGCGCCCTCGACCTCATCCTCACAGGCCGGCCCGTCAAGGCCGACGAAGCCCTGCGCATCGGGCTGGTCGAGCGGATGGTTGAACCCGGGCAAGCGCTCGCCGCGGCGCGCGAGCTCGCGCGCGAGATCGGGCAGTTCCCGGCCGGCGGCATGCGGGCCGATCGCCGGAGCGCCCTCAATCAGTGGTCGCTGAGGCTGGACGATGCGGCGCGCGCCGAACACATTGGAGGAGCGCAGGTGATTGCCACGGGCGAGGCCAAAGAGGGGGCGAAGCGCTTCGCCGAGGGCAAGGGCCGCCACGGCCAGTAACGCTGTCTTGACAATTACTGTCTAGACAGCTATCCTGCGACGAAGGTGGTGACTCACGCCGTTGACAACCGACAGGAGGAACAGGTCTCGGCCCTCGTCTTCCACCTCGGCCGGGAACTGCGCACGGCGCTCGATCGCCGTCTTACCGAGCATGGCCTCACCTCGCAGCAGGCGGCGCTCCTGATGCTCTCGAGGTTGCTGCGTGAGCCCAACCCGATCCAGATGGCCGACCGCCTCGGCACCGACACCGCCGGTATGACGCGTCTGATCGACCGCCTCGAGTCCAAAGGCCTCGTCTTCCGCAAGACGAGCCCCGACGATCGCCGCTCGATCGTGATCGCGCTCGGACCCAAGAGCCGGCACGTGCTGCCGAGGCTGTTCCCGGCCTTTCGGCAGGTCGAGAGTGGACTGCTCGACGGCTTCGACGAGCGCGAGGTGAGCGCGCTCAACGGCATGCTTCGCCGGCTGCTGAAAAACGCCAGGAACTTGAATCTCTAAGGTGGAAAAGTTGGACGAGACCGTGATCGAGGCCAATGGCCTCGTCAAGAAGTACGGCGACCTCGTGGCGGTCGCGGGGATCGACCTCGAGGTGCGCGCCGGGGAGATCTTCGGCTTCCTTGGGCCGAACGGCGCCGGCAAGTCGACCACCATCTCCATGCTGTGCACGCTGCTCACGCCCACCGCAGGCATGGCCCGCGTGGCCGGGATCGACGTCATGCGCGACCCCGCGGCCGTGCGGCAGCGGATCGGCCTTGTCTTCCAGGACCCATCCCTCGACGACCAGTTGACCGGCCGCGAGAACCTGGAGTTCCACGCCTTCGTCTACAGCGTGCCCGCGCCGGACCGAAAGCGCCGCATCGACGAGATGCTCGCCCTGCTCCAGCTTTCCGACCGCGCCGGCTCGACCGTGAAGACCTACTCGGGCGGAATGAAGCGCCGACTGGAGATCGCCCGGGGCATGCTGCACGAGCCGCACATCCTCTTCCTCGACGAGCCGACTCTCGGCCTCGACCCACAGACCAGGAAGAGCATCTGGACCCACCTCAACGAGCTGCGCACCAAGAAAGGCGTGACCATCTTCATGACCACGCACTACATGGACGAGGCCGAGTACTGCGACCGCATCGCGATCATCGACCACGGCAAGATCGTCGCCCTCGGCACGCCGGACGAGCTGAAGGCCATGGTCGGCGGCGACGTGGTCACCATCACCTCGACGCAGCCCGAGGAGGCGGCGTCGGAGATCACGAAGCTGCTCGGCGTAACCCCATCTCGCGACAACGGCACGCTGCGCATGGAGGTCGCGGACGGCAAGGCGTTCGTCCCCCGCCTGGTGCGCGAGCTGACCGCTCCGGTGGACACGGTCTCGCTCCGTCGACCGAGCCTGGACGACGTGTTCCTCAAGCTGACAGGGCGCGCGATCCGCGAGGAAGAGGTCAGCGCGCGCGACCGCAACCGGGCGATGGCCAGCCGCTGGATGGCCGGGAGGCGGAGATGAGCGTCGAGACGGCCGCGAGGCCGGTCGTGAACGATCTGCAGCCGGCGCCGGTGGACACTCGCGCGGCGAGCCTGCGCGCGATCTACATCATCTGGTACCGCGACATCCTTCGCTATTGGCGCGACCGATGGCGTCTGGTCGCGTCGCTCGCGCAACCACTGCTGTTCCTGGTTGTTTTCGGCTCGGGGCTCAGCTCATCACTCGGCGGTGCTTTCGGCCAGGGCACGGGCATCTCCTACATCCAGTTCATGTACCCGGGCATCATCGGCATGTCGATTCTCTTCAGCGCCATCTTCGGGGCCATGTCGATCGTCTGGGACCGCGAGTTCGGCTTCCTCAAAGAGGTCCTCGTGGCGCCCATCGACCGCTGGGCGGTCGCCATCGGCAAGGCGCTCGGCGGCACGACGCAGGCGATGATCCAGGGCCTGATCCTCCTGGTTCTGGCGCCCCTGATCGGCGTCAAGCTGAGCTTCCTGACGGTGATCGAGCTCATCCCGCTGGCCGCGGTGCTCGCGTTCGGCCTGGCTGCCTTTGGCGTCGCCCTCGCCTCGATGATGAAGTCGCTCCAGGGCTTCCAGGTAGTGATGAACTTCCTGATGATGCCCATGTTCTTCCTGTCCGGCGCCCTCTTCCCGCTGACCAACCTGCCGGGATGGATGACGGTTCTGACCAGGATCGATCCCGCTTCCTATGGCATCGATCCGATACGTCGCGTGGTGCTGTCGAACTCAGGAGCCGCGAACGTCGACAGCCTCGGGCTGACGCTCGGAGGGCACGTGCTGCCCATCCCGATCGAGGCGGGCATCATGCTCGCGTTCGGAGCGGTGCTGCTCGGAGTCGCTGTCGTCATGTTTGAGCGCCGCGACTGATAGCAGCACGAGGGCGCCCAGCTCGAAGGCGATGACCGGTGCCGGGCCCCAGAGCGGCTCGCCCTCGATCGCCAGCACCAGTCCGAGGACGTAGAGCCAGGACCACGCCGGGACACTGAGGCGCAGCAGCAGCCACGCCGCCAGGCCGAGCATGGCGAGGTCGTCCAGGTGGACGTAAGGCGTCGCGAGCATGCCTCCGACGAGCGCGCAGATGTAGAGCCACTCGACACCGCGGCGCCGAGTGCGGTACGCAAGCGCAAGCGACCAGACGGCCATCGCGACCTGGGCGGCGCGCGTGACGACTCCCGCGCCCAGGAAGTAGGCTAGGGTCAGCTCGCGGTTCACGGGCACGCCGGCCGCGAAGTTGAGCCTGGCCTCGTAGGCGCTGAGGCCACCAGGGCCTAGAGCGATCGCTGAGGCCGCCGCGAGCAAGCCCAACGCCAGCACGCTGCCCAGGAAAGCGCGGTCGTGTCGCGCGGCCAGCAAGGCGACGGGCACCAGGAATGCAAGCTGGGGTTTGAGCACCAGCGCCCCGAGCGCGACGCCCGCCCACAAAGGACGGTTGGCGCGGAGGAGCGCATACGAGCCGGCCACGCCGAAGGCCACGAGCAGTCCGGGCTGCGCGAGCTGGAGCCCGTAGACCACCGGCAGCCATCCGACGGCGGCCGCAATAAAGATGACGCGCGCGCGACCCACCTCGGGGGCGGCCAGCCACCAGGTGAATCCAAGCGCGACCAGCAGCAGCGCACACCAGGTCCAGTACGCGACCGGATACGGAAGCGCGGTAAACGGGAGCGCAAGCCAGGCCACCGGGGGCGGGCTGATGTAGCGGGCGAGCTCGGCGATCTTGATCCCAGAGCCCATCGCGTCCAGTTCGACCTGCTGCAGCGTGAGGTCATAG
Source organism: Candidatus Dormiibacterota bacterium (assembly GCA_036395015.1). Classification (GTDB taxonomy): domain Bacteria; phylum Chloroflexota; class Dormibacteria; order Dormibacterales; family Dormibacteraceae; genus 40CM-4-65-16. The sequence goes on along the minus strand of DASWDZ010000106.1, from coordinate 66,791 downwards.
ATCGACGACCAACCGTGCGCGAGTCCGATCCTGGCCGCGGCGACGTAGAAGGTGAAATCGTTGTGGAACCGGTCGGCGGTGTAGGCGGCGACCCACTGGTAGAGGTCGTAGAGCGCAAAGAGCGTGGCGGTGGCCGCGCCGGCGGCCGTGCCCAGGTTGCGCCACCGCCTGGAAGCCGCCATCACCCGCGGAGGTTACCTTTTGGAGCGATGGTCGCGACCGGTTTCGAGCCCCGAGCCGTCGAGCTGACAGATCGGACGAAGGTCCGTCTGCGCCCGATCGTCCCCGAGGACGAGCCGCTGCTCCACGAGGCGGTGGCCGCCATGTCCGAGCGGACCGTGTACTTCCGCTTCTTCTCCCCGCTGAAGCGAATGTCCGACGCGCTGGCCCACCGGCTCGCCGTCGTCGACTACAACGACCGCTTCGCGATCGTCGCCACGACTCACAAGCCCGCCGGCAAGGAGAGAATCGTCGGCGTCGCTCGCTACGACCGCGCTGCGAACACCGAGGTGGCTGAGGTCGCGGTCGCGGTGATCGACGAGTTCCAGCGCCGCGGGCTCGGGGGCGTGCTGCTCGCGGAGCTCGCGCGCGTGGCGAGGACGCACGGCATCCGGACCTTCCAGCTCATCGTGCTGCCCGAGAACACGCAGATGCTTGGCCTCCTGCGCAAGATGGGCTGGATCCACCAGGCCAGGCTCGCCGGCGGCGTGTACGAGATCTCGTTCGAGCTGCCGGAGCTCGCTTGATCGACACCGCGTTGCTCGCCTTCGTGGGCGTCTCGCTGCTGCTGTCGGTGACGCCGGGGCCGGACATGGCCGTGGTGACCAGGAACGCGCTGGCGCACGGACGCCGAGGAGTGCTGCTGACGACGAGCGGCATCGCCCTCGCGCTGGTGCTGTGGGTGACCGCGACCGCGGTGGGGCTGTCCGCGCTCTTGCGCACGTCGGGCGAGGTCCTGTTCGTGCTGAAGATCGTCGGGGCGTGCTACCTCGCGTATCTTGGGATCCGCACGCTGATCGAGTCGCTACGGAGGCCGGCAGACCTGCTCGCCGCTGCCCCCGTCCCGCCACCCGCACACGCCGTGTTTCGGCAGGGATTTCTCTCCGCGATCAGCAATCCGAAGCTGGGCGTGTTCTTCGTCACCTTCCTGCCGCAGTTCGTGCTCCCGGGCCAGGAAGTGTTCTCGCGACTGCTCGAGCTGGGGATCGTCTTCGCCGTGATCGGCTGGATCTGGATGAACGTCTACGGTCTCTTCGTGACCAGGCTGCGCGACCTGATCACCGCGCCGCGCGTGCGGCAGTGGATGGAGCGGGTGACCGGCGTCGTGCTTCTGGGGTTCGGCGCGCGCCTGACGCTCGAGCGCGTCTGATTAGCCCCAGACGAACTCGGTGCATAGGTAGTCGAAGGCCTGGCTTTCGGGCATCCCGTTCGGCGAGTTCTTCGGGTCCGCGGGGTTGACCGCGAAGACGATGACCGTGATTCCTCCGCGGGTGGCCGCGATGACGGCGAACCGGACCTTGGTCGCCGTCTGCGACGCGTTGACGATGCTGGCCGAGTAGATCTCGCCTATCCCGTTCTGGTCGCCGATGTGCGCGCCTGTCAGGAACGAGACTCGGGTGACGTCCTGCCACTTCGACGACGGAAGACTTGCGACGGTTGCTTGCAGCGCCTGCTGCGGCGTGCCGCCCTTGCTGCCGACGATCTGGACCGACCCGATCTTCGTGCCGAGCGTGATCCCGGTCTGGTTCTGGTCGCGCACCGTCCAGGCCGACGAGTAGTTCACCTGGAAGTTGAAGGCGGGACTGCGGAACGACGCCTCCTCAGGCAGGGGCGTCACGATCTTGGGCGCGCAGTTGGCGGTGCACGTCCCGCGGTTGCCGCCGGCAAACTGGGCGATTGCAAGCAGGCCCACTCCGACCGCGACCACAAGGACGATCAAGACGAGGCCCCCCGCGATCAACGGGCCGGCGAGCTTGGCCTGGCCGGTCGCCGGGTACCTCGCGGGACGAGCGGGCGCGTAGGCGTAAACGGGAGCGGGCGCCACCGCCTGGGCCACGATCGGCGTCCCGCAGCGGCCGCAGAAGCTGACGCCTGGCGAGATGGGCGCTCCGCAGCGGCCGCAGAAACGCCCGACCGTGGTGGCCATCACGTCTTCACCGCCACCGGCCCCCGACCCTGTTTCGAGGACGCGGCTCGCGCGGCGCCGCAGGACGGGCAGAAGCGCATCGTCGGGACGACGCGGTGACACTCCGGGCATGGCGCGTCGGGGCCGATCTCGTGCTCCGTGCCTTCGACGAGCAGTGCGTCGTGGATGACGGCGCGCACATACAGAAGGATTGCGGCGGTGATCACGCCGATGATCACCACGTCCACGAGCAGGGCGTCGATGACGAATCCGAGGACCCCCACGACGACCTGGACCCCGAACGCGGCCAGCAGCGCGGCGAGGATGCTCGTCTTCGCCGGCCGGCCGGTGCGCCGCCGGTCGTAGCGGTGCAGCCACACCGCGACCGTGATCAGACCCGTGGTGCATGCGTTGATCAGAGCGATCAGCAACCCCGCCCGGAGGAGACGAACCGCCCAGTCGAGCTGGGATCCGCTTGCAACGAGTGGTCCGGTGAGCAACGGCCAGAACGCGGTCAGCGAGCTCGCGAGCGTGAAGCCAAGCGCTGAGGCGGCGCCGAAGGCAAGGCCGTCGAGCGGCTCCCGGAACCGGTCTCGGAACACGTAGAGGAAGAGGGGACCGGCGAGCATGAGGACCTGGGCCATGACCGGAATCGCGACGCCCGCCAGGACAAAGGCCGATTCGCGGTCGTCGGTCAGGATGAGCTGCGCCAGGGACGCACCCGCGACGTTCGAGAAGGCGATGCCCAGGAGGGCGCCGACCACGAAGGTCGCTCCGACGACGAGCCACGGCTCGGTCTCGTAGACCTCGACCTCGTAGAGATACATCAGATAGAGGACCGGCAGCACGCACATCGCCGCGACCGTCGCGGGGGCCAGGAGGTGCATCGCCGCGAGCATCACGACAAGCGCGCCGCCCGCGACCAGGGCGACGCGAAACGGGCCGCTGCGGCGGTGAGGAAGGTGCGGCAGCAGGGTGGAGATGATCGACAGATGCGCCACCCTCTGGTTTGGCACCGCGGCAAACGCATGCATCCTCCGCGCGCTGCCCACGGTCAGGTGCGCGCCGCAGTGGCCGCAAAACTTGCCGGCGGGGATCGTCGATCCGCAGTGCGGGCAGGTGACGAGGGGCGGACCGTCGAGCACCATTTCGCTCATCCGCCGCCCGACTTGATGTAGCGGACCCAGGCCGCGTCCAGCGCGGCCGCGTCCATGCTGCCCCAACCCGTGGCGAAGTCCCAGCCCGTGCCTGCTGCGAAGCCGAGGATGTTGCCGGCCGTCACGTCGTGGAAAGGCTTGGGGTTGAGCCTGGACGAGTTCTCGCCCATCCAGTACAGGGCCGGGTTGGCACACCCCACCTCGCGGAGGCCCTTCTGCTTCAGGTCCTGGTTGATCAGCGCGACCGTGGCCGCCCACAGCGGAGTGGCCGCCGAGGTGCCCCCGGCCTGGCCCTCCTGTCCTTTGAAGACGATGTGAAACCCGGTCGAGGGGTCGCCGTTGGCCGCGACGTCCGGGACCTGCCGCAGGCCTTTCGCGATCGTTTGGGCCACTTTCTTCTGGTAGTCGGGGATCGGGTAGAACTGGCTCGCTCCGCCGCCGCCCCCGCTCTGGTCGATCGGGCTGCCCCACGCAAATTCCCTGAAGTAGAGGCCTTCCTTCGACTCGAAGACGGTGGTGCCTCCGACCGCGGTCACGCTCGGCAGAGTGGATGGAAAGCTCCCGGCCGGCTGCTGGTCGAACCCGCAGGTGAAGGCGCCGCTGTCACCGCTGGCGACGAAGTGCGACATGCCAAGGGCGACGGAGCGGTCCTGGATTGAGGCGTACACGTTGCGGGCGCCGCTGGGCGTGTCGGGTTCGCACGAGCCGAGGCTCTCGGAGATGATCGAGCCCAGGTGGTCGGTGACCATCTGGTCGAACGCGCGGGCGGAGTGGCCGAAGTCGGGGGCGGAGATGTAAACGACAAGCTGCGCCGCCGGCGCGACCGAGTGGATGATCTCCAGGTCGAGGACCGTCTCGCCCTCCGGTTTCATGGGCGTGCCCCAGCTCGGGTCTCGTTTCACGGTGAGCACACCGTCGAACGGCGGCAGCCCGTACTTCGAGGCGAACTTGTTGAGGTCGCTCAGGCTCGGCAGGTCGTCGATCTCAGGCAGCAGGATCGTCTGCCCTTTGCCGTCGAGGCCGGAGTCGCGGAGCGGTTTCAGGTTGTAAAAGGCCAGCACGTCTGTGGGCACGAGCCCGCCCGGGTGGACGGCAAATCCTCGCGATCGGCGGTAGCTGTCCAGCCCGCTCACGTTCGCAGCGACGGCCGTGAGCGCCGGCGGCAGGCTGGGCTCGTCGAGCGATGCGTAGAACGTGGAGCCGGTCGGCAGCCGGTAGGTCTCGAAGCCGACCTTGAGCAGCGCGGCCGCTGCCGGCGCCGGGCCGTCGGCGGCGATCAGACTAGACGGTGCCTCCCACGACGCGTCCAGGCCGGCCGCCTCGAGAAGACCCACGGCGCGTTGGACGAGAGCGGGGTCCGGGCCAAACCGGGAGGCATAGTCGGTGGGTGAGATGATCTTCCCCGAGCCCAGCAACGCGTCCAGCTCGTCCTGATGGCGGACCTTGAGCCCGAAGCTGAGGTTCACCGTCGTCGCCTCGCCGGCCGGACCCAGGTCGACCGCGGTCCGGATCGCGCTGGCGAGCGTCGGGGGCGGCTTGGGGACGGGGATCGTCTTGACGACCGGGGGCGCGGGCTGCGCGTTCTGGCAAGCCGAGAGCACGATGGCGGCGAAGGCTGCCGCGGTCCTCGCGCGTGGAAATTTCACGAGTGCGTAGCTTCCCAGACCTCCGGCACCAAAGTGACGCCGAAGCCAAGTTTCCGGAGGGTGGAGCTCAGGCGGTGACCCGGGTGACGACCTCGTCCACCTCGGGGAGTTCGCGCCGGATGGTCTCCTCGAGCTCGCTCTCGATCCGGTGCGCCTGCTCCAGGCTGATCTCACCGGCCACCTCCGCCACCACATGGGCGTGGATGCGGTTGTGCCGGTTGCTCAGCTCGACGTCGACGCACCGCTTGACGCCGGGATGCGTCTCCGCGATCTGGCGCATGCGCGTGGCGAGCTGCTCGTTGCGCGCGGTCACGTCCAGGCCCGGCACCACGTCAGGCTCCATCGGCTCGAGGTGGATGTCGACGCGTGTGACATCCGGCAGCTCGGCGCGGATCGCGCGCTCCAGGGCGCTGCTCGTGCGCGAGGCGATGGCCAGCGTCTGCTCGCCTGGCAGCTTGGCGTGCATCGTCAGGTGGAGCGATCCGTCTGCCTCGCGCTCGACGGTCACGTTGTGCAGGTCGCGGACGCCGCCGTTGCGCGCGGCCGCTGCGTGGATCCTCTCGACGAGGTCGCCCTGCCGCTCCTGGCCTTCGACCGCCACCGCAAGGTCCAGGCCCGGCAGGACAGAGCCGGCACGGGCCTTCACGTCGTTGGCCAGAGCGCTCGCTGCCTCGACGGAGAGCATGCGGCGAGTCGCGATGCTGGCGTCGCCGATGAGGTTCGGGCCCGACCGGCGGACTCGAACCGATCGCACCTCGCGGACTCCGTCGACGTCCTGGATCGCCTCCCGTAGCTGTTTTTCCGCCCCCGAAGCCGCGCGGTCGATCAGGATGTCGCCCGAACGCCACGCGAGCAGACCGGCGGCGCGGAAGATGACCACGGCGACGAGCAACGCCGCGGCGGCGTCGGCCCACTGGAACCCAGCGCGCACTCCCAGAAGGCCGACCAGCACACCGACGTTGGCGAGCACGTCGGCGCCGCGGTCGGTGGCATCCGCGAGCATCGCCTCGCTCGAGACCGTCCGCCCGACGCGGCGCAGCACGACGGCACGTCCAGTCTCGATGACGAGCGTCCCGATCAAGAAAGCGAAGGCGTAGCCGGCCGGGTTCACCGGCGGTCCCCCGACGGCCAGCCTCCGTACCGCCTCGAAGGTGATGACCGCCGCCGTGACGATGAGCAGGATCCCCTCCGCGAAAGCGGCCAGGTTTTCCGCGCGGCCGTGGCCGTATGGGTGCTCCTCGTCGGCCGGCTTCCGTGCGGTCCGCACGGCCAGCAGCGTGAAGGTGCTCGCGGCGAGGTCGAAAAGCGAGTGCACCGCCTCGCTCAGGATGCCGAGGCTGCCGGTAAGGAGGCCGACCACGAGCTTGGCCAGGACGAGCGCGACGCCGATGACGACGGACGCCGCCGCGACCAGCACAGGCCGCCTCTCGAGGCTCTTCACGCGATCACTCTAGGCCGATGTTTGGGGTGTGCCCCCTCGCGACTACCTCAGCTTGGAAGCGCTCGCGAACAGCTGGTCCTCGGTGCCGAGGGCGATCACCAGGTCGCCGTCCTCCAGGCGCAGGTTCGCCGCCGGGTTGACGTTGACTGAGCCGTCGCGCCGCCGGACCGCGAGCACCCTCGCAGCGTCGGATGCCAGGAGCCCCGCGCCCTCCAGGGTCTGGCCCGCCGCCTTCGTGCCCGCGGCGACGACCATCTCCTCGACGCCGATCCCCGCCTCGCCGTGGTGCAGCCCTTCGAGGACGTCCACCATGGCCGGGCGGATGGCCAGCTCCGCCATCCGGTGCCCGGCCATCAGGTACGGGGAGATCGTCCGCGTCGCGCCGGCAAGCTCGAGCCGGCGTATCGATTCGGGGCGCCCGGCTCGGGCCACGATGTAGATGCCAGGGCTCAGTGCCCGCGCCGCCAGCACGATGTACACGGCGCGCTCGTCGGAGTCCACCGCCGAGATCAGCCCACGAGCCCGCTCGATTCCGGCCTGCTTGAGGATCTCTTCGTTGGAAGCATCACCTTCGATGTGCAGCCGGCGCTCGGCGCGGATGCGCTCCAACGCCTCCTCGGTCTGGTCGATGACGACGTACGCGACCTGGTGGTTCTCGAGCTCGGCCACGATCTGGGTGCCGATCCGGCCGTAGCCGCAGATGATGAAGTGGTCGCGCAGCTGGTCCAGGTCTCGCCGCAACTGTGTTTCCCTCCGGTAGTTACCGAATGCATTGTCGGTCAGCAGCGACGCGAAGACTCCGAAGCCGTAGAGCATGGTGGCGACCCCGAAGACGATGAGGCCGGAGGTGAAGATCCGTCCGGGAACGCCCTGGGGATGTATCTCGCCGTAGCCGACGGTCGCGATGGTCGTGATCACCATGTAGAAGGAATCGGGAAGGTTCCATCCGTCGATCAGCATGTAGCCGGCGGTGCCGACGACGATGACGATCGCGAGCAGCGTGAAGGCGAGCCGGAAGCGAAGGAGCGGATGCTCCGTGCGCCTAACCTCCTCCGCCGGGTCCTTCGAGTCCTGGCTTGGTCATCTTGCCCAGGTCGAGCACATTGTTGAGCTGTTTTTCGGAAACGCCGCGTCCGCGCGCGAGCTGGCGGATCGAACGACCGCTGCGCATCGACTCCTTGGCCAGCTTGGCCGCCTCGTCGTAACCGATGACCGGGTTCAGCGCGGTCGCCAGCATGGGGCTCCGCTCCACGAGCTCGGGGCCGCGGTCAGTCGCCTGCAGGCCCTCGACGCAGCGCTCGCTGAAGTTGCGCACAGCCGCCGCCAGCAACGTGATCGACTCGAGCATCGCGACCGCGGCCACCGGCATCATCACGTTCAGCTCGAAGAGGCTTCCGGCCTGGCCGGCCACGACCACCGTCGTGTCGTTGCCGTACACGCGCGCGATCACCATCAGTAGCGACTCGATGATCACGGGGTTGACCTTGCCCGGCATGATGCTCGAACCGGGTTGCGTCTCGGGCAGGCGCAGCTCGCCCAGCCCCGCGACGGGTCCGGTGCCCATGAGGCGGATGTCGGAGCCGATCTTCCAAAGGCTCGTTCCAATCGTGCGCAGCGCGCCGTGGGCCGCGACCACGGCATCGAGGGTCGCCTGGGCGTGGAAGTGGTTGGTGGTTTCGCGGACCGGGAGCCGCGTCGCCTTGGCGAGGCGCGCCGTCGCCAGGCGCGCGTATTGCGGATGGGAGTTGAGTCCGGTGCCGACCGCGGTGCCGCCAAGTGGCACGCGCACCAGCTCGTCGACAGCCCCGCGGGCTCGACGGACCGACTCCTCCATCTGTCCTGCGTAACCGCGGAACTCCTGGCCGAGCCGGATCGGCGTCGCGTCCTGTAGATGCGTGCGGCCCGTCTTGACCACCGGCCAGAACTCCCGGCTCTTCACCTCGAGTGCGCGCTGCAGGCGCTGGATGGCCGGGATCAGCTCCTCCTGGATCGCCAGCGCGGCCGCGAGCTGGATCGCGGTCGGGATGACATCGTTCGAGGACTGGCACAGGTTGACGTGATCGTTTGGGTGCACGAGCTTCGAGCCGCGCTCTCCACCCAGGATCTCGGTGGCGCGGTTGGCGATGACCTCGTTCGCGTTGGTGTTGGTCGAAGTGCCGGACCCCGTCTGGTAGATGTCGATCGGGAACTGGTCGTCGAGCTTGCCGTCGACCACCTCCTGCGCGGCAGCGGCGATCACGCGGGCCCTTTGCCGCGGCAGGAGGCCGAGCTCGCGATTGGTCTGCGCGGCCGCCCGCTTGACCATGCCCAGCGCGCGGATGAAGCGGCGCGGAAATGGCTGGCCGGAGATCGGGAAGTTGAGGACGGCGCGCTGCGTCGAGGCGCCGTAGTACGCGTCGGCCGGGACCTCCATCTCACCCATGGAGTCGCGCTCGATCCGCGTTCTCTTGGCCAACGCCGTGATTCTAGGCGCGTCCCTAAAGTTGGCTAATGAATGCGTCTGGCTGCGCTCGACATCGGCTCCAACACGGTCCACGTCCTGGTCGCCGATGTGGTCCGCGGCAAGCTCGAGGACGTCGCGCACTATGTCGAGATGCCGCAGCTTGGAGCGCAGGTCGCGCGGACCGGCGCCATCCGGAGCCGCGGCGAGGTTGCGCTGCGGGCGGTTCGCAAGGTCCTGGCGGAGGCGCGCAAGCACCGCTACGACGGGTTGATGGCGTGCGCAACGGAGGCTGTCCGCCAGGCGTCGGACGGCGAGACGTTCGCGCGCCAGGCGGCGGAGGAGATCGGGGTGCCGGTCTGGATCATCTCGGCCAGGCGCGAGGCGGAGCTGAGCTTTCTCGGCGCCGCCAGCCGGCATGCCTCGCGGCGCGAGTGGGTGCTCGTCGACCTCGGCGGAGCATCCACCGAGGTCGTCATCGCACAGGGTCGCGAGATGCTCCGCTCGGCCGTGCTCGGCATCGGGTCTGGCGTCCTCGCGGCCCGCTATCTTGCCGATCCGCCTCGCCCAGAGGACCGGGCACGCCTTCGCAAGGCGGCGCTGCGCGAGCTGGCTCAGGCGCCCGACGGTGACGTCGAGCGGCTCGTCGCCACCGGCGGCACCGCCTCCAATCTCCCAGCAGTGCTCACCAAACGCAACCCGCCGCCGGTCCTCACGACCGCCGACCTGTTGGCCTGCGAAGCCCGCCTGGACCGCGATCGCGCGAGCCGGGTGGCTGCCGAGGTCGGCCTGCCCGCCGCCCGCGTCAAGGCCATGCGTGCGGGGGTCGAAGCCCTGCTCTTGTTCCTCGACTGGTACGGCCTGGCTCTCATCCACGTCAGCCATGAGGGGCTGCGCCACGGAATGCTGCTCGCCTACCTGGAACGAGGAGAGGATTGGTTTCGCGATGGGTAAATTAGGTCTGTGGAACGTGTAGGCGAGAGCGGCTCTCGGCTCAGGCTGGCCCTGGGCCTCACCGTGGGCGTCCTGCTGATCGAGCTCGCCGGCGGTCTGCTCTCGCACTCCCTGGCCCTGCTCTCGGACGCGGGGCACGTGCTGACCGACGTGTTCGCCCTCGGGCTGGCGTGGTTCGCGGTCGAGCAGTCAAAGCGTCCCGCCGACAAGCGGCGCAGCTATGGCTACCAACGGGTCACGATCCTGGCCGCGTTCGTCAACGCGATCACGCTGATCGTGATCGTGCTGGCCATCACGTTCGAGGCGGTGCGCCGGCTGATCAACCCGGAGCAGGTCCAGGGCGGGCTGGTGATCGCCACCGCCCTGGTGGGCATCGCCGTCAACGCGTTCGTGCTCCTCACGCTGCGCGGCCACACCGCCAGCCTGAACCTCCGCGCGGCGACGCTCCACGTCACCGGCGACGTGGCCGCCTCGGCCGGGGTCGTCATCGCCGGTGCGGTGATCCTGCTGACTGGTTGGCTCTACATAGACCCTCTGTTGTCGCTGGCAATCGCGGCGCTCATCGCGTACGGCGCGTGGGGCATCGTCCGGGAGACGGTCAACCTTCTGATGGAAGGCACACCGCGAGACGTCGACCTTGCCGCCGTCACGGCCGAGATCACCGGAGCCAAGCTCGTGACCGGGCTGCACGACCTCCACGTGTGGGCGCTGTCGTCGGACGAGATGGCGCTGAGCTGCCACATCGTGATCGATGACACGTCACTGGGCGATGCAGAACACGTGGTGCGCGACCTGGAGAGCAGGCTATGCGATCGCTTCGCGATCGGGCACACGACGATCCAGGTCGAGAGCTGCCATCCCTGCGGGGAGATCCACCACGGCGCGGGCGCGCACAACCACCCGCACCGCGTGTTCACTTCTTAAAAGGAACCAGCGCCTCCTCCTGCTGAAGGATCCTGCGCGCGACCGCGATCGCTGACGCGTACGTCGAGTCCATGCCGCGATAGCTCAGACCGCGCGCACCGAGCGTACGTGCCTGCGTGTAAGGCGTGTCGGATGCGTAGTGGACGATGCCGAGGTCGAAGTGGGCCTGCGCCATGTTGACGCTCTCGTTGACCGGGTATCGGTCGGGCTGTCCGATCTCATAGCAAGCATCGAGGTAGGGGCCGGCCTCCATCTCGACCACGGTGTAGCGGCCCTGGTAGTAGAAGTCGAGATAGTCGCGGTTCTGAAGAAACGTGCCGCGGACGGTGACCGCCCTCTGGTTGTCGAGCGCTGAGCCGTAAACGAGGTTTGGCTGCACGTCACTTGCGGTGAAGCAGTTGTCCAGCCAGTAGGTGTTGCCGGAGTGCTCGTTGTACACGACGTTGGGGATCATCACGTCGCCGACGTCGGCGTTCAGCGTCGCCGCCTTGCCCAGCACGTATACGCCGGCGACCCACGCCGCCTGCTCAGCGACCTGGCGGAGGATGTGGTAGGCGGCCTCGCCGAGCGGGTAGTCGACGTTGATGATGCAGGCGTCTGATTCGCGAAGCTTCCTCTCGTCGACCGCGCCGACGCGAGGGTCGATCGTGGAGGGGTCGAGCTTCGACAGCATGAACACCTGCGCGGCAGAGTCCACGCCCGTGCCCACAGCGGGGATGTGGCGGACTCCGTTGGCAGCCTCGAGCTCGGCGCGCCACTTGCGCAAGCGTTCGCGGTGAGGGCTGGCGTCGAAAACCTGGCGCGCGCCGTAGTACAGCCAGTTCTGGCGCGAGGCGCGGCTGTGCCCTGCCTCCAGCTTGCGACGCTCCTCTTCAAGCTCGCTGTCGCTCGTGGCGATCCAGTCGACGATCTCCCTCTCGATGTGACGGGCGACGCCGGTCAGGACGTTGACCAGGCTGTGCGCGTTCGAAGAAACGAAGTAGATGGGAGCGTCGCGAGCGCCGAGCTCGTCCATCGCGGCGGCGACCGGCAGCCACCACCGGCTGGCGTTGCGCGCGAATCCCAGGTGGCTGCCCCCGATCAGGCGCAGGACGATTCGGCATTCGTCACGCTTGATGGCCGCGAGGTTGGCGTCGAAAGCATCGCCCCACGCTTGGCGCAGCCGGCGCCAGTCGTCATGCGACGCACCGGTCGCCTGCCTGGCGTCTTCGTCGGCGAGAGTGACGTCCTGCAGCGAGCGGTGCATCTTGTTCCACTCGATCTGGAAAGCGACGAGTGTGGGCACCAGGTCGTCGATATCGGAGGTCGACGCGATGAGCACCGCGAGGGTGTTCTTTCCGTCGTGGTACCAGCGGCGGCGCCTGGCGGGCGCCTTGACCGCCTCCCAGGTGAGGATGTCGGCGCCGAGCACCGCCCTGAATCCCTGCGGGCTCTGGCCCATGATGACCCGCCGGCAGCGCGTGATCGCCGCCGGCAGGCGGCGAGCCGCGTACAGCAGGGCGCCCATGTCCGACTGCGGCTCGGCCGCCAGCGGATGGAGCACGGAGCCCATGCCGAGGTGGGCCTGGACGAGTGATTCGACTTTGATGTCGCCAGAGCTCTGGAGCATCGTCGTGTACGTCCGGACGTAGAGCTCGACGGCGTGCTTGCCAGACCATCCCGAGCCTGGGCCGGCGCCAGGCGGACCTTCCATGGGCCGAATATAAGCCCACGCCTCAGGGGCCAATTACAAATGCATGAAGATGCCGGCCGGCCACTGTGGGAGATTGAGGCCATGTTGAAAGGATTCGGCAGCCCGCGTTTTCTCCGCGTCGCCGGCCTGGCTGCCGGCGCCGCCATCATCGGCGGCATCGCCGTCGTGGCCACCGCCTCGGCCGCAGGCCTGACCCTGGGGTTCCGGCCATCTTCGACGGCGCTGGCGAACGATGCCTCGCTGAACGCCGCCCAGGCGCGTGTCTCGTCCGCCGTGTGCAGCGACTTCATGAAGCATTTCGCGGTCGAGATCAGCAAGACCCAGGCCGAGATCAACGCTGCCTTCCAGCGAGCGATCGCGGACACGCTGGCCGACGAGGTGAAAGCCGGACACCTGACACAGGCCCAGGCCGACGCCATCAAGAAGAAGCTCGCCAACCAGACGCCGTGCAACCTGCCAAAGCTTGAACCGCGCGGCGCCAAGCTCGAGGCGTTCATGCAGCAGTACCTCACCGCCGCGGCGTCGGCGCTTGGGATCAGCGAGACCGAGCTGAAGACCGACCTGCGCAACGGTCAGTCGCTGTCTCAGATCGCTGCCGCCAAGAACGTGTCCGAAGCGAACTTCCGGACGAAGGTCATCGCCGGTCTAAAGCCCGTCCTGGACAAGGCCGTGGCCGACAAGAAGATCACGGCTGCGCAGGAGCAGACGATCTTGAGCCGGCTGCAGACCGCACCGCTGCCGCTGTGGAACAAACCGCTCAAGCGCAAGCCGCCGACAACCGCGAGCCCGTCGCCAAAAGCCGCCTGAGCGCGAACCCAAACTGCGCGTGATCGTCCGACGCTCGACCCGCTAGTTCAGCTCCTCGGGAGGTGGCGTGCCGCCCAGGCGGCGCATCAGCTCCTCAAGTAGCTGCCGCGTCTCGGGGTCCGCCATCAGCTTCTCCTGCATCTGCTCGGCAGAGCGGCGGATCTCAGGGTCCGACATCAGGCGCTCGGACATCGCCTGGAACCGCGACGTCATGTCTTTCATCGCCGTTTCCTGGGCGACCTGGATCAGGATCGGCTGACTCGCGGCGGCCGCCACCGCCTCGGCCTGCACGCGCACCATCTCGATGCCCTTGCAGCCCAGGCACTCGCCCTTCAGGCCGCAGTGGCACAGCTGTGGGCGCAAGCGGTCCAGCGCCGCATGAAGCTCCGACAGGTCGACCGGCCCCGCCACGCTCGTGAGATTACGAGTCTTTGGCCTTGCCCGTGTACATGGCCTCGATCTGGTCCCGGTAGTGCTCGGCGACCACTTTCCGCTTGACGTCCAGCTTCAGCGAGAGCTCGCCGCGCTCCTCGGTGAAGTCGTTGTCCAGGAGCGTGAAGTACTTGATGGTCTCCCAGCGCCCGAGCGAGGAGTTCACCTCGTCGACGGTCTTCTGAATCGACGCATTGACCGCGTTCCTGTCGAGGCCTTGCTTTTTGGCCTCCTCCCAGTCCGGCACCACGAGCGCCGTGACATAGGGCTTGCCATCGCCGATCGCAAGCACGCGAAGGACGAGGGGATTGCGCATCAGGCCATGCTCCAGCGGAAGTGGGGCGATGTATTTGCCGCCGGCGGTCTTGAACAGCGACTTCTTGCGGTCCGTGATCCTGAGGAAGCCGTCGCTGTCGATCTCGCCGATGTCGCCGGTGTAAACCCAGCCTTCCTTCAGGACCTCTGCAGTCGCCTCCGGGTTCTTGTGGTAGCCGAGCATGTTGCCCGGTCCCTTGACCAGGATCTCGCCGTCGTCGGCGATCTTGATCTCGACGCCCGGAAACGGTTTGCCGACGGTGAGGAACTTGTGCTGGAGAATGGTGTTCGAGCTTACGCCGGACGACAGCTCGGTCATGCCCCAACCGTTGAGGATTGGCACGCCCATCGCCCAGAAGAACTCCTCGACCTCGCGGGACAGTGCAGCGCCGCCGCTGATGAAGAAGCGAAGCCGGCCACCCGTGAGACGCTCCCGCAGCGCCGCGAGGACGAGCCGCTCCGCGAGGCGATGCCGTAGTCGGAGCCACGGGCCTGGCGATGTGGCGTGGAAGTGTTTCTTGCCAACCTCGATCGCCCAGCGGAAGAGACGCTGCCGAGTCGGACTCGCCTCACGTACGCGGGCCATGACTGCCGCGTACATCTTTTCGTACATGCGCGGAACGCTGCACATCACCGTCGGCCGTACCTCGTGGAGCTCCGCACCAAGGTGATCGGCTCCGCGCGAGATCCATGCCTGGCCGCCGAACACAAGCCCAACGAAGATGTCGTTGAACCGCCCGAACACGTGCGCATAGGGCAGGAATGAAAGCGACGAGTCCTGGTCGCCTATCGGGTGCACCCTTGCCGCCGCCTTGCACATGTCGACGACGCATCGGTGGGCAAGCTCAACGCCTTTCGGATCGCCTGTGGTGCCGGACGTGTAGACGATCGTGCAGAGGTCGTCGGGCTGGAGCCGGGAGAGCCGGGCGCTGATCTCGATCGTTTGCGTCGGACCCCGCCGGACCCACTCCGCGACCTCCTCGCCCATCAGTGCGACCTTCTTGATGGTGAGCTTCGCCGCCACCTTCGCGTCCGAGGCGATGGCGTACGTCGCGCTCGAGTTCTCGATGATCTTGTGAGCGATCTCGGGCGTCGAGTTGGGATAGATCGGGACGGTGACCGCGCCGGCGGCCTGGATCCCGAAGTCACAGCACAACCACGCGAGGCTGTTCTCGCCGATCAGGATCACGCTGTCGCCCGGTTTGACGCCGGCCTCGATCAATCCCGACGCCACCGCAATCAGGTCGCGCCGCATGTCGCTCCAGCTCTCGACCTGCCAGGCGCCGTCCTTCAGGTGGTGAATGAGGGCTCGGTCACCGTACCTGGCCGCCTGGTGGAAGAAGACGCCGATTGTCGTCCGGTCACTGACAGTGGCCGGATCAATCTGTGTGACGGACCCGGTGGTAGTGGCTATTTGACCGCCTTGATGGTTAGCGTCAGCGTGCCCGACGGCACGCTGACCGTCACCCTGTCGCCCTTTTTGTGTCCGACCAGCGCTCGACCCACCGGGGAATCGACCGAGATCCGCCCCGCCGAGGGGTCGCTCTCGACCGCCCCGACCAGGTGGTAGGTCTCGCTCTCACCCTCGTGGTCGACGACCTCGATCGTCGAACCCGGTCCGACGATGCTCGAGTGCGTGTCCCTGATGATCTGGGCGCGTCCGATCATCTCGTGCAGCTCGTAGATGCGGCCGTCGAGGAGCCCGACCTCCTCCTTGGCCTGCTCGTACTCGGGGTTGTCCTCGATGTCACCCGGCTGGAAGGCCTCCTTGAGGCGCTCGCCGGCCTCGGCGCGCCGCTGCAGCGCGACTTCGAGGTCCCGCTTGAGCTTCTCGAGCCCCTCCGGCGTCAGCAACACAGGTTCGGTTAGGTCCATCACACCAGCCTCAGTCTGAATAATAGCCGGGCGTATGGACCCCTCCGATCTCAGGGCCGAGATCGCCGAACGGCTGGCGAATAGTAGGCCGCTCGACGCCGAAACCGTCAATGCGGCGTGCTTCCTGCTGACCCGCGCCCTGGAGGAGCTCGAGTTCAGCGTGCCCGAGGCGGGGCCCCTGGTCAGGCGCCTGCTGAGGGTCGCCGGGCGCGTCGTGATCGACACCGCCACGCCGGGAGCCTCCCCGGACGCATGGCCGAACACGAAGGAGATGGCCATCCAGTGGATCGACGAGGCGCTGCGCGCGCTGGGCTACGAGGCCGTGTCGTCAGGCAAGTCGCCGGAGACGTAGTCGCCGGATCTGCGTCACCCATTTCGGCCGAATGCCGTTGTCAGCTCCTGCGCTCCTCACTTGCGCATCAACGGATGCGCTCGCTCCGGTGCTCGTCGCTTCCTAGGCCTCGGCCGTCTGGCTGCCGCAGCTCGCGGCGACCGCCTCCGTCGACCTGCTTAGTTGATCAGGCGCGCTGCGGGCGGCACCGGCGAGTAGTTCGGGTTGAAGTCGATGCCGGCCTGGCCGCCGCCGGAGACTTTGGCCGTGTAGCAGATCACCTGGCCGGCGAGCGGCGAGCGGTCGCCACCGCTGATCGTCCAGTCCATGCCGGGCGTGTAGATGGTGCCGATGTACTGGGTGGATGCCCCACCGTTCATCGTGGCCGGGCATGTGTTGGAGGCCGGCGCGTAGATCACGATCCAGTTGTACTGGACGCCGGCGAAGACATACGTGGCCCCCTGCGAGTTCTGGTTGAAGCAAGACCCGTTGGGGAAGTAGAACTGAACTCCACCCGGCGTGACCGCCGAGCCCAGGCACGGCGAGTTGATGTTGCCCGGGTTGGGCGAGGGCTGGCAGTAGTTCTCGTTGGCCACGTCACCCGCGTTGTACGGCGGGTACTCGAGGGACATGTCGGCGTTCTGCTGCGACAGCAGGTTCGCGGGGGGCGGGCAGTTGCTGAAGCACCAGGGTGCCAGCTCGTTGGCGGTCGGCGTGCAGCCGAGCGTCCTGGTTTGGGCGTAGCAGGTCGTGGCCGGGTTGGCGATCATCGTGTCGTCGATGTCGATCAGCGTCGCACCGGCTGCGGGGACAGTCGGTGCCGGGGTCAGGGCGCCGACTGTCCAGCCGGCACCTCCGTTGGGATAAATGCCGATCGGCAAGCCGTTGACGAAGCCGGGGGCGTCAAAGCGCCCGACCCAGCCAAACTGGTTCTGCACTCCGTTGCAGCCCTGGGGGTTCAGGTACACGTTGTAGTACTGAGCGCCGGGCGCGTTCTGGGTGATGTTGATGCTGATGCCGATGTTCGAAGGCGAGTGCAGACCTCCGACGACCTGGTTCGGTGTCAGGTGGCACGACGATGGCGCGCTTTCCCGCCGGCATCCGGGAGGGTTGTAGCAAGGATTCGGCGAGACCGCCGAGTCGAGGAACCTGTCGTAGCGCACTGAGGTCACCTCGACGCCCCAGCGGTTGTTGCGGCTCTTGGTGTCGGTCACGCCGGAGTGGCAGCCCGCAGGTGTCTGTGGATTGAGGTCGGTGCACGCGGTGCCCGTCACTGTCTGTCCGGCCCCGTTGCTGACCGTGAAGTGACCCGCGCAGAACACCGCGTTCTGGTCCCAGAACTGTGGGTTGGCGACCGATGCCGTGCCGGGGGCGGAATACAGCTGCTCGTCCGGCGCCCGGAGCTCGTTGGACAGCAAGCTTCCGTTCGCGTCCGAGCTGTAGTCGTTTGTCCACGTGTAGACGCCGGCGTTCAGGAAGGCGCAGCTCGCTGAGCCACCGCTGAGGTGGAAGTTGCCGTAGCGGCCGGGGTACATCTCGGTCCACGTCCCGCGGTTGTACTGGTTGTAGAACTGGGCGTTCGGGTAGTACGGCACAGAGGTCGCGAGGAAGCCGGGGTCGGGCAGGGTCGGCGCCGGGACGACGGCCGTGCCCAGGATGTCACCGATCGCGCAGGGCGGAGGGTACGGAACGAACCCTGGACTGTCGTTGTAGCAGAAGTACTGCGCGTCGCTGCAGTTGGACCCCGCGGCGCCGTAGCAGTTGCCGGCCTCATGCAGGTTGGAGGTGATGCAGGCGGTACCGTTGCTGTAAACGTCGCCCAGCACGGTCAGCTGCGCCGAACCGGTGAGGGTCATCGAGCACTTCTCCGTGCTCAAGGTCAGCAGGGCCGGCGTCTGCCGCTGGTTGCCGACGACTGCGGTGGCGGTGGCGCTGATGGGGATCGTCGGCCCCCCGCCGAAGATCTGCATGAACGCCAGGGGCAGGTTGTGGTTGGTCGTGTAGACGAACTGGTAGCCGTTGAACTGGGTGTCGGTGGCGACAATGCTCAGCGAGTAGTTGCCGGCGAACGTGTAGTTGTACGTGTCCTGTTGCAGCGCGCCATTCGGGCCGACGTTGGCCCACGTATGGCTCGACGTCTGGACACCGGAATAGATGCGCAGGTTGCGCTGGTACAGCGCCACGGACTGGTTGATGGAAACAGTGAGGTCGCTGTAGTTCTCGTACCAGTCGCCGGCCGCCAGGGCGGATGCATCGACGGCCGCCTGCTGGTCGCGGCGGTCGACGTAGCCGCGGCCGGAGTCGATCGCCAGGCCGAGCATGCCGAACAGCACGAGGATGAGCAGGGCAATCAGGACTATCGCCTGGCCCTCCTGCAAGCTGCGCTTGCGTGGCTTAGTTGCTGTACTCAGCTCGGTAGACCGCATATGCAGTAATGACGATGTTGTTGCCAACGACTTGCTGAATGATTGGAGTGATCGGCTGGAACGTGTACCAGAGGGTGACCTTGATGGGCTCGTTGCCGACGGCCGGCGTGACGTTGTTGCAGCCGGCGCCCGTGTTGGGTGGCGGGTAAGAGCCCAGGCCGCCGCGAGGGCCGTTTGGCGTGCCATTACCGGCGGTGCTCGGGTCGGTGATGAAGATCCATCCCGTGTTGGGCGCAGGTTTCGACGGCGAGCCCTGCGGAATGCCGCCGTTGGGCAGCGGTCCGTTGGGGCAGGCCGGGTTGTTGGCCAGGTCCATGATCACCGCGTGCCCGGAAACCGCGTTCGCGACGTCGGTGTCGGTCGGCCAGTAGTGCGGCGCGCCGCTCGGGTCGATGAAGTAGGACGCTCGAACCGCCACCCGCGCGCCTTCGTTCGCGGCCTGCTGAAGGGTGATGTAGAGGTACAGCGCGCGGCCGAAGTCGATGATGCCAAACGTCAGCAGCAGGATGACCGGGGCGATGATCGCGAACTCGGTCAGGCCCTGCGAGCGTTCGCTGCGGAAGTAGGTCTTCAGGCGCTCTTTCATGGCTTGCCCTGGATCGTGAAGTGCTCGTTGTAGGCGAGGTTGATGCCGTTTCCGAACAGGCCCTGGATGAGGGGCGTGATCAGCTGGAAGTTCATCAAGATCGAGACGTTGATGTCGCCCAACCAGAACGAGTTGTCGGTCGGGTGATTAGGGATGCTGCCGTACGTCAGCCCGGAGGGCGTCGTGTAGCAGATGTAGACGTTCACGTGCTGCGACTGCGCTGGGAATGCGGCGGCGGGATATGGCTTGTTGTTCACCGCGTTGCCATCGGTCGGGCTCAGGCACCCGTTGGCGTTGATCAGGTGGATCTGGCTGTCCTGAAAACCGGCGCCGTGAAGCGCGTCTCTGACCGCGGTCATGACATCGGCGTCGTCCAGGTAGATGTTCTCTCGGGAGGCGGTTTGGAACCACGCCCCGTGGCGGGCGCCTTCCCGGGCCGCGCCCTGTAGGCTGACCGAGAAGTAGAAGGCCCGGGAAAGGTCGATCAAGCCCATCGCGAGCAGCAGCAGGACCATCGAGGAGATCGCGAACTCCACCAAAGACTGGCCGTGCTGCCGCCGGTGGTGAACGCGCGTTCGACCTCCAGTCGGCATAGTCAGCGACATTTAAGCAACCGGGAAAGCATTCTGTTCGCGCTAACGCGGAAAAACCCGTTTTCGTTCGCGGAAACCGCAATCAATCTGTAAGCGCTAGCTGGAAAGCAGCGCCTGGCCGGTCGCGCTTTCGGGCTCCCTCCCGGCGCGTCTCGACCTTGCGCATGAGACGCGCCCGGCGCGCCTCCAGTTCTGCCGCCTCTTCCGGCATCCGGCGCCGCGCGTCCTCCACCACCGTCAGAGCCGCCTGCGGGTCACGACGGCGCCACTCCAGCAGCCGGGCACGCGCAATCGAGACCCGTACATCGTCCGCGACCCGCGACTCGAGCCAGCCGAGAAGCTGGTCGGCGCCGGCGATCGATCCGCGTCGCACCAGCCGGCGCGTGAGCAGCAGCCCAGCCGTCGCTGCCGCCTCTCCGCGGGCGAAAGCCGCTGCGTTGCGGAGAGCTCGCCAGCCGTCCGCTCGAGCGCCACGCCGCCACCGGTGGCGCCCAAGGGCCAGCCAGTCGTCGGCGTCCATGTCGACGTCGCCGCCCTGGAGCCGCCTCAGGAGGCGTGAGTGGAGGTGGACGAGGCTGATCACGTCGAGCCGATTGTGCTCGAGGGCGGCCTCGAGGAAGTCGCGGGAGCCGATACGGAGGTAGTCAAAGTAGGCATCGGGCACCAGCGCGCTCGGCAGCGGGTCGTCGCGCTCATAACCCAGTACGCGCTGCTCTACGAACCGCAGCGTGCAGTTCTCCAGGCGGTGGCGGTAGAGGGCGCGCACCAGGATGAGCAGGTCGACATGGGATGCGTGGGTGAACTCGCCCGGCATGCGCGCCATCACCCAGCGGGTGCGCAGTACGGGGAGGTCGAATGACCCACCGTTGAACGTCGCCACGCCGGCCGCAGGCTTCAGCTCTTCACGGACCGCGTGCAGGAAGGCGGATTCCATCCCGGGTTCGGGCAGGAAGAACTGGGCGACGCGGAGGCCGCAGTCGATGGGCCTCGCCACCGCGGCGGAGAACACGTAGGTGCCTGTCCCTCCGCTGAGCCCCGTCGTCTCGGTGTCCATGTAGGCGACAGCGCCCGGGTCCGGGTCGAGCGCCGGCAGCGGGATGACGTCCTGGCGCATGGCCGCGATACCGAAGGGAGTCTCGACCTCCTCGAACGCGCGCGGCAGCTCGTAGGTGCGCCGTGCCCTGGGTCGAGGCGGAGCTCCTAGACGGGTAAGGCGCTCGCGGAGAGAAGCCTGAGACAAGCCTCTTTCGCTCCCTCGACGAGATGCAGTGGACCGATGCACGAGGGGCAGCCCGCGGCGCACGGGCAGTCGCGCACCAGCGCCGCCGCGTCGTCCAGCAGCTCGCGATGCAGCTCGTAGAGCCTGGCCGCGAAGCCGACGCCACCCGGGTAGACCTCGAAGATGGTCACGGTGGGCAGCTGTGTGGAGACCGAGCGGACCTCGGCGACTGAACCGAGGTCTCGCGGGTCGCACATCAGGCGCAGGCTCGCCACGTGGCGCAGCGAATGCGCCATGCCCTGCAGGCCCGCCTCCAGGGATTCCCTGCCCAGCAAAACCCACAGCCCAGGGTCGACGGTGATCCAGTACCCGGTCGTGTGCAGGGTCTGCTCGGGAAGGTGGATCGGTCCCGCGCCGATGTTCTCGTGCGTGTGGAAGCGAATCTTCTTGAACATGCTCGCGAGGGAGGTGATCTTCACCTCACCGTGGCTTCGACCCAGGCCCTCGCCCACGGCGGAGGCGAACGTATCGAGCACCTGGACCGTCACCGACGCGAGCGCATCGGTGTAGTAGTCGACCTCGACCGGTCTCACGTACGCCTTCTTCTCGTCCCAGTCGAGGCGGTCGACGTGGTACTGCGCGCCCTCGTGCAGGTAAACCGCCTCTTCGTGGAGCAACACCGGGGCGGTGAACTGGTCCATCTCGCCGATCACCTGCGGCCTCGGGTGCGAGGTGTCGATGATCACGACGTTGTCGGCGAGGACGCGGCGCAGGTGTACCTCCTCGGCGGGAAAGGCCTGCCGGCTCCAGAACCAGCGGCCGGCAGATCGGGTCGCCGACCCATCCTCCTCGAACAGCCTCAGGAGCTCATGCACGTCGGCCGCGCCCAGGCGCTCGTCCTCCATGAAGGGCAGCTCGAACAGCCCCGCCTGCAGGTGACCGGCGAGGAGCAGCAGGTTGTCGGGGTCGATGAGCCCTTCCTCCGGGTCGGTGCCCAGGAAGTACTCCGGATGACGGACGATGAACTGGTCGAGAGGAGAGCTCGATGCGACGAACACCCCGATCGACCCTGACCGCCTGCCGGCGCGGCCGAGCTGCTGCCAGGTCGAGGCAATGGTGCCGGGATAGCCGACCAGGACCGCGCACTGCAGGCTGCCGATGTCGATCCCAAGCTCGAGCGCGTTGGTGCTGACGACGGCGGTGATCTCGCCGTTGCGCAGTCCAGCCTCGATCTCGCGTCGGTGCAAGGGCAGGTAGCCGGCGCGGTAGCCGCGAACGCGCCTGGACGCGTCGAGGCGCGGAGCGAGGTCCTCACGCAGGTAGCTGAGCATCACCTCGACCTGGAGCCGGCTCCGGCAGAAGACGATGGTCTGCACTCCCGCGCGGATCCACGGCGAGGCGATCCTTCGCGCCTCGAGCATCGAGCTTCGCCGCACGCCGAGGTCGCGGCTGACGAGCGGAGGGTTGTAGAAGATCAGCCTTCTTTCGCCGCGCGGCGCGCCGTTGCGGTCGACCAGCGCGATGTTCTCTTCCTCGAGCAACCGGCACGCTAGCTCGAGCGGGTTGCGGATCGTCGCCGATGCACAGATGAACGTCGGGTGGGAGCCGTAGAACGCGCAGATCCTCTTCAGCCGGCGGATGACATTGGCGACCTGGCTGCCGAAGAGTCCGCGGTATGTGTGCAGCTCGTCGATGACGACGAACTCCAGGCTCGAGAACAGGCGCCGCCACCGGGTGTGGTGCGGCAGCAACCCGGTGTGGAGCATGTCGGGATTCGTCATCACCACGTGGCCGCCTTCGCGGATGGCAGTCCGGCGTCCCGGCGGGGTGTCTCCGTCGTATGTGTCGACCCGGACCTCGATCGGAAGTCCGGACTTGAGCGCCCCCAATTCGGCTAACTGGTCCTGGGCCAGCGCCTTGGTCGGATATACATACAGGGCGCGTTTTTCAGGGTTCTCCAGCAACCGCTGAAGGACCGGCAGGTTGTAGCAGAGGGTTTTGCCACTGGCGGTGGGCGTGACGACGACGAGATGGCGGCCGCGACGTACTGCATCGAAGGCCTCGGCCTGGTGCGAGTAGAGACGCTCGATGCCGCGCCGGTTGAGCGCCGCCGCAAGCTCGGGTCGAAGTTCTGCAGGCAGCGCTGCGTAGACGGCCGGTGATGCCGGAATCACGTGATCCAGCGTTATCTCCCCTTGGAGTGCTTCAGCGTCGAACCTGGGCCCGGTGCGTACGGACATATGTTCGGGAGGTTAGACGAACATCCGTTTGCAGTCAATAGACGGTGACAAGACGCGGCAGGGTCTGCCACCGGAGGTCGAGGGCTACAGCCCCGGCTCGGAGGCGGACTTCGAGCGCCTGTACCGCAAAACCTATCGCCGCATCCTCGGCACCCTGATCACGCTCGTCCGCGACCAGGCAACCGCGGAAGACTGCGCCCAGGAGACATTCGAGCGCGCCTACCGGAACTGGCGCACGTGGAAGCCCGAAGCGCCGGTCGAGGCCTGGCTGCACCGGATCGCCATCAACGTCGCGATCTCCGACCGCCGCCATCAAGGTCTGCGGCAGGCGGGTGAGCTGGTCAGGCGCCTCGGCCGGCCGGCGCCCGGCCTGGATCCCTCCGTGGTCGCCGAGCGCTCGGACCTCGTCCGGGCGATGAAGAAGCTCCCCACGAAGCAGGCCGCCGCGCTCGTCCTGAGGCACTACCACGGCTACACCAACCGCGAGATCGCCGCCGCTCTAGGCGTGCCCGAACAGACCGTCGCCTCCAGGCTCGCCGCCGCCCGCAAGCAGCTGCAGGGCGTGCTGCGGCGGTAATCCAAAAAATGGTTGTCGGCGGCACGCTCGGCGTTATGGCTTCCTGCAGATGAGTGACATCGACCGGGAGATCGAGCTCGAGCTGAAGCGGGTGCTGGACCCACTGGCCGGCGCGCCGATCCCAGCCCGTCGCATGGTCAGGAGCCAGAGCACCCGGATGCGGGCGCTGCTCGGAGGGGCCGGCGCGGCGCTCTCCGTGAAGCTCCTCACGGGCGTCGCCGTGGCCGCTGCCGCGGTCACTGTTGCGGGCACGGCCGCGACCGGAAGCCTCGACCCCACGGTGTGGGGACAGCAGGTCAAGGACCGCGTCGCAGAGTGCCGGGACAAGCTCGCTGACGGCCAGCATGGAATCGGTGACTGCGTGAGCTCCTTTGCGAGCCAGCACGGTCAGGACGTGGCCAGCGCGGCGCGCCAGCACGGGAGCGAGAACCCCAACGCGCACGGTGGTAACCCCAACGCCAACGACCACGCGAAGGACAAGAACAGCGGTCGCGCGACCCCCTCACCAAAAGGAGGCAGGGTCGATCCCGAGCCCGAAGACCCGACGGGCACACATCCACCGGTGACGGTCCCGCGGCAGCGGTAGCACCGCACTTCTTTTCGACCCCTTCCTCTCGTGGGGCCGGGCCGCAAGGTTCGGCTCCTTTTCATTGAGGGAAACCTGCCGGTTTCCCTCTATGCCGGGGCGCTCAACGGCGCCCCATAGCGCTATCAACTCCCATAGTGCTGCGCGCCGGATTCGCGCCCCTAACTCCCTTCGGCAAAGTAGACCCTTTTTCAGAGTGGCCTTCCACCAGCGACGTGTGGAGGCGATTGTGGGACGCGGGTTGCGGCCGGAGTGAATCCGGCCGCCAATGCGACGCTGGCCTCTAGCTCTTGATGCGCTGTCCTTCTGGCGTGTCTATCACTGTCACGCCCATGCCGGCCAGCTGATCGCGAAGCTCGTCCGACTTCGCAAAGTCCTTGGCGGCGCGGGCCTTTTCCCGCGCGGCAAGTAGGCGCTCGGCGCCCACAGGGAGCGGCTTCTCCGGTCCTGCCCGATCAAGGTCGAGGCCGAGCACCAGATCCCATCTCTTGAGAAGGGATGCCTTCGTCGCCGGCCGAAGCGAGGATCGCGTCAGCTCGGCGAACAGCGCCATCGCAGCCGGAAGATCGAGGTCGTTGCCGATCGCGTCCCGGAAGCGCGAATCCCATTCCTCAGGGACGCGCTGGTCACCGCCGTTCGACCATTCGGCCACCCTCTCTCGCAGCTGGCGCAGCGCGCGGTCCGCCCCCGCCAGGCTTTCCGTGCTGAAGTTCAGCGGCGCGCGGTACTTTGCCTGCAGCGCGAGATAACGAAAGGCCAGGGGGTCAAACCCCTGCTCTTCGAGCTCGGTGACGCGGAAGAAGTTGCCGGCCGACTTCGCCATTCGCGCGCCCGAGAGCATCAGCAAACCCCCGTGCATCCATATGCCGACTACGCG
Source organism: Candidatus Dormiibacterota bacterium (assembly GCA_036395015.1). Classification (GTDB taxonomy): domain Bacteria; phylum Chloroflexota; class Dormibacteria; order Dormibacterales; family Dormibacteraceae; genus 40CM-4-65-16. The sequence goes on along the minus strand of DASWDZ010000106.1, from coordinate 41,547 downwards.
GTGGCCGGTGACCGCTTCGGACTGCGCGATCTCAGCCTCGTGGTGCGGAAACACGTTGTCGGCGCCGCCGGTGTGGATGTCGAAACGCTCACCGAGCAGTGACAGCGACATCGCTGAGCACTCGATGTGCCAGCCCGGAAAGCCTTCCCCCCATGGACTGGGCCACACCTGGAGGCGGTGCTCGCCGGCGGCTTTCCACAGCGTGAAGTCGCCCGGATGGCGCTTACGCGGATCGGGTTCGCCGCGGACACCGGTCAGCAGCTTGTCCGTGGTGTTTCGGGACAGCCTGCCGTAGGCGGGGAACGTGGCGATGTCGAAGTACACGTTCCCATCGATGACATAGGCGTGTCCCTGCGAGACCAGCTTTTGGACCAGCTCGAGCATCTGAGGGATGAACTGGGTGGCGTGGGGGTAATGCGCCGCCGGCCGGATGTTGACCTTGCGTATGTCCTCCATGAAGGCGTCGGTGTAGTAGGTGGCGATCTCTTCGGTCGACTTGTTCTCCAGTCGCGCTGCCACCAGCATCTTGTCTTCGCCGCGGTCGAATGTGTCGTCCGTGAGGTGGCCGACGTCGGTCACGTTCATGACCTGCTCCGTCTGGTAGCCCAGGTACTCGAGGCTCCTGCACAGAAGGTCCGGCAGCATGAACGTGCGCAGGTTCCCCACGTGCACGTAGCGGTAGACGGTCGGACCGCAGGAGTAGATCCGGACCATCCCGTCGCGCAGCGGTTTCAGCTCTTGCTTGGATCGCGTGAACGTGTTGTAGAACCGCGCCTGGGGCAGGCTCATCCCGCCTCTATCCTCTCAATTGTTGAAAGCGATCCGCCTTGAGGGGAGCTCCGTCTCCGCACAACAGATAAAGGGACGCGTGCTCGTCCACGACCTGGGACCCGACCTTCGCAAGGGCAGCGTCCTCGAGGCGGGACATCTGGAGCGGGTGCGGCAAAGCGGCGAGGTCCATGTCGTTGAGCTCGAGCCCGGTGACCTCCACGAGGACGAGGCTGCCGGCCGCCTGGCGGCCGCGCTCGCTGGGCCGGGGCTCGAGCCCAGGCCGCCCGTCCAGAGCCAGGCGCGACTGGTCGCCAGGCACCGCGGACTGGTCCGCGTCCGCGGCGAGGTGGTGGACGCGATCAACAGCCTCGGGTCGATCTCGGTGTTCACGCTCATGGACGGGCAGGCTGTCGGCGAGGACGAGGAGGTCGCCGGCTGCAAGGTCACCCCCGTGGCGGTTCCAGGGTCCCTGATCGACACCGCCGAGCGCCTTTGTCGAGACCAGGGCCCGGTGGTCGAGCTGCTCGCGTTTCGGCCGCTGAAGACGTTCGTCGTCGCGACCGAGCGCTTGAAGCCCAAGGCGCGCGAGCTGTTTCGCCAGGCGGTGACCGCCAAGCTCGGCTGGTACGGGGCCGAGCTCCTCGCGGTGCGGGAGGTCGCCCGGACTTCAGAGTCCGTCGCCTCGGCCTATCGGGAAGCGGTCGAAGGCGGGGCGGACCTCGTGCTGTTCGCTGGAGCTTCCGCGATCGATCCACTCGATCCCGCATACGCGGAACTCGCGCAGGCCGGCGGTGAGCTGCTCCAGCTGGGCGCGCCCATGCATCCGGGGAGCATGTTGTGGCTGGGGCGCCTTGGCACCACCGCCGTCGTCGGCGTCGCCTCCTGCGCAGGCTTCGGCCGCAACAGCTCCCTGGACCTGCTGCTTCCGTTCGTCTTTGCCTATGGTCGGGCGGACGCCGGCGACCTGCTCAGGCTGGGCCACGGTGGCCTGATCGAGGCTGGGGCCGGACGAAGGTTTCCGCCCTACTCCTGACCTATGAGGGGCATCTCGAGGTCGGGCCACTCTCGTCCCCGCATCGCCTCCAGGTAACCGTCGACCGATCTCACCAGGGGAGCCAGCGCGATCCCCTTGTGCCGCGGGAGATACGGGCGCAGGTAGTCGGCCCCGCTCCGCCACTTGTTGACGGCGCCGCGCCGGTTGTGCCGCGAATAGTGGAGGCATCCGGCCGCCACCTGGATCAGGCCTTTATAGAACAGCGCCTCGGGACCCTTGCGATCTTTCATCCATTCACGCTCCCAGGCCTCGTGCGCGTGCCAGTAACGACTGGTGTTAAAAAGCTCGACGCCCTCCGTCAAGAACGACGTCACGGCAATAATCGCGTCGTGGACGAGACTCGTTCCGAGTATTCGCGCGTCAACCTGTCGAGCGATCCCATCTACCGCTACCTTCGCATCACGAAAGGCGGTCCGGGCGGCGTCGCGGGCCAGGCTTCAGAGCAGGACCTCGTGGACAGCGCCTGGTTGCAGCGATTGCGGCGCATCCACCAGCTGCAGAGCGCGTGGTGGGTGTTCGCGACCGCCGAGCATTCGCGCTTCCAGCACGCTCTCGGTGCGATGCACCTCGCAGGGGAGTGGGCCCGTCACCTCTACCCCTCACTGAAGCTCGCGTGCGGCGATGCGCCCTCGGCGCAGCTGGTCGAGGAGACGATGCGGATCGCCGGGCTGCTCCATGACGTCGGCCACGGCCCGTTCGGCCACTTCTTCGATGAGAACTACCTGGACACCTGGGGCATCGACCACGAGGTGATCGGGCGTGCCTTGATCAACGCGCCGCTCGCGGACCTGGTCGGCGAGATCGGCGCCTCGCCAACCAGCGATTTCGACAGCGGAGAGCGGATCGACCCGCGCTGGGTCGCTTACCTCATCTCCTCGACTGAGCTCGAGGGCTTCCAGCCTCCCTCGTGGCTGGCGGTGCTGCGCCCGGCCCTGGTGGGCGCATTCTCGGCCGACAACATGGATTACGTCCCTCGCGACTCCTATATATGCGGCGTCTCTTCCGGGCCGGTCGACGTCCAGCGCATCATCCACTACTCGTTCATCTCGGAACGCGGACTGACACTCCACTCCCACGCGGCCGAAGCCCTGTACATGTTCCTGAACTCCAGGCTCTACCTCTATCACCAGGTCTACTTTCACCGCACGGTGCGACGGATCGACCTGCAGCTTCGCGAGGTGTTCCGCCCCACGCTCGAGATCGTGCTCGGCGGCAACCCACTCGAGCGCCTCGACCGCTATCTGGTTCTGACCGAGTGGTCGCTGCTGTCCGACGTCGACCGCTGGGCTCGCGGCCACGAAGATCCGCGTCGCCGCGAGCTCGGGGAGGCATGGGCCGCGGTGGTGGCACGGAAGCTCAAGTGGAAGCTCATCTACCAGGGTCACACCGACGCCCGCGACGTTCCCAGCGGCGCGTTGAGCGTGACGCGCGAGCAGTTCGCCGGCCGACTGCGCGAGCGCTTGCCGGCCGGCCTGCGCGAAATCGTGTTCGAGGTCGATGTGGCGGCCCAGGAGTCGCGCGCGTTCAACCCGATGACCGAGACGGCGGACATTCTCTTTTACGAGCCTCTGGAGGACACGTACCGGCAGAGCCGCGTGCTCGACCTGTTCAGGCGACTCCCGGTGCGTATGGCGCTGTTCAGGATCTTTGCGCACGACGAGACACACCGCCGGGAGCTCATCAAAGCAGCGAACGAGGTGCTGGGCCTGTCTAGTTAGAAGTCGTCGTCGTCCCCGCCGCCGAAGTCCTCGCCACCGCCGAGATCCTGGTCACCGCCACCGAAGTCGTCGTCGCCACCGTCGCTGTCGCCAGAGCTCACGGTGGCGAACATGGAGACAAGGCGGCGGAGCGCGTGCTTTCCACAATGAGGGCACGCCGGGTCGGGGGAGGAGAAGCCGGCCACCAGCACCGACGAGCGCTTGTCGCACTCCTCGCACCGGTACTCGTAAATCGGCATGCCTACGATTATCGGCAACATGGTCTCCCTCGAGCGAGTCCGCGTGGCCGCCGGCCGCGCGCGGCCGCACGTTCTCAGGTCCCCTCTCGTTTCCGTGGAGGGCGCGCTGCTCAAGCTGGAATGCTTGCAGCCGACCGGAAGCTTCAAGGTCCGCGGCTTCTTCGCCGCGGCGCTGGCGCTCCCACCGGAGCGGCTTCAACGAGGTTTGATCACCGTCAGCGCGGGCAACGCGGCGCAGGCCTGCGCCTACGCGGCCTCCAAACTGGGCGTCTCGTGCCGGGTCGTCATGGTCGACACCGCGCCCGAGGTGAAGGTGGCAGGCGTGAAACGGTGGGGCGCGACTCCCATCCCGATGCCACGCGAGCAGCTCTTCAACTGGATCTCGACGGAGGGTTGGAAGAACGATCCGGAATCGTTCATACATCCCTTCGCCGACGAGGACGTGATAGCCGGGCATGGAGGGATCGGTCTCGAGCTCCTTGAAGAGGTGCCCGACCTGCGCCGGGTCGTCGTGCCAGTCGGGGGAGGCGGCCTGGTCACCGGGATCGCGTCGGCGGTCAAGGGCATGCGGCCCGACGTAGAGGTGATCGGCGTGCAGTCGGACGGATATCCGCTCTGGCCGAGGACATTCGCGGCCGGCGGTCCGGTCTCCATCCAGCCGGCGACGATCGCCGACGGCACGGCCGCTCCCTTCGATCCGCGGATGTTCGGGCGCCTGCGCGAGCTCGTCGACCGCTGGCTGACCGTGCCGGAGCCCCGCCTGAAGGCAGCCGTACCACAGCTCGCGTCGGCGGCCAAGGTCGTGGCCGAAGGCGCGGGCGCGCTCGCCTACGCGGCGCTCGAGCAGCTGGAACCTGGCCCCACCACGGCGGCCATCGTGAGCGGAGGCAACATCGACCAGACCCTGCTGGCCGAGCTGCTGAGATGAAGCTCAGGCCGTCAGCACGTCCTCGCAGATCTTCAGCGCCGATTGGACATCCTCCGCCTCGATTCCGTAGTGCGTGACAAATCGCACCCGCCGCGGCCCGGTCGGGAGGCCGCGCACGCCACGCTTATCGCAGGCTTCGGCGAAGGCCGCTGCATTCATCGTTTCCAGGTCGAAGTAGACGATGTTGGTCTGCACCCGGCTGAGGTCGCACCGCACACCGGGTAGCTCGGCCAGACCTTCCGCAAGCGTGCGGGCGTTGGCGTGATCCTCGGCAAGTCGATCCACCATCTCGTCGAGCGCGATGAGGCCCGGCGCGGCAAGAATCCCGACCTGACGCATGCCGCCGCCCAGCCTCTTGCGCCAACGACGAGCTTCCTCGACGGTTTCGCGCGAGCCGCAAAACACGCTGCCGATCGGACAGGCAAGGCCTTTGGACAGGCAGAACGTGACTGTATCGGCGCCGGACGCGATCTCGGCCGGCTCGACCCCCAGCGCGACCGCCGCGTTGAAGATGCGCGCTCCGTCCAGGTGCACGCGAAGGCCTTGCGCATGGGCCTCCTCGTATGCCGCACGGACATCTTCCAGGGGCCACACGATTCCGCCATGCCGGTTGTGCGTGTTCTCCAGCGAGATGGCCGCGGTGAAAGGTTCGTGGACGTCATCCCGAGGTCGCACGGCGTCACTTATCTGCTGGGGCGACATGACGCCGGCCTCGGTGGCGACCTGCCGGATCTGCACCCCGCACACCACCGCCGCGTTGGCCGACTCGTAGAAAAAGGTGTGCGAATCGGTGTCGGCGATCATCTCTTCGCCGGAGCGGGCGTTGACCGCGATGCCGATCAGGTTGCCCAGCGTCCCGCTGGAGACGAACATCGCGGCTTCCTTGCCCATCCGCTCGGCCGCGACCTCCTCCAGCCGGTTGACGGTCGGGTCGTCGCCGAACACATCGTCGCCGAGGCTGGCGGTGGTCATCGCCTCCCGCATCTTCGGCGTGGGCATGGTCACGGTGTCGGACCGAAAGTCGATGGTCGGCACCCGACTAATCTAACCGGCGATTGAAAGCGGAGCTGATCCTGGCGGGCGGGCGCATCCGCACGCTGGGACGGACTGGGCTAAAACCCCAGAGCCACCTGGCAATCGCGGGCGGCAAGGTGCTCGCGTGCGGCGGTAAAGAGGTGATGGGCCTGCGTGGACCACGGACGCGCGTCGTCGAGCTGGGGGGTTCGGCGGTCCTTCCGGGCTTCAATGACGCCCACGCGCACGTCGTCTATTTCGGCCTGACGCGTTTTGCCGCCGACCTGACCGCGTCCAGGGGCATCGACGACATCCTGGAGCGCCTTGAGGCGCATGGCCGGAAGCTCAAACCGGGCGAGTGGCAGCAGGGCATGGGCTACCGCACCGACGAGCTGACCGAGCGCCGGCAGCCCCACCGCACCGAGCTCGACCGCGTCACGGGCGGCCGGCCCGCCTTCATCGACGAGCGCGGCGGCCACTCCCGCGTCGCGAACTCGGCCGCGCTCGCCGCGGCCGGGATCACCTCCGACACCGCCAATCCCCATGGCGGCCGCATCGGTCGCGACCTGAACGGATCGCCCAACGGCCTCCTGCTCGAGTCGGCGATGAGACTCGTGGCCGATGTCCAGCCGCCTCCGAGCCTCCAGCGGCGGATCGACGGCGTTCTCCTGGCGCAGGAGCTGCTCGTCTCGCGCGGCGTGACCTCGGTGGGAGCTGCGGTCAACCGCGGGTTTGCCGACGACCTGCGCGCCTACGAGCGACTTGCGTGTGATGGAAGACTCAAGCTGCGCGTCAACGAGTTCCTTTCCTGGGAGCTTCTGGAAGCTGCTTCGCACCTCGGGCTGCAGCGTGGCTTTGGGGGACAGCTTGTTCGCGCCGGCCCCGTCAAGGTCTTCGTCGACGGCGGCGCCGAGCGCGTGGCCATGCGCTCAGGAGGGGGCGTATGGCGGACCACTCCGGAGGAGCTGCGTGAGCTGGTCGTGCGCGCCACCGCCGCAGGCCTGCAGGTCGCGGCGCATGCCATCGGCGACGCCGCGATCGAAGCCATGTGCGATGCAGTCGAGGCCGCCCGCGGACAGGACTTGCGTCACCGGGTCGAGCACTGCACCATCTGCCCGCCAGATCTGCAGCAGCGCCTCGCGAAGCTCGGCATGGTGGCGGTGATGCAGCCGATGGCCGCACGTTTCGGCAGGGTCGCGTCGACGATCTTCTTTCCGGTGCGCGACCGCACTCACCTGGCTCCGCATCGTGGACTGTTGCGTGCCGGGGTGGCCGTCGCTTTCAGCTCCGACCTCCCGGTGTCGACAGATCCGAGCCCGTGGCCTGGGATCCGGGTCGCCGTCGACGACCAGGTCAACGGCATCACCATGCTCGCGGCGCTCCGCGCCTACTCCGCGAGTGGCGCTTACGCGAGCTTCGAGGAGCACGTCAAGGGCACCCTCGAGCCGGGCATGCTCGCGGACCTTCAGGTCTATCGGGGCGACCCTCTCGACGAGGACGATGTCAGATGGGAGGAGCTCCGCCCACGAGCGGTCCTCCTGGGCGGAGTGAAGGTCTTCGGGACGCTTTAGGTCTCGGTCGTCCCGCCCATCTCGACGGCGCCGCCGGCCTCGGGAGCCATCGTCTCTGGCATCACCGGCGCCGGTCGCGGCTTGCGCGGAGCGGCGCGACGTCTCGTCGTGCTCGCGCGTCCCGTCGAGACTGCCTTCGCGCTCGCCTTGCGCCGCGCGGTGCCGGCGGCCTTTGTCGTGCGGCTCGCAGCGCGCCGAGTGGTGCCGGCGGCACGGCGGCGGGTCGTCGTCGCCCGCGAGCCTGCCCCGCGCACGATCTGGCGAGCCTGCTTGGTGAGGCCGTCGATTCGCTTCAGAACGCTGTTCACGTCCGCGCGCGTGCTGGCTTTCCTGGCCTGCGTCTGCAGCTGCTTGATCGCCGCGCGGGCGGTCTTGTCCGCGTCCTTCAGCCTTCGTTCGACCTGACGGCGAAGGTCAGGGGGGACACGCCTTTCCGCCTCGCGCAGGGCCTGCCGCCCAGCTTTCACCGCACGTCCGACCAGGCTGGATCGCCTGCTGGTGCGCTTCCTCGTTGCCATGCATCACCTCCACAAATGCAGCCGCGCGGGGCGCTTAACGCACCGCGTTAAAATGGGCCCGCTCGTGACGACAGCCCCCGAACGACACCTTATCAAGAAGTACGCCAACCGCAAGCTCTACGACACCCGCACGAGTCGCTATATCACTCTGGACGGAATCGCGCAGCTCGTGCGGGACGGCCATGAGATCAGGGTCGTCGATCGCGACAACGGACAGGACCTCACGCAGGTCACCCTCTCGCAGATCGTGCTGTCCGAGGAAAAGCGAGGGCCGGCGCGCCTGGTCGGCGCGGGCGGTGAGATGCTGCACGACCGCGGGCAGGCGCTGATCGACTACGTGCGGAAAACACTCAACGTGCCATCCGACCTCCGCGACCAGGTCGAGCGCCGCCGCGAAGGGCTGGAGACGATGGCCGATGACGCGATCGAGCGCGCGCTGAGGCGGCTGCGCATCCCGACCCGTCGCGACATCGACCGCCTCAACGAGCGGATCGACACGCTGTCGGCTCAACTCAAGAAAAACGGCGCTGTGACGCGATCACGTAGACGAAGGGCTCCGCGCTGATCACCTGGCGGATCACCATCGCCCAGGCAACTCCTCAATAGCGTCAGATTCCGCGAGAGCCCCGGAGTACTATCGAAAGCCGCACATGGCGGTCGAGACCCGCGCCTCCGCATTCCAGACCGCCCAGCGCCGTTTCGACGCGGCCGCCGACCTGATCGGGTTGTCCGACGACGCACGGCGCGGCCTGCGCGAGGTGAAGCGGGAGTTGACCGTCCACTTCCCCGTGCGGCGGGACGACGGTTCCGTGCACGTCTTCACCGGCTGGCGTGTCCAGCACAACATCAGCCGCGGCCCGGCCAAGGGCGGGATCCGCTACCACCCCGACATCGACCTCGACCTGGTCAAGGCGCTGGCGATGCTCATGACCTGGAAGTGCGCCGCGGTGGGGATCCCGTACGGCGGCTCCAAGGGCGCGGTCAGGGTCGACCCGCACAAGCTGAGCCAGAACGAGCTCGAGCACCTCACTCGCCGCTACGCGACCGAGATCGCGATCCTGATCGGGCCTGAGAAAGACATCCCAGCCCCGGACATGGGCACGAACCCGCAGATCATGGCCTGGATCATGGACACCATCTCCATGCACCAGGGTCACTCGGTGACCGCATCGGTGACCGGGAAGCCGGTCGACGTCGGGGGCTCCGAAGGAAGGGTCGAGGCTCCGGGCCGCGGCGCGACCTATCTGACTCTCGAGGCCTTGAAGTACCTGCACATCGACGAGGAGACGCCCACCGTGGCGGTGCAGGGCTACGGGCAGGTCGGCCGGTCCACGACCCGCCTCCTCTCCGAGGCCGGCCTCAACGTGGTGGCCGTCAGCGACTCCAAGGGCGGGGTCTACAACTCGAAAGGTCTCGACCTGGCCGCACTCGAGGAGCACCGGCAGGTTCGCGGTGGGGTCGGGGGCTTCAAGAAGGCGGACTCGGTCACGAACGCCGAGCTGCTCGAGCTCCCCGTCACCGTCCTGGTGCCCGCCGCCGTCCAGGACCAGGTGACAGGAGAGAACGCAGGCCGCATCCGCGCGCGGCTGATCACCGAAGGCGCCAACGCGGCGGTGTCGCCGGAGGCCGACCCGATCCTGCACGAGCGCGGGATCTTCCTCGTCCCCGACATCATCGCCAACGCCGGCGGAGTGATCGTCTCCTACTTCGAATGGGTGCAGGACCTGCAGGCCTTCTTCTGGGAGGAGGAAGAGATCAACACCAAGCTGCACCACGTGATCACGCGGGCGTTCTACGAGATCCTCCACACGTCGGTGAACAAACGGGTAGACATGCGCGCCGCGGCCTACGCGCTGGCGGTGCAGCGGGTGGCCAACGCGACGACGGTTCGGGGGATATACCCATAATCGGGAGGTAATGCCTCCCTTCCAGCCTCGGCGCGTCCTCGTCACCGGCGTCTCCAATCCGCTTGGCGCGGAGGTCGCGCGACGGCTTGCCCCGGAGGTGACGCAGCTCTTCGGCTGCGACATCGCCGACCCCATCAGCGCGCAGGAGGAGATGGACTTCGTCCACGCCGACACGAGGCTCACGGTGATCGGCAAGCTGATCCGTCAACTCCGCGTCGACACCGTCGTCCACCTCGCGGTCTTGATCGACTCGCCGCGCGAGGACCGGGCGATCCATGAGACCGACGTCATCGGGACGATGAACGTGCTCGTGGGATGCGCGGCCCCCTCGAGCGCGGTGCGGCGGGTGGTCGTCAAGTCGAGCCAGGCCATCTACGGCGCCGGGCCAAACGACCCGTCGTTCTTCGTCGAGGACATGATCAATTTCGAGAAGGTTGCCTCGGGTGTGACGCGCGATCTCATGGAGATGGAGCAGCTCGTCGGTGAGTACGTGCTTCGCAACGAGGGCAGCGTCACGGTGCTTCGCCTGGGCTGGCGCGTCACCGAAGGCACGAGCCTGGCCCGCTATCTGTCCCTGCCGATCGTGCCGACCTTTGCCGGCTACGACCCGCGGCTGCAGTTCCTCCATGAAGACGATGCCGTCGAGGCGATCGTGCGGGCGACGCTGGGGCACCATCCGGGAGTCTTCAACGTCGCCGGCGACGGCGTGATCCTGCTGAGCCAGGCCATCGGGATCATGGGCGGCACTCCCGCTCCGCTGCTGCCCCCTTACGGAAAGTGGGTCTCCAGGCTAGGACTCCGGGTCCTGGCCGGAGTCGACCTCCCGGCGCACCTGGCCGACATGGTTGCGTTCGGTTCGGTGATGGACTGCACGCGAGCGCACCGGGAGCTTGGGTGGAAGCCGTCCCATACCTCGCGACTGGCGATGGATGCGCTTGCGCGTGGCAAGCAGGGAGAGCTGGTGGAAGCGCCGTCCCCGCCCCAGGAGTACGAGCTTCAGGTCTACCTGCAGCAGCGCCGCCGGCGCGAGCTCCTCCCCATTCATGGGGAGGTGGCCCGAAGGGCCGGAGGGGCGCTCAGCAATTGATCGAGGTCACGCGACGCGAGAGGCGACGCCACAGCCAGAAGGCAGAGATCGTCGCGCCTCGCGAAGGCTTTCGTTTGCCAAGGCCCATCCGGCGCCTGCAGCGACAGGCGCCGATGTACGCGATCCAGGGCATCAGCAACCTCTCGTCGCGCCTGCGTGAGCTTACGGGCCGCGAGCTCATCGACATGAACCGGGTCATGGAGGTCATCCAGTTCGTCTATCAGCAGCGCGAGCTGGCCAGGCGCGGCCCCAACTACGTGGTCGACGACTTCGGCTTCGACCCTCAGTGGACCGAGTCCTTCATCGCAGTTTTCAGGTCGCTGTATCGCGATTACTGGCGGGTCGAGACCACTGGGGTCGAACACGTTCCGGCGACAGGTCGGGCGCTTTTGGTGGCGAACCATGCCGGGGTCCTGCCATGGGACGGCACCATGATCAAGACCGCCGTCTTCACGGAGCATTCGCGCCCGCGCCACGTTCGCGCGCTGGTGGCGAGCCAGTTCATGGGCATGCCCGTGATGAGCTGGTTCTTGCGACGGACGGGTCAGGCGGTCGGCCACCCCGACGACACGCGCCGCCTGCTGGAGCGCGACGAGCTGGTGCTGGTCTTTCCGGAAGGAACGCGGGGCACGGGCAAGGGATTCCGCGATCGGTATCGCTTGCGCCGCTTTGGACGCGGCGGCTTTGTCGCGACCGCGATCCGAGCCCGGGCTCCGATCATCCCGATCTCCGTCGTGGGCTCGGAGGAGATCTATCCGATGTTCGGCGACCTCAAGCCGGTGGCGAAATTGCTCGGGCTCCCGTATTTCCCGATCACCCCTTTCTGGCCGTGGCTAGGACCCCTCGGCATGATCCCGCTGCCGAGCAAGTGGCGGATCCAGTTTCACCCGCCGGTGGACGTCTCCGAGCTGCCGGCCGGGGCCGCGGACGACCAGCACCTGGTGATGGCGCTTTCCGACCAGGTGCGAGATACGATCCAGCGTGGGATCTACGAGAACTTGAAGCTCCGGAGGGGAGTCTTTCTCTAGCTCTATACCAGCGCGAGGCGTTCGCATCCATTGGGAGCAGATTCCCGCCGAGGTTCGGGTAGCGCTGGAGTCGCGGCTAGGTTCCCGCGTCGTCGAAGCGGTCACGCAGCAATTGGGTTTCTCGCCGGGCCTGGCGGCGAGGCTTCGCCTGGAAGGCGGACGCCGCGTGTTCATCAAAGCCGTAAGCGAGAAGGCCAACCCCGACTCGCCGGGCATTCACCGTCGCGAAGCGAAGATCCTGGCGGCCCTTCCCGCGAGCGCCCCGGTACCGCGGCTGTTGTGGACCTACGACGTGGACGGTTGGGTGGCTCTCTGCCTCGAAGACATCGACGGCCGCCATCCCGGCGAGCCCTGGACGGACTCCGAGCTCGACCTGGTCCTCGAGGCCTTGAAGGGGTTGGCGAGATCGCTGACTCCATCGCCGATCACCACCGATCAGACCGCGGTGGATGCCTTCGCGCGGACGATCAACGGCTGGCAGGCAGCGCTGGCGCGCGGCGAAGAGCGCCTCGACGAGTGGTGCATCAGGAACCTCGATCGGCTCGCCAGGCTCGAGGCTCAGGCACCCGATTCCGCGCGAGGTGACACGCTCTTGAACTTCGACGTCCGGGCCGACAACCTGCTGATCGCGGGCGACAGCGTCTACGTCCTCGACTGGCCCTGGGCCCGGACGGGCGCGTGGTGGCTGGACATCGCGTGCATGACGCCGAGCGTGGCGATGCAGGGCGGACCATCACCCGAAGAAATCCTGAGCCGCGTCGACATGACAAGTGTGCGTCGCGAGTCCGTGGATGCCGTCGTGTGCGCGCTGGCGGGGTACTTCGTGGTCCGCTCCCTGGAGCCGCCGCCACCGGGCCTGCCCACGGTGCGTGCGTTCCAGGCCGCGCAGGGACGGCCGGCGATCGCGTGGTTGCGTGAAAGGACGGGCTGGCACTAAGGTCGTGGGAGGTTCTTTTGGGTCGAGGGTCTAACAAGGGGGATTGTGAATTGCTGAAGAAGGCTTTATGGATCACCGCGCTATCCAGTGCGCTGGCGCTTGTGACGTCGACCGCCGGCGTCGCCGGCGTCTCCCCGCTGGTAAGGGCTTCCGCGCTCGCCTCGCCATTGGCGGCGTGCGCATCGCAAGACGCGGCTCAGATCGCGGTGACCGGTGGTCGCAACTTCCTCAACGCGGAAGTGGAACCGACAGTTGCCGTCCAGGGGAGCCATGTGATCGGCATGTGGCACGAGGACCGCTGGTCGAACGGCGGCGCACATGGCATTGGCGTGGGCGTATCGACCGACGGCGGCGCAACGTTCAGCAACTCGGCGATGCGGTGGGGGGCATGCGTGCCGGGCACGCCGGCGTCGCTCGCTGTCTACCTGCGCAACTCGGACCCGTGGGTTTCATTTGGTCCGGACGGAATCGCTTATGCGTCGGGGCTTGCCTTTAACCTCGGGTATCCCAATTGGGCGAACGCAGTCGTGGCCGCGCGATCGACCGACGGCGGCACCACGTGGGACCACGAGCAGGCCATCCCAGGTGCCGCTTTCACGCAGTTCGCCCAGAGCACGGACAAGAACGCGACGACTGCGGACCCGAACCAGAACGGGACCGCGTACACCGTGTGGGACACGCTGATCGAACCGACCGACAACCCGGACGACAACCCGCACACCGCCGCCTACACCGGTCCGGCCTACTTCTCCAAGACGACCGACGGGGGGGTGACGTGGAGCCAGGCGAAGGTCATCATCGACACCAAGCAGCGGCAGCAGACGATCGGCAACATCATCGTCGTCGACCCGCTCAACGGTGACCTCTACAACTTCACGGACCTGATCGTTTCGCCTAACACTCCATTCCGGGGCACTCGCAGCAACGAACTGCTGGCATTCGTGAAGTCGACCGATGGCGGCGACACATGGACTACACCGAAGGTCATCTCTCCGCTGAACCAACTCGGCGTCATCGATCCCAACACGGGCGAGCGCCTGCGCACCGGCGACGTGCTGTTTTCGGTCGCCGTCGGCACTGACGGGAAGCTTTACGTGGTGTGGCAGAGCTCTACGCGCTACCAGAAGCAACTGAAGCAGAGCAGCGGCGCCTGGGACGACGAGATCCTCATCACCACGTCAGTCAACGGCGGAGCTACTTGGACGGCGCCGGCCGTCGTGCACAGGCTGGCGTCAGGACTGCCCACCTTCACGCCGACGGTGGCGGTCAACGGCGGCACTGTGGCGGTCACTTATTACGACACCCGCAACCTGACGCCAGGTCAGGTGGCCAACCTTCCGACCGACTACTGGGTCATGTACTCGACCGACGGCGGCGCGACGTTCGGCAACGAGCAGCGCATCACGACGACGCCGTTCGACTCTCGGACCGCGCCGGTCGCCCGCGGATTCTTCCTCGGCGACTACGAAGGGCTGGCGCCCAGTGGCAGCGGTTTCGGCGCCATGTTCGTGAAGACGAACTGCGACGCGACCGATTCGGCGGGACAGAACTTCCCGATCGGTGGCGCGTGCGCCCCAGCCAGCAGCACATCGGGCACGACGTCCAATACGAATCCGACCGACGCGTTTTACGCTACGTTCAGTCTCTGAGCTGAGAAGGGGCGGGCGCAATGCCCGCCCCTCCGAATCCTGCTAGCGGGTGAGCGGAACTATCCCGCCCAGCTTGAATCCCTCGCTCGTGATCTCGTATCGGTGCACCACCGGGCGATGGGCCATGGCGCGGGTCTTGAGCACAGTCAGCGCGCGCCCAAGCTCGGCCTCCTGTTGAACGTACTGCAGCAGAACCACATTGTCAGCGAGGTGTGAGATGGCGCCGTCTGAGATGCGCCGCAGCTCGAAGAGGTCGGGAACTTCCATGACCAGCATCAGGCTTACTCCCGCGCGGGCGCAATGCTGGATCAGAGAGAACATCCACTCCCGGAAGCGCACGACGTCGCCGGCGGCCGAAATGAGGTCGGCAAGGCTGTCGATCACCACCCGCCGCGCCTTGTTGGCCGCAATCAAGTCCATAAGCTCATAAACCCACTCGTCGATAAAGAGGCCGACGAGACCTCGGCTCATGATGCTCACGTTCTTGTCGTCGATAGACCAACCGAAGCTGTTGACGATCCGCGACAGCTGGCTGATGTTCTCCTGGAAGGTGGCCAGGATGCCAGGTTCGCCCACCTTGGCGCCGTGATAGAGAAAGTGCAGTCCCATCAGGGTCTTGCCGACGCCCGACGGGCCCACGATCAGGGTTGCCGCGCCTGACCAGTAGCCTTTTCCGCCCAGCAGCTCGTCGAGGGCGGCGATGCCGCTCGCGCTGCGTGTTGGGCTCAGCTCGTATCGGTCCTGGCTCTGGACGTAGGCGAGACGCGGAAACACTGCGAGTCCGGCATCTGTAATCCGGTACACGTGCTCACCGGTTTGAAAACCGCTTCCGCGAAGCTTCAACACCTGCAGCATTCGCAGCTCACGCTCAGCAACCTGTTTGACGTCCAGCGCGATGATGGCGTCCGCCACTGCAAATTCAGCTTCCTCGAGGGCCTGCGCTCGCGAGTATGGCGCGTTCCAGATCGAAGTCGTGGTGCTGGCCGTAAGGCGCCGAGTCATTGCGTACAGAAAGTGGCGGAAGGTGCTCGAGTCTTTGGCCAGGGCGTGAAATGCCCTGAAGCTGTCGATGACGACGACCCCGGGCTTGAACTCCTTCAGGTGACGGTCGACCGCGGCGATCACGTCATCGAGACCGTGCTCACCTAGGACCTGACCCATGTCCTCGTACCTGATGCGGCCATCCTGGAGCGCTGTCGGGTCGAAGAACTTGAGCGACTCGGCGTAACGCAGGATCTTGTCGAGTGGCTCGGAAAGAGTGGACAGGTAGAGCGCAGGCTGCTCCGGCGTGGCGTTGTGAAAGGCGAACTGCTGGCTAAGGATCGTCTTTCCGCTACCGGGAACGCCGACGATCAGGTTGATCGCGTTCCTCAGGAGGCCGCCGTTGAGGATCGCGTCGAGATGTTTGTTGCCGCTTGGCAGGCGTTCGTTCAAGACGTGACGCGGCGTTTTCGAGACAGACGCACGAGGGCGCTGGTCCCGAGCAGGTCCCGAATGGTGGACACGAGGAGCAGCGGTTCGAGTGGTTTGCGCATGAACGCCGCGGCGCCCAGATGGAGCGCCTCGTCCGCGCTATCGACCGCCGAAATCGCAAGGATTCGCGCCCTGTCTTTGGCGGCGAAATCGCTGAGGAGACGAAAGCCCGCCCCGCCCGAGATCAAAAGGTCGATCAGCACCACGTCGGGAGAGTGCTCGTCGAAATACAGCTTCGCCTGCGTCGCGTTGAGCGCGACTGCCACCTCGCAGCCCTCGGTGCGAAGGAAGTACTCAGCCAGGTTGGCCGCGTACGGGTCGCGTTCCGCGATCAGGACCAGCGGCCTGCGCCCTACCGGCTGTCCGGAGATTGCGGGCAGCTGACCTCCGCCGAGCTCCCGGGCCAGCAGGCGGTGGGCGTCGGCGGCGCTCATCCCTGACTCGATCTGTTCCTTGATGTACCGGAGCTGTTCGACCTGACTCCGCGAGTAGAGCCGCTGCGAGCCTTCGCTCCGCACGGGGATCACGACTTCGTAGCGTTCTTCCCACGCGCGCAGTGTCGACGCCGGCACGTCGAGCATGCGGGCCACGGCGCCGATGCTGAATACGGCTCGGTCGTTCTGTTCAGCCACTGGCCTGACGATAGTCTACGCAATTTTGTTCGTTGCAGACCCATGCCGGAGGTCTTGCCTAACTATTGCGTAGGTAGTACGCTGATCGCATGCCCGATGGGGGACGAAGTTCCGCAGATGCTCATCTAGACCCGATGCCGGGCGACCGCGAGCCGTTCGTGGTGCTGGTGGACGATGACGCCGCGATCGCGGACATGTACCGGCTCGGCCTCGAATACGCAGGTTTCAGGGTCAAGGTTCTCGAGGGGGCTGCGGCACTCTTTCGAGCACTGTCCGACGAAGTGCCGGACATCGTGGTGCTGGACTGGCAGCTCCCTGGGATGAGCGGCGCCGAGACGCTCGAGCTGCTTCGTCAGGATGACCGGACCGCCCGAGTGCCGGTTTTCATGCTGAGCAACTTTCTCGGCGACCAGGACGGAGCCGTGGACAGGGTTTTCGCAGCGGGAGCGCTCGCGTGGCTGCAGAAGTCAGGCACGCCACCGTCGGTTCTGGCGGAGCGTTTGGCGGAAGCCCTGGCGAGACGTCGGAAGGGAGGAGCGTAAGCCGGCGCGCGGTGCGGGTCAATCGACGACTGCCCGCCGCGCGACCGGCTCGGGCTCCTCGACGATGTCGAGCGCCGTCGCCTGGCTGATCCAGTACTCGACGTCGCTCGGCGAGGGGGCGCCCGCGAGCCCGATGGCTTCGAGCAGCTTCGCGTGGAGCTTCTTCGGATCCTGCGCGCGGAGATCCTTCATGGTCACGATGCCGAGCCGGCGCATCAGAGCGATCCAGCGATCCATGCCCGAGACCTCGAGCACGGTGCACTGATGCACGAACTCGAGCAGCCGGCCGGTGCTGATGCCGGTCTTCTTGGCGAGTCGCTCGCGGTCGATGGCAAGCGAGCCACGGTGGAGAAGCTGGTTGGTGTGGCGGATGCCGACCGCGCGGAGGCGGCGGACATCGTCGTCGGAGATTCCGTGCAGGTACTCGAGGGTGCGATACACCGGTGACAGGATAGAGCTCGGGTATAATTCGGCGAACCCGCCCCATTCAATGGAGTAAACACACCCTGAACCAGACCGGACTGGAGACCCGAGAAGAGACTTCCCGGGCCGAGTCTGGCCTCGAGATAGGGATCGGAAGGCGCGCCCGGCGTGCCTACGGCTTCGACGAGATCGCCCTCGTGCCCGGCGGCGTGACGCTCAATCCCGATGAGGTCGACATCTCATTTGTGATGGGCGAGAGCTTCAACCTGCCACTTCCCTTCTGGGGCTCGGCGATGGACGGCGTGGTGGACGCCGACTTCGCAATCGCGATGGGCAGGCTGGGCGGCGTCGCGGTCCTCAACCTCGACGGCGTGCATACGCGCTATGAAGATCCAGGCCCCGTCGTCCGGAAGATCGCGGAGGCGGACAGGTCGACTGTCAACGCGGTCCTCAGGGAGGCCTACCGGGAGCCGGTCAAGCCGAAGCTGATCAGCGAGCGCATCAAAGCGATCAAGGACGCGGGCGTCCCGTGCGCCGTCTCCACGGTGCCGGCCCGCGCGGAGGAACGGGCCGAGGTCGTGCAGCAGGCCGGTGCCGACGTGTATCTCGTCCAGGGCACCGTGCTCACGGCGCGACACTCCTCTCGCTCGTACCACCAGCTGTCGTTCGACGAGCTGGTCCGCGTGTGTGACATTCCGGTCGTGGTCGGCAACTGCGTGCAATACGACACCGCGCTCGAGCTGATGGAGACCGGCATCGCCGGCATCCTGGTCGGGGTCGGACCCGGCGCCGCGTGCACCACGCGCGGTGTGCTGGGAGTTGGCGTCCCGCAGGTCACGGCCACCGCCGACGTGGCCGCCGCTCGCGACGAGCACATGCGCCGAGGTGGCATGCGCGTGGCGGTGATCACCGACGGCGGCATGCGTATCGGGGCTGACGTCTGCAAGGCATTCGCCGCCGGCGCCGACGCGGTGATGATCGGCACGCCGCTGGCGGGCGCCGAGGAGTCGGCCTCGAAGGGCTTCAACTGGGGCATGGCGACGCCGGATCCCAACCTGCCGCGCGGGACGCGCATCCACATCGGCACCAAGGCAACCCTGCGCGAGATCCTTCTTGGACCGGCGCGGGTAGACGACGGCACGCAGAACTTCGCGGGTGCGCTGCGGTCGGCGCTCGGCGTGTGCGGCGCGCGTGACATCGCCGAGTTCCAGCACGTGGAGATGGTGATCGCGCCTTCGATCGTCTCCGAGGGCAAGGTGTTCCAGCAGGCACAGCACGTGGGGATGGGCAAGTCCTGAACCAGACCGCCGCGGCCCGGCGGGACGAAATCAAGACCCAAACGCGTCAACAGACGGTCCTCGTCCTCGACTTCGGCTCCCAGTTCAGCCAGCTCATCGCCCGCCGCGTCCGCGAGGCCAACGTCTACTGCGAGCTCGTCCCCGGGACCACGCCGTGGGAGGAGCTCAAGCAGCGACACCCTGCCGGCCTGATCCTGAGCGGCGGGCCTTCCAGCGTCTACGACGAAGGCGCGCCGCAGGTCGATCCAGAGGCGCTTCGCGCGGGCGTGCCTGTGCTCGGCATCTGCTACGGCATGCAGCTCATCGCCCACCACCTCGGCGGCAAAGTCGATCCGGGGCGCGCGCGCGAATACGGGCCCGCGCTCCTCTCCGTCCGCGAGCCCGGCGGCATCTTCCGGGGCCTGCAGGGTGAGCTGCCGGTCTGGATGAGCCACGGCGACCACGTGAGCGAGATGCCTCCGGGCTTTCAGCTCCTGGCCACGAGCGGGAACTCACCGGTGGCGGCGTTCACGGACGGTCGCGGGATCTTCGGCATCCAGTTCCACCCCGAGGTCGTGCACACACCAAGCGGCCGCGAGGTCCTGCGCAACTTCCTGTTCAGCGTTTGTCGCTGCACGCCGTCGTGGACTGCCGGGTCGTTCATCGCCGAGGCGACCGACAGCATTCGGGCGCAGGTCGGCGCCGGCCGCGTCATCTGCGCGCTGTCCGGCGGTGTCGACTCCGCGGTCGCCGCGACCCTGGTCCACCGCGCCGTGGGCGATCAGCTCACCTGCGTCTTCGTGAACAACGGCTTGCTGCGCAAGGAGGAACCGGAGCGCGTGCTCGACGTGATGCACGGCAACCTCGACATGAACATCCGCTACGTCGACGCGACCGACCGCTTCCTTTCCGCGCTGCGTGGAGTCGTCGACCCTGAGCAGAAGCGGCGCATCGTCGGCCGCGAGTTCATCTCCGTCTTCGAGGCCGAGGCTGCAAGCTTGGGCCACATCGACTTCCTTGCCCAGGGCACGCTCTACCCTGACGTCATCGAGTCGACCGCGCCTGACGTCGCGGCGACGGCATCCAAAATCAAGACCCACCACAACGTCGGGGGCCTGCCGCCAGGCCTGCGCTTCCAGCTCATCGAGCCCCTGCGCTATCTCTTCAAGGACGAGGTCCGCGCCGTCGGGCTCGAGCTTGGGATGCCTGAGGAGATGGTGTACCGCCAGCCGTTCCCCGGGCCCGGACTTTCCATCCGCTGCCTTGGGGAGGTGACCGCGGATCGGCTGGAGATCCTCCGCAACGCCGACTGGGTCGTGGTCGACGAGATCAAGCGCAACGGCCTCTACCGCCAGGTCTGGCAGTCGTTCGCGGTGCTCACGCCGCTGGAGACCGTCGGCGTGATGGGCGACTACCGCACCTACGCCAACGTGGTCGCCGTGCGCGTGGTGACGAGCGAGGACGCCATGACCGCGGACTGGGCGCGGATTCCGTACGAGGTCCTCGCGCGGATCAGCAACCGGATCGTCAACGAGGTCAAAGGCGTGAACCGCGTGGTTTTCGACATCACTTCGAAACCGCCCGGCACGATTGAGTGGGAGTAGACCCCGCCTGGCGTAAGGGCAATCATTACCCGCCACTGCCGGCACTCGCGCCCAATCACGAGCTTCGAAGCCCGCGAGCGCCGGCACTCGCGGCATAACCTTGGGCTCGCCATGAAGGTCCTCGTCGTCGGATCAGGCGCGCGCGAGCATGCGCTCGTCTGGAAATGCGTCCAGTCGGACCTGGTGGAGCGCGTGTACTGCGCTCCCGGCAACGGCGGTACCGGTGGAATGGCGCGCAACATCGGCATCGGCACCGCTGACGTCGTCGCCCTGGTCAAGTTCGCCAGGCGCGAGCGCCTGGGGCTGATCGTGCTCGGTCCTGAAGCATCGGTCGAGGCCGGCGTCGGCGACGCCCTGCGCCATGCAGGCTTCCCCGTCTTCGGACCCGACCGCGGCGCGGGCCGGATCGAGTCGAGCAAGTCCTTCGCCAAGGCCCTGATGAAGCGCGCCGGCATCCCGACCGCGGACTTCGAGGTGTTCACGCAGCCGGCGCCTGCCAGGGCATGGGCCCGCAACCGCGACGGCCACGTAGCGGTCAAGGCGGATGGCCTCGCGCGCGGCAAGGGCGTGATCGTCTGCGCCGGCGTCGAGGAATCCGATGACGCGATCGACGCCATGCTCGTCCAGGGGCGCTTTGGTCGCAGCGGCAAGAAGATCGTGGTCGAGGAGCGCCTCCAGGGTCCGGAGCTCTCGCTGCTGGCGGTGACAGACGGCGAGAACGTCATCCCGCTGGCACCCGCGCGAGACTACAAGCGAGCCCTCGAGGGCGACCTGGGTGCGAACACCGGCGGCATGGGCGCGTACTCGCCGCCAAAGGGCGTCGAGGACGCGCTGGTGAAGGAGATCGTCGACTGCGTCCTGGGGCCGGCGGTGAAGGAGCTCGCGGATTCAGGCGACGAGTTTCGCGGGGTGCTGTACGCCGGCCTGATGCTGACGCCGAACGGCGTCCGCGCACTCGAGTTCAACGCCCGATTCGGTGACCCTGAGGCACAGGTGGTCCTGCCGCGACTGCAGAGCGACTTCGTGGCCCTGGCCCTGGCCGCGGCGAGAGGCAATCTCGCCAACCACCCTGACCTGCGTTGGGACTCCCGGGCGTGCGTCGGCATCGTTGTCGCCTCCGGCCGCTACCCGGATGACGCGGCGATGACTCTCGGTCAGCGCATCCGCGGCCTGACCGAGATCCCGCCCGGGGCGCTGATCTTCCACGCCGGCACGAGATACGAGCCTGGTGTCGGACTGGTCACCGACGGCGGCCGGGTCGTAACCTCAGTCGCCTTGGGCGAGACGGTCGCGCTGGCGAGGGAGAAAGCCCTCGCCGGTGCACGGCAGGTACGATTCGAAGGGGCTTTCTTTCGCAGCGACATAGCTCAGGAGGCCGATGAGGGGTGACGTCGAGAGATTTGGTCATCCAGGCGGCGCAGATGCAAGGAGGCGACGAGCAACGCAGCGAACGCATCGTGAATGCCTGAGCGAGTAGCACAGGAGCCGACACCGCAGATGCGCCGCATGGGGGCCAAAGCTCCGATGGCAATCCTCAGCGGCCTCCTGCAGGAGGCGGTTTAGTGCAGCCAGTCGTCGGTGTGATCCTCGGCTCGAAGTCGGACCTTCCGCTCATGGAGTCCTGCGTCAAAGTCCTCGACGAGCTCGGTTTGACGCACGAGCTGAAGGTCTGCTCGGCGCACCGAAACCCGCGTGGAGTGATGGAGTGGGCGACCGCCGCGCGCGCGCGCGGCCTCAAGGTGTTGATCGCCGCCGCCGGCGGCGCGGCCCATCTCCCAGGGGTGGTCGCGGCCTGGACCGATCTTCCCGTGATCGGCGTGCCCGTGCCGACGCAGCACCTGCAGGGCCTCGACTCGCTGTACTCGATCGTCCAGATGCCGGCCGGGGTCCCGGTCGCCACGGTGGCGATCGGCGAGGCGGGGGCGAAGAATGCCGCCTGGCTGGCGGCGCGGATCATCGGCCTGCAGGACGGTGAGGTCGAGCAGCGGCACGGCGAGAAGCGCGCGGCGCTCGCGACCGCATAAAGAGTGGCGAAGAAGAAGGCCCGCGTCCGCCTCGTCGACACGACGTTTCGCGACGCGCAGCAGTCGTTGCTCGGCGGTTATCTGCGCACCGACGAGATCGTGCCCATCGCCGCCAAGATGGACTCGATCGGCTTTGCCGCGATGGAGGCGTTTGGCGGCGCCACCTTCGAGACGCAATTGCGGATCCACGAGGACCCCTGGGAATACCTGCGCAAGCTCAACAAGGCGACTCCAAACACTCCGATCCAGGCGCTGATTCGCGGCCAGAACCTCGTCTCCAAGCGCAACTTCGCCGACGACGTGGTCGAGCTCTTCGTCAAGCACGCGGCGAAATGCGGCGTCGACGTGTTCCGCGTCTTCGACCCATTGAACGACCTGCGCAACATGGAGGCGTCCATCTCGGCGGTGCTGAAGACCAGGAAGAAGGTGCAGGGAGCCCTGAGCTACGCGATCTCGCCCGCGCACAACATCGAGCTGTGGGGCTCGCTCGCCAAGGGTCTCGTGAACATGGGCTGCGAGGAGATCGTGATCAAGGACACCTCGGGGTTGCTGAGCCCGCAGGCCACGTGGGAGCTCGTGACGGCGCTCAAGCATGTGGTGAAAGTGCCCATCGACGTCCACTCTCACTGCTCGAGCGGCATGGCGCCGATGGCCTACATGGCGGCGGTGGAGGCGGGCGCCGAGGTTCTCGACGTAGCCATCTCGCCACTCGCGTGGGGCGCCTCGCAGCCGGCGGCCGAAAGTGTCGTGGCCGCCCTCGAAGGTGGTGAGTACGACACCGGCCTCGAGCTCGGCAAGATGTGGGAGGTCCAGCAGGACGTCGAGGAGCTGAAGCGCCGCCACATCGAGCACCTGAGCCCGGTCGCCGACCGTGTCGACGCCAGCATCCTTCGCTACCACATGCCCGGGTTGATGATCGATGACGTCTACCGCCAGCTCAGCGCCCGCAGCGCGACCGACCGCTTGAACGAGGTGCTCGACGAGGCGAATCATGTTCGCCGTCATATCGGCTATCCCCCGCTGGTGGCGCCGATCCGGCAGATGATCGCCACCCAGGCCGTCTACAACGTGCTGGGAGGCGAACGCTACGCGACGGTGACGCAGGAGCTGAAGGACTACCTGCAGGGACTTTACGGTCGACCACCCGCGCCGGTGGACCCGGAGCTGCGCCGGCTCGTCATCGGCCGCGAGGAGCCGATCACGATCCGCCCCGCCGACCTCCTCGAGCCTCAGGTCGACGGCGGGCGCCAGCAGGTCAAGAAGTCAGGCCACGAGCCGAGCGATGACGCCGTCCTGATCCAGCTGATGTTTCCGAGCCTCGCCGCCGACTACATGCGAGGCCCGGAGCAACCGAGCGCGGACGGAGAGAAGCCTGCGGCGTCAGCTCCTGCCCCCAATGAGGCGCCACCGCCACCTGCGCCATCGGCGGAGCCACCACCGCCGCCGGCGCAGTCGGCGGAGTTTGACGTGGAGGTCGAGGGCGAGGTCTTCAAGGTCCGGGTCAGCGGCGCGGGTCTTGCCGTGGTCCCCGCGGCCGCCGCCGCTGCTCCAGGCAGCAATCCGGGCCCGCCTCCGCCACCAAAGATCACCGAAGGCACAGTGATCGCACCCATGCAGGGCCTCATCGTCAAGATCCCAGTCAAGACCGGCGACGACGTGAAGCTGGGCGATGTGGTCGCGGTGCTGGAGGCGATGAAGATGCAGAACGACATCGTGACCACCGTCGGTGGCAAGGTGAATGCGATCTACGTCAACGAAGGCCAGGTCGTCACGCCGAACCAGCCGCTGCTCGCGATCGTTTGAAGAAGAAGCTCTTCAGCAAGGTCCTGGTCGCCAACCGCGGCGAGATCGCCATCCGCGTCATGCGCGCGTGCCGCGAGCTCGGCATCAGGACGGCCGCCGTCTACTCGGACGCTGACCGCAGCGCGATCCACGTCCGCTACGCCGACGAGGCGCACCACATAGGCGGCGCGGCGCCCACCGAGTCCTACCTGCGGTTGGAGAAGATCGTCTCCACCGCCCACGACTGCGGTGCCGACGCCATTCACCCTGGGTACGGGTTCCTCGCCGAGAAGGCCGCATTCCCCGACGCCTGCGAGGCGGCGGGGATCAAGTTCATAGGTCCGCCGGGCTCCGCGATGCGCGTCCTGGGTTCCAAGCTGGCGGCGCGTGAGCTTGCGGCCAGGCACGGTGTGCCCGTGACGCCGGGCAGCGGCGCGGTGGACACGGCCAACGCGCTCGAGGAAGCTCGCAAGATCGGTTTCCCCGTCATGCTCAAGCCGTCGGGCGGCGGCGGGGGCATCGGCATGAAGGTCGTCGAGTCCCCCTCCCAGCTGGCGGCGGCCATCGAGAGCACGGCTCAGGCAGCACGCTCAGCCTTCGGCGACCCGACGGTCTACCTGGAGCGCTACGTACGCAACCCGCGCCACATCGAGATCCAGGTCATCTGCGACAGCCACGGAAATGCGGTGCACCTGGGCGAGCGCGAATGCTCGATCCAGCGCCGGCACCAGAAGATCATGGAAGAGACGCCATCGCCCGCCGTCACGCCCGAGATCCGCGCCGCGATGGGCGACGCGGCGATCCGTGCCGCGAAGGCGGCCGGCTACGTCAACGCCGGCACCGTGGAGTTCATCTTCACCGAGGGCGAGTTCTATTTCCTCGAGGTCAACGCCCGGCTGCAGGTCGAGCATCCCATCACCGAGGCGGTGACTGGCATCGACCTGGTGAAGGAGCAGATCCGCGTCGCAGCCGGACTCGAGCTGGGCTTCCGCCAGGAGGACGTCTCGTGGAGAGGTCACGCCATCGAGATGCGGATCAACGCGGAGGATCCGCTGCGCAAGTTCATCCCGAACCCCAGGCGCATCTCGCGTTGGGTCGCGCCGGCCGGACCGGGCGTGCGGGTGGACTCGGGTTTCGGGCCGGGGTCCGACGTGCCCCCGAACTACGACTCGCTCGTCGCCAAGCTGATCGTCCACGGCACCGACCGGGCCGAGGCCATCGCGCGCGCGAGCCGGGCGTTGCGCGAGTTCGTCGTCGTGGGGCCGGCGACGACGATCCCCTATCACCGCGCGATCCTCGAGAACCCCGACTTCCGGGCCGGCAACCTCAGCACGCGGTTCATCGAGGACCATCCGCAGCTCATCGAGCACGCGCAGAAGCTTGCCGCCGACGTGTCCCCGTTCGACTACGGGCCCGATCCACGCCACCTGGCGGCGGCCGCCGCCGCAGTGGCCTCCATGGTGCGGCAATAGCGAAGCTCGGTCACCCGGCCGGCGGCAGGCCATTCGAAGTGGCTGGGACCAACACGCGTGGGACGTCGGGGACCTTCAGGCTGCGCGACGACGTCATCCGATTCCCGGACGGGGCCGAAGCCCTGTACACGGTCGTCGAGAACCCAGACTCGGCTTTCGTGGTGCCGTACTTCGACAACCGCGACACGGTCCTCGTGCGCCAGTGGCGCCATGCCTGGGACATCTCGTCGTGGGAGGTGCCGGCCGGCACATGCGACGAGGGCGAGGACTCCGTCGAGTGCGCTCGCCGCGAGCTCGGCGAGGAGACGGGGCTCATCGCCTCGCGCTACACGACGCTCGGGGTCGTGCACGGCGCCGCATTCCTCACCGGGCGGGCGCATCTCTTCCTGGCCGAAGGGCTGACCGAGACGGCGCGCAGCCCTGAGACATACGAGCAGGACATGGAGGTCCTCCGCCTACCCTTCGTCGAGGCGTTGAACGCCGCCCTCGAAGGGCAGATCGTGCACTCGGGCTCGGTGACGGCGCTCTGCCGCGCCGCCCGGGCGCTGAAGCTTATCTAGGCGCCCGGAGGGGTCGCGGTCGGGGAAGGCAAGACGGGCGCCACGTCCTTCTTGTTGCCGTGCTTCTTGTCTGTCGGTCCCACGAGGTCGAGCTGGTACTCGGCGGCGACATTCTTTCCCTGCACGTCGCGGACCGAGGTCTTGACCACCAGCCGATACTGCGCGCCCTGTTTCAGCCCAAGGCCGCTCAACGTCACAGTGCGGCTGGCGAAGGAGACCGTGGCGTCCACCTGCTTGCCCTTGGAGTCAACGAGGTACACGCCGTCGGTCACAGTGCCCGGGTCGAGGTCGCTGTCGAACGTCACCTTCACGGTGTCCGCCTCGACGTCGACGTTCACCACCTCGGCGCCCTTGCCGAGGTCACGGTGCGGGCCCGCGCTCGCCTGGTCGATCACGAACTGCTTGCCTGTGGAATCGCGGACCAGGTTGAGCGTCTCCTCGTAGTCGCTGACGTCGATCTTCTCGCGGGTCAGGACGAGGCGGACCACGAACAGCGCGGAGTCCGGGTCGGTCGAGATGACCTCCTGCGCGAGGACGTAGTAGCGGGTGAAGGTCGGGTCGCCACTCACCAGCAGGTTGAGACCGCCGGAGCCGTACGCCTTCTTTCCGTTGTCGCTCAGGAACGTCCCGGCGTTGGCCGCGTCGCCGCCCAGCCGCGCCTTCATGAAGGAGTTGACAACGGTCGCCGCCTGCTCGAGCGTGGTCGGCAGCGGCGGCAGCGCGGGAGCTGTGGCAACCCACAGCGCACCGGCACGGGCGAAGGCGAAGGACGTCCCGTTCGGCGCCCACGTCGGTGTGTGGTACGTGCCGTTGCCCAGCCTTGTCAGGTTCGACCCGTCCGGCCGGGCCTGGTACAGGTTGGTGTCGGTGCCGAGCAGGATCGCGTCCTGCGTCGACCAGCTCGCGTCGGCGTGCGGAAGGGTTGCCTGCGTGGCGCCTTGCATGTCGGCGACGACCACCTGGTCGTCGGTGCCGTAGAGAATCTGGCGCCCGTTTGGCGACCAGCCCGCAAACGTTGAGTTCGCCTGTCCGAGCTGGACGCTCTTGCCGCTGGCGAGGTCGAGCAGGAAGAGGGTGGCCTCCTGTCGGTAGACCGCGTGCGCTCCGCCCGGGGCGATGGAGACGACCGCGCTGGGACCCGTCTTGGGAAGCGCGGCGACCTGCTGAATCGACCCGTCGCCGGCGACGCTGTCGATGCCGTCGGCATCCGTCCACAGCAGTGTGTCCTGGGCCCAGCCGACGAGGGCCGGCGTGGCGGTGGGCGACACCTCGGCCGTGTGGCCCGACGCGAAGGTGAGGAGCTCGATCTTGCCGCCGCGGACGTAGGCCAGGCGGTCCCCGGCCGGCGAGATCGCCAGCGCGCTGACGCCGTCGGCCGCGATCACCGTCACGCTTCCACCGCTCGCCGGCACGACTTTCAGCGCCCCGTTGCCGTCGATGGCGTAGAAGGTGGACGAGTCGGCCGACCACTGCCCGTTCAGCGCGTTCGCCCCGGCCAGGGTGGTGAGCTGCTTCTCGCCCAGCGCATTGGAGGGTGTGACGCGCGGCGTCGGGGTTGGCGTCGGCGTGGCAGGCGGCTGGGTGACAAACGTGATCGTCTGCGGCGACGACAGCTGCTTACCGGAGGCCGTCTTCGCGCCGGGGCCAATGGTGACCTTGTACTGCGTGTTGGGTGCGAGGTTGCGGCTCGCCGGCTGGACCGCGAGCGTGTTCGCCTCCCAGGAGAAGGTCACCACGGTCGCGGGCGTTATCTGCACCGCGTGCTCGGTGGACGGGTGGTCCATGGGCTGGTTGAACGAGACCAGGATCGGCTGGTGCAGCTCGACGTTGCGGTCGCCGTCGATGCTGCTGTGGATCGCGATCGTGTTTGCGCCCGGCGGCTGCAGCCCGAACATGAGGACCACCGACGCGATCAGGAGCAGGCCCGCCGCCGCCCCCGCCCAGGCCAGGCCAGGCGGTGCGAAGACGCGGCGCCACCATGAATCCCGGCCCTCGCTCATCGCCCATGCTTCCTTCATCAACTGCCGGCGCAGGCCGGTGCGGAAGGCCTCATCGAGCGGCGGATCGGACGTCCGCGCCGAGCTCAACATCAGCGCGACGTGGCGGAGGTCTTCCTCCTGCAGGATCTCTTCGAGCTCAGGGTCGTGGTAGGAGTTCATTCGACCGGCCTCAGGCTCGAGGCCTCGTCGCGCAGGCGCGTGACGCCGCGGTGGATGAGGAGCTTGACGGCTCCGGGCGACTTTCCCATCGCCACCGCGATGTCCTCGATCTTCATGTCTTCCTGGAACTTGAGGACCAGGGCTGTCCGCTGCTGGTGTGGGAACGCTTCGACCAGCGCCCAGATCCTGCGCACCTCGTCGCGGTGAGCGGCGAGGTCTTCCAGCGCCGGACCGGCGACCGAAAGGTCGTGGAAGTCATCGAGCGTCTGGGCCGGCCGCAGGGTCCGGTACCGGTCGGCGATCGCGTTGACCGCGATCTGGTAGAGCCAGGCAGCAAAAGGACGCCCCGTGTCCTGGTAGCGGGGCATGGCCTTCAGAGCCTTCATGAAGACTTCTGAAGTGACGTCTTCTGCCGCGGTTTGCTCCCTCACTCTTGAATACACGAACCGGTAAATCTGCTGAAAGTGCCGGTCGTAGAGCGCACCAAACTGGCGTGGGTCCCGCCTGGCCAACTCGACGAGCTCTCGCTCGTCGTCGCGCGACGGGTCGCTCACCGGCCGTTCAGCCTGTGCCGCTTCAAACGGGCGGCCTTCGAACGTGGTTACGAGCTCCAGGCATGCGGAATTCTCGATTATCAAGCCCGCCGCTTAACAGCACCCGGCTCGGGTCGATGGCCACCAAATCTTGGGCCTACCCCAGCCCGAGTAACAAGATCTAGATCAGCTGGTGGCCGATATAATTCGTGCGGACCCCGACCATTGATTGGGAATCGCCCTTCTTGATCGAGCGATACTCGCCGCCCGCCATGCGGGCGGTCTGGTCAGACCAGCACAAATTCGAGCTCTGGCTGCGCATCGAGGTCCTGGCCTGCGAGGCTTGGGCGACGCTCGGCCGGATCCCCGAGTCCGCATTGCCGAAGATCCGCAAGGGCACGTTTGACACCACGAAGATCGCCGAGGTCGAGTCACGAGTCGGCCACGACGTGATCGCCTTTCTGACCGTCCTGAACCAGTCGATCGGCCAGCCCGAGGCGCGCTACGTGCATGTCGGCATGACCAGCCAGGACCTCAACGACACGGCGATGGCGGTCCAGATGGTGGAGTCGGCGCGGCTCATCGGACACGAGCTGGCGAAGCTGCGGGAGGTTGCGGCCGACCTGGCGATCAGGCACCGGCGCACCCTGATGGCGGGGCGCACGCACGGGATCGTCGCCGAGCCCATCACCTTCGGCTTCAAGGTCGCGGGCTGGGTGGCCGAGCTCGACCGCTCCATCGCTCGTCTCGAACAGGCAGCGGAGGAAGCTGCCGTCGGCCGCGTGAGCGGCCCGGTGGGAACCCACGCGACCATCGATCCACGGGTCGAGGAGCACGTGTGCCGCGAGCTTGGGCTCAAGGTGGACACGGTGTCCACGCAGGTGGTGGCGCGCGACCGTCATGCGGGCTTCATGTCGGCCCTGGCGATCGTGGCCGGCACTCTCGAGCGCATTGCGACCGAGATCCGGCACCTGCAGCGGAGCGAAATCAGCGAGGTCTTCGAACCGTTTGGCAAAGAGCAGAAGGGAAGCTCGGCCATGCCTCACAAACGCAACCCGGTGCTGACCGAGCGAGTGTGCGGTTTGGCCCGGGTCGTGCGCGGCCACCTTGTCACCGCCCTCGAGAACACGGCTTTGTGGCATGAGCGCGACATCAGCCACTCCTCCGCCGAGCGGGTCATCTTTCCCGACTCCTGCGCCGCGGTCGACTACATGGCGATGGAGATGAACAAGGTGCTGCGTGGGCTCGAGGTGCGACCGGAGCGGATGCTCGCCAACCTCCAGCACGCCGGCGGCGTCGTCTTCTCGCAGCGGGTGCTGCTGGCACTCGTGGAGAGCGGCATGTCACGTGAGGACGCCTACCTGGTCGTCCAGAAAGCGGCCATGGAGGCGATGGGTGAGTCCGGCCCCGGGTTCAGGGCGATCCTCGAGAAGGACGACGAGGTCAGCAAGCGCATCGGCGACCGGCTGGACAAGGTCTTCGACCCCTGGGCCGGCCTCGAGCACGCCGACCTGGCCTACGAACGCCTGGGCTTGGGAGTCACGACCAAGTGATCGCGGGACCGCCTCTTACCGACACCGAGCTCCCGCTCAAGCTGTTCGCCCGCGGCAAGGTGCGTGACACCTACGAGCTCAACGACAAAGAGCTGCTCATGGTCGCCACCGACCGCATCTCGGCGTTCGACCACGTCCTTCCCAACGGCATCCCCGACCGAGGCAAGGTGCTGACGCAGCTCTCCATCTTCTGGTTCTCGCAGACGGACACCTTCCAGCCGAACCACCTCATCTCGGGCATGGTCCCCGACCTCCCCGCCGTCCTCAAGAACTTCCGCGAAGAGCTCGCCGGCCGTTTCATGATCGTGCGCAAGGCGAAGCGAATCGACTTCGAGTGCGTGGTGCGTGGATACATCGCGGGGAGCGCCTGGAAGGAGTACGAGGAGTCGCAAACGCTGGCCGGCGAGAAGATGCCGCCCGGCCTGCGCCAGAGCGAGAAGCTCGAGTACCCGGTCTTCTCGCCCGCGACCAAGGCCGAATCAGGACACGACGAGAACATCACCTTCGAGCGCATGCAGAAAGATCTCGGCGGAGACCTGGCGAACAAGCTGCGCAGCGCGAGCATCGAGCTCTACAAGTACGCGTCGGAATTCGCGCTCCGCCGCGGCCTGATCCTCGCCGACACGAAGTTCGAGTTTGGCCAGATCGGGGAGGACGTGATCCTGATCGACGAAGTGCTCACTCCCGACAGCTCCCGGTACTGGGACGTCGCGACCTACCGCGTCGGCACCTCGCCCGAGTCCTACGACAAGCAGTTCGTGCGCGACTGGCTGACGCGGTCAGGCTGGGACAAGGAGTCGGAGCCGCCCAAGCTGCCTGAGGACGTCGTCACCCAGACGCGCCTGCGCTACCTGACCGCCTACCAGCGCCTGGTCGGCAAGCCGCTGTTCCCGCGCAAGCCCAGGAACGAGACATGATTCCGCGCGATTTGGCCGAAACGTGCGGAATCCAGGGATGCGAAACGCACGAGATGGCCGAAACGTGCGGAATCGAGAGAGGGCCGCGCCCGTGATCCGAGCGAAAGTGATCGTCACCCCCAAGCCGGTGGTCAACGACCCGCAGGGCCTGACGGTGAAGCAGGGCCTCGCGGCGCTCGGCTTTCGCGAGGTCACGGACGTGCGGGTCGGCAAGTACATCGAGGTCAACCTCGAGACCTCGAGCGAGCACGAGGCTCGCGAGCGCGTGGAGGCCATGTGCCGCCAGCTGCTCGCCAACCATGTGATCGAGGACTTCCGCTTCGACATCGAACCGGAGCGCAAGCGGCGTTGAAGTTGGGCGTGGTGGTCTTCCCAGGCACGTGGTCGGACCGCGACTGCGGATGGGTCATCAATCAGGTGCTCGGCCACGAGCTCGCCTACCTGTGGCACAAAGACGCGGACCTCAAGGGATGCGACTGCGTGATCCTTCCTGGCGGATTCGCCTACGGCGACTACCTGCGCACCGGCGCCATCGCGCGGTTTGCGCCGGTCATGGACAAGGTCGGCGACTTCGCAGACCGAGGCGGCCTCGTGTGGGGTATCTGCAACGGCTTCCAGGTGCTGTGCGAGGCGGGCCTGTTGCCCGGCGCGCTCATCCGCAACGCGTCGCTCGAGTTTCGATGCGAGTGGACACACCTCAGCGTGGAGCGCACGGACCTCGCCTTCACGTCGAGATGCGAAGAGCGCGAGGTCCTTCGAGTGCCCATCGCGCACGGCGAAGGCAGCTACTTCGCCGACCCTGCCACACTTTCGCGCCTGGAGCAGCGAGGTCAGGTCGTGTTCAGGTACTGCGACGCCGACGGACGCGTCGTGCCTGGCGCAAACCCGAACGGATCGCTGCACAACATCGCGGGCATCGTCAACGCGCGCGGCAACGTCCTCGGCATGATGCCGCACCCCGAGCGCTGCTCCGAGGCCGAGCTTGGCGGTACCGATGGACTCAAGCTTTTCCAGTCGGTCGCGGAGACTGCGATCAAGGTGCTGGTGTCTTGAGCATCAAGTCTGTGGACGAGCGCAAGCTCAGGGAGGTTGCGCTCACACCAGATGAATACCGGGTCATCCTGGAACAGCTGAAGCGAGCGCCCAATGAGGTCGAGCTGGGCATGCTCGGGGTGCTCTGGTCCGAGCACTGCTCGTACAAGAGCTCCAAGGCGCTGCTCCGCCGCCTTCCCTCGACCGGTCCCGGCGTCCTGCAAGGCCCCGGCGAGAACGCGGGCGCGGTCGACATCGGCGAGGGCTGGGCCGCGGTCTTCAAGATCGAGTCGCACAACCATCCCTCGGCGATCGAGCCCTACCAAGGCGCCGCGACCGGTGTCGGCGGCATCATCCGCGACGTCATCGCGATGGGCGCACGGCCCGTGGCGCTTCTCGATTCGCTGCGCTTCGGTCCACTGCCCGACTCCAGCCATCACTTCGAGGGCGTGGTCGCCGGCATCGGCGGCTATGGGAACTGCATCGGCATTCCGACCGTCGGCGGCGAGGTCTACTTCGAGGACTGCTACGCGAACAACCCGCTGGTCAACGCGATGTGCGTCGGGCTTGTGCGCAAGGACCAGCTGATGCGCGCGCGAGCCGAGGGCACCGGCAACAGCCTGCTCCTCGTCGGCGCGGACACCGGGCGCGACGGCATCCACGGGGCGTCGTTCGCCTCCCTCGAGCTGGACGAGACCAGCTCCGAGCGAAGGCCCGCGGTGCAGGTCGGCAACCCGTTCTTGGAGAAGTGCCTGCTCGAGGCATGCATGGACCTCGCCCACACCGACGCCGTGGTCGGGATTCAGGACCTTGGCGCAGCCGGTCTCACCTCGGCGGTGGCCGAGTGCGCGGGCCGGGTGCCGGGCGCAGGCGCGCGGATCGACGTCGCGCTGGTCCCGCGACGCGAGCGCGGCATGACGGCTTACGACGTGATGCTCTCCGAGTCCCAGGAGAGGATGCTGGTCGTCGTCAGGCGCGGCCGCGAGCGCGAGGTCGAGAGCATCTTCGAGGCCTGGGACCTGACATCGGCGGTGATCGGCGAGGTCACCGACGACGAGCACCTCACCGTGCTCGACGGCGACGACGAGGTTGCGCGCCTCCCCGTGCGCCTCCTGACCGAGGGCGCGCCGATGCGGCGCCTGGTCGGGTTCGCGCCCGAGCCGCCGTACGGACTCGAGGTCGAAGAGCTTCCACCGCTGGTCGACCCGGGCGCCTCCCTTCTGCAGCTGATGGCGAGTCCTAACCTGAGCAGCAAGCGGGGTGTGTTCCGGCGCTACGACCACATGGTCGGCGACTCGACCGTGATCCCTCCCGGGGGCGACGCCGGGATGCTTCGCATCAAGGGCACGCGCCTCGGTCTCGCGGTCACCACGGACTGCAACGCGCGCTACTGCCACCTGGACCCGCACCTCGGGGCGCAGCTCGCGGTCGCGGAGGCGGCGCGCAACATCATCGCCACCGGCGCCCGGCCGCTGGCGGTCACCGACTGCCTCAACTTTGCCAACCCGGACCGGCCGGAGGTCTACTGGGAGCTCGAAGAGGCGGTGGCGGGCCTCGCCTACGCCTGCCGCACGCTCGAGCTGCCGGTCGTCAGCGGCAACGTCAGCCTCTACAACGAGACCTTCCCCGGCACCGGGGAAGGTGTCCCGGCGCAAGGCGCCCAGAAGGATGGGGGTGAACGCATCGGCATCTACCCCACTCCCGTGGTAGGCATGGTCGGCGTGATCGACGACTACGGCAAGCGGCTGGGGGCTGCGCTTCGCGCGGAGGGCGACTTCGTGCTCTTGATCGGCTCGAGCCACAACGACCTCGGCGGCAGCGAGTACTTGAAGGTCGTGCACGGTCATGTCGCCGGCCGGCCGCCCGCGTTAGACCTGACGCGGGAGAAGGCGGTGAACCGCGTGATCATGGCCGCCGCGCAGAGCGGATACCTCCACTCGGCGCACGACTGCGCCGAAGGCGGGATGCTCGTCGCGCTCGCGGAGTGCTGCCTGCTCGGCAGCATGGGCGTGCGATGCCCGGCACTGCGACCAGAGCCTCCCCTCCGGCTTGACGCGGCTTTCTTCGGCGAGTCGCCGAGCCGCTACATCGTGAGCGTGGCATCGCGGGCCATGCCCGAGATGCAGTCGCTCGCCCGCCGCCACAACGTGGAGCTGTCGCTGCTCGGGCTCACCGGCGGCGATCACATCGAGTTCGAAGGCCAGATGAAGCTCTCGCTCGCCGAGCTCCGCCAGGCCTGGGAGGCATTCATCACCTAACCATGTGTGGCGTCTTTGGGATCTGCGCCAAGCACGGGGTCGACGTCGCCAACCTGACCTACTTCGGCCTGTTTGCGCTGCAGCACAGGGGCCAGGAGTCGGCGGGGATCGCCGTGTCGGACGGCTCGACCGTGCGCATCCGCCGCGACATGGGCCTGGTCGCGCAGGTCTTCTCCCCCGCCCAGATCAAAGACCTTGGCGAAGGCTCGATAATCGCGCTCGGGCACACGAGGTACTCGACGACGGGATCCAGCCGCGCCGAAAACGCCCATCCGGTCCCGTTCCACCACCCGATGCTCGGACCGGGCGCGATCGCGCACAACGGCAACCTGCTGAACGCCGAAGCGCTGCGCACCCAGCTGGCCGAGCGTGGCATCGCCTTCGAGACGGCCCTCGACACCGAGGTCATGGCGCGGCTCATCGAGAGCACCCACGGCCGCACGTGGGAGGAGGTGATCCGGCGCGCCTTCGCGCGCATCGTGGGCGCGTACTCGTGCGGGATCATCACGCCCAACCAGCTGATCGCCCTGCGCGATCCATATGGGTTCCGACCTCTGTGCATCGGCTACATCGCCCTCGCCGGCCAGCCGGCGCACGTGGTCGCGTCAGAGACCTGCGCCCTCGACACGGTGCGCGCGACTTTCGTCCGCGAGGTGCAACCGGGCGAGATGGTGATCATGGACGAGCACGGCGTGCACAGCGTCAGCTTCCAGACCTCGAGCAAGCACGCGATGTGCATCTTCGAGTTCATTTACTTTGCGAGGCCGGACTCGATCCTGAAGAACTGCGAGCTCGAAGACGCGCGCATCCGGATGGGCCACGAGCTCGCGCAGGAAGCCCCGGTCGAGGCGGACATGGTCGTCGCGTTTCCGGACTCGGGCACGCCCGCGGCGATCGGATATGCAGAGGCCTCAGGCATACCGTTCCGCGAAGCGCTGATGAAGAGCCGGTACATCAACCGCACCTTCATCCAGCCCGACCAGTCGCTGCGCGAGGCGGGCGTGATGCTGAAGCTCAACCCGCTGCCCCGCTCGATCAAGGGCAAGCGAGTGATCGCGGTCGACGACTCGATCGTCCGCGGCACGACCACCAGGCGCACGATCGAGCGCCTGCGCGCCGCGGGCGCGAGCGAGATCCACATGCGGATCTCGAGCCCACCGATGCGCTACCCATGCTTCATGGGCGTGGACATCGGTTCGACCAAAGAGCTGATCGCGACCGGACGCTCGGTGGACGAGATCCGCCAGCACATCGGCGCCGACTCACTGCACTACCTCTCGATCCCCGGCCTCATCCGCGCGATCGGGCGCGGCACGGCGCAGGAGTTCTGCCGGGCGTGCTTCGACGGTTCCTACCCGGTGCCGGTACCTCAGCAGCTCGAGATGGACAAGATGCAGTTCGAGACCCCAGCCCCGCAACTAGCGAAGATCTGATTCATGGGCGGTGAGGGGTTGTCGTACGCCGAGGCGGGCGTCGACATCGACGCCTACGAGCGCGTGCTCGAGCGGGTCAAGCCCCTGATCGCCGCCACCCACGGTGAGGAAGTCGCGCTAGGCGTGGGTCCGTTTGCGGGTCTCTACGCGCTCCCGGGCGGCGGACATCTCGCCGCCAGCGCAGATGGCGTCGGCACCAAGATCAAGGTCGCGATCGCCGCGGGGCGGCATCGCGGCATCGGCGTCGACATAGTCAACCACTGCGTGAACGACATCGCCACTGCTGGTGCGCGCCCAATCTTCTTCCTCGACTACTTCGCGACCGGCAAGCTCGACCCCGACGTATTCGCGCAGCTGGTCGAGGGCATGACCGAGGCCTGCCGCGATGCGCAGTGCGCCCTGCTCGGTGGGGAGACCGCGGAGATGCCCGGCGTGTACGCGCTGGGCGACTACGACCTGGCCGGTTTCATCGTCGGCCTTGTCGAGCCGGGGCCGCGTCGGGAGCCCGTCCAGGCGGGGGACGTACTGGTCGGACTGGCGTCGAACGGTCTGCACACGAATGGCTATTCGCTGGCGCGCAAGGTGTTTGAAGGCGTGGCCATGCAAGGCGAGCTGGCCGAGCAGCTGCTCGCCCCGCACCTCTCTTATCTGGACGAGATGCAGCGCGTGTCGTGGAAGGGCGCCGCGCACATCACGGGCGGCGGGATTCCCGGCAACCTGCCGCGCTGCCTGCCCGAAGGCCTCGCCGCCAGGCTCCACAGGCGCAGCTGGAAGGTGCCGCCGGTCTTCGAGAAGATCCGCCGCCGCGGCCCCGTCTCCGACGATGAGATGTGGAGAACGTTCAACATGGGACTCGGGATGATCCTGGTGGTCGATCCGAAGGATGTTCCAGAGGGAGCGATGGTAGTGGGCGAGATCGTGAAGCAGTCCCGACCCGAGCGCGTGGAGATTCTCTGAAGCTCGGGGTCTGTGTCTCAGGCGAGGGGACCAATCTCCGCAACCTGGTGGCACATGGCTTCGACGTCGTGGCCGTTGCCACCAACCGGCCGGCGTGCCCGGCGGCGGCTTTCGCGCGCGAGAAGGGAATCC
Source organism: Candidatus Dormiibacterota bacterium (assembly GCA_036395015.1). Lineage (GTDB taxonomy): Bacteria > Chloroflexota > Dormibacteria > Dormibacterales > Dormibacteraceae > 40CM-4-65-16. Next base: position 4,363 of record DASWDZ010000106.1, on the reverse strand, counting down.
CGCTTGGCGGGCTGCCGCAGAAATCGTTCGCCTCGGGCGAAGAACGCGACGCGGCGATGCGTGATTTCTTCCTCAGGCATGGAGTGGAGCTGGTGGTAGACGCGGGGTACGACCGCATCCATACGCTGCCTTTCCTCGAAGCGTTCCAGAATCGAATCATCAACGTCCACCCCTCGCTGCTCCCGGAGTTTGCAGGCGGCATGGATGCGGTCGAGCAGGCGCTCGCGTCCGGAGCGCGACGCACAGGCGCGACCGTCCACATCGTGACCGCCGACCTCGACGCGGGCCCGATCCTCCTCCAGGAGGCGGTCCCGATCCTGGACGGCGATACGGTGGAAACTCTTCGCCAGAGGGTGCATGAGGCGGAATACCGGATCCTTCCCGCCGGCGTCAGGTTGATGGAGGCACGTCTTGCCAACAGCTCTGCTGTCGGTTAGCGACAAGACCGGCCTGGCGGCGTTCGCCCGCGGCCTGAAGCGGCTCGGCTACGACCTGTTCGCCACCGGCAGCACGCTGCAGACGCTTCAGGACGCCGTGCTCGACGTGCAGCCGGTCAGCGACCTGACCGGCTTCCCCGAGATGATGGACGGGCGGGTCAAGACGCTGCATCCAGGCGTCCACGCAGGCATCCTTGCCCGACGCGACAAGCCAGAGCACGTGGAGGCCCTGGCCGAACGCGGCCTGCGCGAGATCGACCTGGTCTGCTGCAACCTCTATCCGTTCGTGGACACCGTGCTCCGGCCTGATGTCGCGTTCGAGGAAGCGATCGAGCAGATCGACATCGGCGGTCCGGCGATGATCCGGGCCGCGGCCAAGAACCACGAGTCGGTCATCGTGATCGTGCGCCCCCAGCGCTATTCCGAAGTCCTGGGCGCGCTCAACGAAGGCACGCTCGACCTCGAGGCCCGGCGCCGGCTGGCGGCGGAGGCCTTTGCGCACACCTCTGCTTACGACGCGTGGATCGCGGCCTACTTGAGGCGCAGCTCGGGCAATGGGTTTCCGCCCGAGATCACCATCGCGGGCCTGCTCGCCGGAGCGCTGAAGTACGGCGAGAACGAGCATCAGAAGGCCGCCTTCTACCGCCTCGGCCCCGATCCGGGCGGCATCGGCGGCGCGCTCCAGGTGCAGGGCGTCCCCCCCGGCTTCAACAACCTGCAGGACGCCTCAGCCGCCTTTCGGCTGGTGATGGATTTCGACAAGCCCGCGGTGGCGATCGTCAAGCACATGAACCCCTGCGGGCTGGCGGTCGCCGGCGACCTGGCCACCGCGTACCGGATGGCGTACGAGTGCGACAAGGTGTCGGCGTTCGGCGGCATTGTGGCCGCGAACAGGCCGCTCGACCGGGCGACCGCCGAGTTCATCGTCCAGATCGTCACCCATGTGGTGATCGCGCCCGAGATCCTCGACGAGTCCCGCGACGTGCTGGCGCGGCGCAAGAACATGGTCGTGCTGGCGGCGCCGGCGGCGAGAAACGGGATGTTCGATTACGACGTGCGCTCGGTGCCTGGCGGATTTCTCGTCCAGGACTGGGACTGGGCCCGGTTCGACCGCCGCTCGGCCAGGACGGTTACCCAGCGTGACCCGACCGATGAGGAATGGGAACAGCTCGGCCTGGCCTGGACGGCGGTCAAGCACGTGAAGTCCAACGCGATCGTCCTTTTCAAGGAGGGAGCGGCGGTGGGTGTCGGCGCTGGTCAGATGTCGAGGGTGGAGGCGGTGCAGCTCGCGGTCCAGCGAGCAGGTGAGCGCGCACGCGGCGCGGTTATGGCATCGGACGCTTTCTTTCCGTTTCCAGATGGCCTCGAGACAGGCGTGCGCGCCGGGATCACGGCTGTGATCCAGCCCGGCGGTTCGATGAAGGACGCCGACGTGATCGCGGCCGCCGACGCGGCGGGGATCGCGATGGTCGTGACCGGACGGCGCCACTTCAAACACTGATGTCGCGCAGGTTCGGAGAAGAGGGGCGTGAGCTGTCCTACGGCAGCTACCTCAGGATCCCGGACCTGCTGCAGCTGCAGCAGGGACTCAGCACTGAGCACGACGAGCTGCTTTTCATCGTCGCCCACCAGGCGTACGAGCTGTGGTTCAAGGTCGTCCTGTTCGAGCTCGAGGCCGCGCGCGATCGCATCGACGCCGATGACATCTTCTTCGCCCGTCACCACCTGCACCGCGTGCACGTCATCGAGAGGCTTCTCGTGGAGCAGATCGACGTCCTGGAGACGATGTCGCCGCAGGATTTTCTTGCGTTTCGCTCCAAGCTCGCGCCGGCGAGCGGGTTTCAGTCCGTCCAGTTCCGGGAGATCGAGTTTCTGTCCGGCCTCAAAGAGCCGAAGTACGTGGCCCGGCTCGAGGCCACGCCGGAGGAGATGTCGCGACTGCGCAAGCGACTCGAAGAGCCGACCGTCGACGACGCCTTCCGCGCGCTGGTCAAGCGGCGTGGCTCGCCGTCGCTGCTGGACATCTTTCGGGACCGCGAGGGCTACGGCGATCTGTTCGACCTGTGCGAGGGCTTGCTGAACCATGACGAGACGTTCGCCCACTGGCGGGCGCGGCACGTCCTGATGGTGGAGCGGCAGATCGGGAGCAAGACGGGAACCGGCGGCAGCTCGGGCGCCGCATACCTGCACAGCACTCTCGGCAAGCGCTTCTATCCGGAGCTGTGGGAGGTCCGCTCTCAGCTGTGAGTCGAGAATTTCCCGGCGAGCGGCCGGAGCACCACATGAAGAAGACGCGCGCGCCCGCGCCCCGCGTCACCTGCGGCTCATGCCGGAAGTTCGACGGCACCGCGTGGTGCCGGCACTGGAACTTCCACACCACGGCGGAGTCGCCGCCATGCCGCTTCTACACGCCGCTTTCATGAACCCCGCCGAGGCTCGCTCCCTCTTTCCGGTGCTCGAAAGCTGCGCCTACCTGAACGCGGGCTCGGTCGGCCCCCTCTCGCGGCACACGTTCCAGGCGATGGAGGACTGCGAGCGGATGGCACTCGAGCAAGGGCGCGGAGGCCCGGCCGTGTGGGAGCGTGCCTTCGCCACGGAGTCCGCCCTGCGACAGCGGATCGCGGCGCTCATCAACGTCCCCGAGGACAAGGTGGTGTTGACGACGTCCACCACCGAGGGCTGCAACATCGTCGTCACCGGGCTCCGGCTCGGCCCCGACGACGAGGTGGTCACCACGAACGCCGAACATCCAGGCCTCCTGATGCCGCTGCTGGCGTCGGGGGCGAAGGTCAAACAGGCGGACGTGATGAGCCGGCCGGTCCCCGAGTCGCTGCACGCGATCCTGGCCGAGGTGACGCCGCAAACGCGCCTGGTCGCGTTGTCGCATGTGCTGTGGCTCAACGGCCACGTGCTCCCGCTCGCCGAGATCAAGCGCGAGACGGGTCTGCCGTTGCTCGTCGACGGCGCGCAGTCGGTGGGAGCGATCCCTGTCGACGCGTCCGTGGCGGACTGGTACACGGTGTCCGGCCAGAAGTGGCTGTGTGGTCCCGAGACGACCGGCGCGCTCTTCGTCGCCGAGCACGAGCGGCTGCGGCCGCAGGTCCAGAGCTTCGCGGCGTCGATGCGGACCGACGCCGGCCGTCTCGCCCTCGTCCACCTCGGCACGCCGATGATCGCCGGTCTGCTGGCTGCACTCGAGGACATGCCCGAGTGGGCGTTCGAGCATGCGGCCGCGATGGTCGCGTACGGCCGGAAAGCCCTCCTGGGCGGCGGGGCGGAGGTGCGCACCGAAGCTGGGCAAGGGACGCTGGTCTCGTTTCGAATCTCAGGCGAGCCGGGCGAGCTCGTGAAGGCCGCGGAAGCAAGGGGCATCGTCATCCGCAACCTCCCGGACGGCTGGCTGCGAGCATCGATCGGATGGTGGACGGACGAGCGCGACATCGACCGCCTGGTCGAGTTCCTGGTCGAGCAGCGATAGAGGTCAGGGTCTGCAGTCCTGAGGACGCCGCGACCGTCCACACCCTCACGCAGGCGGCCTTCGAGACTTACCGCGGCGTGCTCGACCCGCCAAGCGGCGCGATGCGCGAGACCGTGGACTCGGTCCGCCGCGACCTCGAGACCCACGGGGGTGCGATCGCCTGGATCGACGGCGAAGCGGTCGGCTGCCTGCGCTTCGAGGTCGAACCCGACCACCTGCACGTGCGCCGGGTGGCGGTGCTGCCCGAGCGGCAGCGGCGGGGCATCGGGACGACGCTGATGAGCTGGTCGCATGGCCATGCCCTGTCGCTGGGCCTGCACGAGGTTCGGCTCGGCGTCCGCAGGCAGCTTCCCGGCAACCAGGCCTTCTACAAGCGGCTTGGTTACCGGGTCATTGCCCGCCACCACCATCCAGGTCAGCGACGGGTGACCTGGTATGAGATGACCCT
>DASWDZ010000105.1:0-12007 GCA_036395015.1 Candidatus Dormiibacterota bacterium | reverse complement strand
CCGCGCTGACGTCGGACGTTTCGAGCGCGCTGTTCGTGGTGGCGGGCCTCTCGCTGGCGCTGGCCGCGCTGCTCAGCACGTCGGCGCGCGAGCCAGCTCGCTAAGGAATAACTCCTCCCCGCTTGCGGGGAGGTGGCCGCGCAGCGGCCGGAGGGGCCCCGGCTAGTCAGTCGTTCGGACGAAACGGCGTCAGCTGCTCCACGTCCTTCTCGTCGATGTTGGCGAAGAGCGCGAGGTCGTCGCTGCGGTCGAGAAACCGGCGCGGCAGGATGACCTCCTCCTGGAACAGGCCCTGCGGCCTGAGCACGACGCCCACCAGCTGGCCGTCGTCGATCTCCGTGAATAACTCCTCCCCACGAAGTGGGGAGGTGGCCGCGCCGCCTCCCCACGAAGTGGGGAGGTGGCCGCGCCGCGGCCGGAGGGGCTGGACGAGCTTGTTAGTCGCTCGGCTTGAACGGCGTCAGCTGCTCCACGTCCTTCTCGTCGATGTTGACGAAGAGCGCGAGGTCGTCGCTGCGGTCGAGAAACCGGCGCGGCAGGATGACCTCCTCCTGGAACAGGCCCTGCGGCCTGAGCACGACGCCCACCAGCTGGCCGTCGTCGAACAGCACGTCCTGCACAGTACCCATCTTCCTTCCCGTGTGGCCGAGCATCACGTTCTCGCCACCGTCGATCTCGAGGTCGCCCTCGGCCTTGTTGGCGACCTGCTCCAGCCAGTTCGGCACCTCGGGCCCGGACCCGAGCACCCCGGCCGTGTCCTCCAGGCCCTCGGCCAGGGTCTCGCCTCTCTCCCGGTAGGCGAGGTACGGCGGCAGCAGCCGGATCTCCGCCGCCGTCAGCTTGAGGTCGATGCGGTCGCGGGTCGCCCTGGTGACTGCTTCGGGGGGCACGATGAACTCGTCGACCAGGAGCATCGAGCCGGGCGAGAACAGGTGGCCGGAGAAGCGACTCGACTCCTTGATCACGAGCGCGCGCAACCCGTAGTCAGGGCTGACCAGCACGTGGACCAGCTTGCCAACGTCCTTGCCGTCGCTGGAGCGGACCTCGGCGCTGAGGTGGAATTCCTCTTTCGTCACGACCGGCACTAGCGTACCGACCTCACGCGATCCTCTAATGTGGAGCGTCGACTCCACATGGAAAAGCTAAGCGCGCCCCCGCCGAACATCGTCGAGGCCGGCAAGAAGTACTCAGTCACCGTTCACACATCGCGCGGAGACTTCGTGATCGCGCTGGTCGACGCCGGCGTCGCGCCGCAGACGGTCAACAACTTCGTCTACCTGGCGCAGAACCACTACTACGACGGCCTCACCTTCCACCGCGTCGTGCCGGGATTCGTGGTCCAGGGCGGCGACCCGCTGGGCAACGGCACCGGCGGCCCCGACTACAAGCTGCCCAACGAGTCGAACCCCTCGAACTGGGCGCGCGGCACGGCCGGCATGGCGTCGAGCGCTACGGGCGTCAGCGGCTCGCAGTTCTTCATCACGATCGGCAACGCGCCGTTCCTCGCCTCCAACGGCGTCTACAACCACTTCGGCGAGGTGACGTCTGGGATGGACGTCATCGACAAGATCCAGGCCGGCGACACGATGCGCTCCCTCGACGTCAACGCTTCGTGAGGAGGGCGCTTCTAACGGCCGCGTTGGGGACCGCGTTCGCGGTCGCGGCGTGCGGCTACCCGGACCCGTACGCGGGCAGCCCGCCAGTGGCGAACGAGAGCCCCAACCCCTCCGTGACGCCGAGCTCGGCTACCGGCGCTGACGACTTCGGGACGTGCAACAACCTGAGCGGGGTGACGTACCCGGACGGCCTGAAGGTGATGGACGTTAAGGTCGGCACCGGCATGGTCGCCAAGTCAGGCCAGAACGCGGAGGTGCAGTACACGGGCTGGACGACCAACGGCCACCCGTTCGACTCGAGCCGCTACTCGGGCCGCACGCCGTTCACGTTTCAGATCGGCCAGGGGCAGGTCATTCCAGGGTGGGACGAAGGCGTGCCCGGGATGATGATCGGCGGCAAACGGTGCCTGAAGATCCCGCCCGAGCTCGGGTACGGGGCGCAGGGCAGCCAGGACCAGACGACCGGGCAGTACATCATTCCGCCCAACGCCACGCTCGTGTTCGAGATCGAGCTGCTGAGCCTGAAGCCAGGACCTAGCCCGTCGCCCTCGCCCAGTCCGTCACCCAGCAAGTAACTGCTCCTCCCCACCGTGTGGGGGCGTAAGTAAGCAACTTCTCCCCACCGTGTGGGGAGGTGGCGCGCAGCGCCGGAGGGGCCCAAGTAAGCAACTCCTCCCCACCGTGTGGGGAGGTGGCGCGCAGCAACTCCTCCCCACCGAGTGGGGAGGTGGCGGCGAAGCCGCCGGAGGGGACTACGTAACAGTCAGGGTCCCCTTCATCCCAGAGGCCTCATGGCCCGGCTGGGTGCACACGATCTTGTAGCTGCCCGCGGGGAGGTCGACGTCGAACTCTTTGGAGTCGCCGGCCGAGACCAGCTCGCTGGTGGCCAGGCTGTTGCCGGAACTGTCCTTGATCGCCAGGTCGTGTGCGACGCTGCCCGCGTTGACGAGCCAGAAAACCACCTTGCCGTGCGCCACCGTGAGATCGCCCGGGTCGAACTTGAACTCGGTCATGGTGACCTTGGTCGATCCAGCGGGCTGGGTCGCGCCGCTGCCACAGGCCGCCACGGAGAGGAGGGCAACCGACGCCATCACGATCGCAATCGTTTTCAAAATGCCGTAATCCCCAAATACAAGATGCCGAAAAGGAAGATCCACACCACGTCGACGAAGTGCCAGTAGAGGGTAACCGCCGCCGGACCGACGTGATTCCGTGCCGAGAACTGGCCGCGTGAGGCGCGGTACAGGATCAGCAGCAGCAGGATCAAGCCTCCGAGCACGTGGGCGCCGTGGAAGCCGGTCATGGTGAAGAAGGCGCTCGCGAAGGTGTTCGCCTTCAGGGTCAGGCCCCGGTCGAAGGCTTCGATGAACTCGTAGAGCTGTCCCGCTTCGAACATGAAGCCCAGGACGATCGTCGTTATCAACAGGACGAAGAACCGCCGCCGGTTGTCGTGCGCCAGACCCTCCAGCGCGAAGTGGCACGTCACACCGCTCGAGAGAAGGATGATCGTGTTGAAGAACGGAATCGGCCACCAGTTGACGTAATACTCGGGACGGTTACTCGGTGGAATCGGCGGCCAGGTCGGGTGTGAGCCGACGAGGTAGAAGTACATCGCGAACATGCTTCCGAAGAACATCACCTCGGAAGCCAGGAAGATGTACATCCCCATCATCCCGGGCTTGATCGCCGGGTACTGAGGCGCCGGCTCGCGCTGCATCGTCGCGACCGCCATCAGTGGTGGACCTCTTGCGTGGGCGATCCCTCTGCCGGGTACATTCGGACGTCCTCGACCAGGACCCACCCTACGACGCCGTACAGGAAGATCAGCCCGCCGATCACGGCGAACGCGATGCGCAGGGTCGCCGAGGGAAACGGGATCGCGGCCAGCGCCAGTGGCAGCGTGCCGACGCAGATGATGAACGGGTAGTTGCTGTTCGGGAACAGGTGGATGCCCAGCTCATGGGCACGCGCCGCGTAGTCGACGACGACGTCGAGCGGCTCCTCCGGGAGGGTGAGGTCGAACCGCGATGCCGCCGCCCTTCGAGACGGATCGGCGTCGCGCCACGCCTTGAACGCTGCGGAGGCCACCTCGCTCGACGGCCAGATCTTGTAGCCGCAGTTGCGGCAGTGGTCGACGAAGCGCGCCGTCAGCAGCCCGCAGCGCGGGCACTCGACGGAAAGGCTGGGGTTGGTCACGTCGACGTAGCGAGGCTTTCGGGCTACGGCCACAATCGGTTTCCGATTCTATAGGGTCGTGGAAGCCGGCTCCCGGTTGCGATTTCGGCCGCCGATATACTTCCACCTCGTGAGCCGCGTCGGACGCGTGTTCCTGTCCTTAACCGGACTCGCAGCGCTCGTGCTCCTCTTCAGCGCCTGCGATGTGGGCGGCATCTCCCCCATCTTTCCCGACCCGGTCTCGCCGAACGGGAAGAGCATCTACGACACCTACGTCGGCATCTCGATCATCGCGATCATCGTCTTCATCGGCGTCGAGGCCGCGCTGCTTTGGGTGGCGATTCGCTACCGGCGATCCACGCAGCCCGCCGGCTACGCGCCGCCGCAGGTCCACGGCCACACCGGGCTCGAGATCGCGTGGACGATCGCGCCGCTGATCATCGTGCTCGGCATCGCCGCCTACAGCTTCGTCGAGCTCCAGCAGAACTTCCAGCCGATCAGCAACCAGCAGATGACCGTGATCGTCAGCGGCCATCAGTTCGGCTGGAACTACGACTACGGCAATGGCGTGGTCGTCCATCAGGAGTCGAACATCGAAGGCAAGGTGGTCCCGTTTGTGGTTCCCACCAACACGCTCGTCAAGCTCCAGTTCCGGGCCACCGACGTGATCCACTCGTGGTGGGTGCCGGCGATCTCCGGCAAGACTGACGCCGTCCCCGGTTACGACAACTTCTCGTGGCTCAAGATCGACCGCGTGGGCAGCTGGCGAGGCGAGTGCGCCGAGCTGTGCGGCACCGGGCATGCGGCGATGCAGATCATCGTCCAGGCCATGGATCAGAGCGACTTCGACGCCTGGATGGCCAAACAAAAAGCGGCGCCTTCACCGTCCGCCTCCCCCTCTCCCAGCAAGTAGAGTAGAAGTCAGATGGCCACCACAGTCCTGCCGCGGCCGAAGGCATACGACGACACCTTCTTCAAGCCGATCAGCCTCTGGCTGACGACCACCGACCACAAGCTGATCGGGATCATGTACATGGTCACCGCCATCATCAGCTTCGTGATCGGCGGCATCTTCGCCCTGGTCATCCGGCTCCAGCTCTCGGCGCCGAACCTGCGGATCGTCGACGCCTCGACCTACAACCAGCTGCTCTCCGCGCACGGCGTGACGATGATCTTTTTCTTCGTCACGATCTTCGTGACCGGGATTGCCAACTACATGGTGCCGATCATGGTCGGCGCGCGTGACATGGCCTTTCCGCGCGTCAACCTGCTGGGTTTCTGGCTGGTCCCTGTCTCGATCCTCCTGTACTACGCCGCGTTCCTCTTCGGCAAGGGGCTCGACGCCGGCTGGACCGGTTACCCGCCGCTGACCGAGAAGGCAGCCCAGGGAGCCAGCCTCGGCGTCGACTTCTGGGCGATGAGCATCATCGTCTGGGCGATCAGCGGGATCATGGCCTCGACGAACTTCCTGACCACGATCATCGCCCTGCGCGCGCCGGGCATGAGGTTCTCCCGCCTCCCGCTGTTCGTGTGGGCGCAGATCTCGACCTCGATCCTGCTCCTGGTCGTCGGCGCCCCGCTCGCGGCCGCGATGATCCTGCTCGAGTTCGACCGCCAGCTCGGGACCCAGTTCTTCACCACCGAGGGCCGGCCGGTCCTCTTCCAGCACCTCTTCTGGTTCTTCGGCCATCCCGAGGTCTACGTGATGATCCTGCCCGCGTTCGGGATGATCTCCGAGATCGTCCCCGTCTTCTCGCGCAAACCCATCTTCGGCTACATGTCGATGGTCGCGGCGCTGTTCGGGATCGTGTTCCTGTCGATGACGGTATGGGCACACCACATGTTCACGGTCGGCATGAACACGTACGTCGAAGGCTTCTTCATGTTGATGACGATGCTGATCGCGGTCCCGACCGGCATCAAGTTCTTCAACTGGATCGCGACCATGTGGTGGGGCTCGATCGACTTCACGGTGCCGATCAAGTTCGTGTTCGGATTCCTGGCCACGTTCCTGATCGGCGGCATCACAGGCGTCTATCTGGCCTCGGTGCCCGTCGACACGCAGCTGCACCAGTCCTACTTCGTCGTCGCCCACCTGCACTACGTGCTGTTCGGCGGCAGCGTGTTCGCGATCCTGGCCGGCGTGTACTACTGGTTCCCGAAGATCACCGGCCGGCTGCTGGATCGAAAGCTCGGCGAGTGGAACTTCTGGACCGTGTTCGTCGGCTTCAACGGCACCTTCTTGATCATGCATACCCTCGGGCTGGAGGGGATGCCGCGGCGGATCTACACCTACACCAACGAGGCCTGGGCGTTGACCAACATCATCATCACCGTCTCCTCGTTCCTGATCGCCTTCTCGATCCTGCTGTTCCTGATCAACGTGGTCCGCAGCTGGAACCACGGCGAGATCGCGGGCAACGACCCGTGGCAGGGCAACACGCTGGAGTGGGCGACCACGTCGCCGCCGCCTCCCTATAACTTCGAGCGAGTGCCGCCGGTGCGCAGCTTCATGCCGGTGCGCGACCTGCGCGAGGCAGGCGAGCTACCTGAGGAGGAGCCTAGGCCTTAACTCTTCCCCATTTATGGGGAAGTCCCGCCGAAGGCGGGGATGGGGCAATCAGTCGCGGAAGCCCCTCCGGCGGCAACGCGGCCACCTCCCCGTAAACGGAAAGGAGTTAATCGCTGGGCCTAGTGGTGCTCGGCGACCTCTTTTGTGCTCTCGGGCTGGATCAACTCCTCGGCCGCGCGGTTGCGCGCGTCGCCTCTTAGCACCCACCAGCCGAGCCCGGCCACGCCCAGGGCGGCGACCAGGAAAGCCAGGCTCATCCACAGCCAGGCCGGGACCCACTCGCCGACGAGGTACAGGACCACGGGTTCAATTATCGCCGAGCCAGTCGATGGAACCCTCGGCCCCACAATTCCGCCTCTCTGACGCCAGGGAGGCGGAATTGGCCGTTAGGGTGTTATCAGGTAGAGCCCTTTGATCAACCTCATCGACATCGTGATCCTGATCGCAGCCATCGTCGGGCTTGCCAACGGATACCGCCGCGGCTTCTGGCTTTCACTCGCGCAGTACTTCGGCCTGGTGATCGGTGTTCTGCTCGCGGCCGCCTCGGCCAGGTACGTGCTCGACTACCTGCAGATCAACAACGCCAGCGCGCGGCCGCTGGGCGCGGTGCTCGTGCTGGTCATCGGCGGCAGCCTCGGCTCGAGCATCGGTTTCGCCGTCGGCGAACCGATCCGCCGCCGCATCCTCCGCACCGGCACCCACTCCGCCTTCGACTCCGCGGCGGGCGCCGTCCTGTCCGCGTTCGCCGTCCTCGTCATGTGCTGGTTCTTGGGCCTCAGCTTCTCTCGAGGCCCCAGTCCGGAGATCGCGCAGCAGATCCAGCGCTCGACGTTGCTGCGCGGCATGGACACCATCGCGCCCCGCCCACCCGGATTCCTCGCCAGCGTCGCCCAGGTCCTCGCGGGCGTGCAGTTCCCGCCGGTTTTCGCGGGCCTCGAACCAAGCGGCTTACCCGCTGCGCTGCCGCTGCCCGCCTCGATCGACACGCCCGGCGTGAAGCGCGCGGCGTCGTTGGTGGTGAAGGTATCGAGCGTTGGTTGCGGCGGCATCGTCACCGGCAGCGGATTCCCGGTGGGCAACGGCTACGTGGTCACCAACGCCCACGTGGTGTCGGGCACGATGTCACACGGAATCAGCAAGCCCGACGGCACGACCCTGAAAGCCGAGGTCGTCTACTTCGACCCTGAGAAAGACGTGGCGGTGTTGTACGTGCCGGGATACAACGTCGCGGGGATGACGTTCGGACCCGCCCAGCGGGGGACGAAGGGTGCGGTGATCGGATACCCCGGCGGACAGAGCGAGAAGACGGTGCCCGCGATCGTCGACGGCTCCATAGCGGCCCAGGGCCGCGACATCTACAACTCGGGATTTGTCACGCGGCAGATCTACGTGGTGCAGGCGAGCGTGCACCCGGGAAACTCGGGAGGGCCGCTGATCGACCTCGAGGGGCGCGTGCTCGGGATGGTCTTCGCGACTTCGGCCAGCGACCCGACGCAGGCATACGCGCTCACAGACGACGAGATCGCGCCGGACATTCGCGACGCGGAGGCCAACCCGAAAGTGAGAGACACGAGCCGCTACGAATGCGCCGCCTAGGCCCCATCAGTCGCGACTGCCGGCACTCGCGCCTTTGAACCGTCTCTGAAACCCGCGACTGCCGGCGCTCGCGGGTAAAGGTTTCAGCCCTCCGTTGACTCTGTCTCCGGCTTTCCTTCTTCGATCAGCATGACCGGGATCCCGTCGACGATCGGGTAGAGGACCTTACAGCTCGGGCAGCGCAGCTTGTCGTCTCGCAACTCCACCTTGGTGTGGCACTTGGGGCACGCCAGGATTTCGAGCAGTTCTTGAGAGATCACCCGCGCATGGTAGTACCGTTGCGCCGATGATTCTGAGGCGGCTTTTTGTCTACCTGGTGAGCGCGGCCGCGCTCAGCCTGCTGACCTCAGGATTGGTCTTGCTCGGCGGCACGATCCTCCTGTTCGTCTTCAACGACCCGAGCGCGGAGAGCAGCCGCGGTCAGCTCGCCTACTACACCGCGATGATCATCGCCGGCCTACTGGTCTGGGCCCCATCCATCTGGTACGCGCAACGGCTGGCCCACGACCCGTACGAGCGCGCGTCAGCGCTGCGGCGCCTCTACCTCTACTGGGCGTGCCTGGCCGGCTCGCTGGCGGCGATGGTCGCGCTGAGCGTCGGCCTCAGCCAGTTGCTGATGCCGGTTTTCGACAACGAGTTCTTCACGTACCTCTCGGCGGCGCAGGCGGGATGGGCGGCGATCGTGTTCGCCGCGGTCTGGGGCTTGCACTTCTTCATCGCGTGGGGCGATCGCGCCGCCGTCGGCGAGGAAGGCGCGTCCTCGACGCTGCGGCGCTGGTACATGTACGCCGCGCTGCTGATCGGCTTGCTGACGATGCTCGCCGGCATGCAGATCTCGCTGCAGCTGGGCTGGTACCGCGTCGTCACCGGCGGTGCGTTCCCCGGTGGTTTTCTCTCGTCGGCGATCGCGCAGTTGATCGCGGGTGCGCTCCTCTGGGCTGTGCACGCGCGTGTGATCGCGATCAGGCACATCTCCGAGGACCGGCACTCGACTCTGCGCGCGGTCGAAGGCTTCATCGCGGTGGCGGTCAGCATCGCGACGGCGCTGTTCGGCGCGAGCCAGATCCTCTACTACGCGCTCGCGCGGGTGCTCGGCGTTCCCAACCCCGGCAACGCCGGCACAGACGTGCTGGCTGCGGTTTCGACGCCTGGCTCGCAGCTTCTGGTCTACGGCGTAGCCTGGATCCTGGTCAGCCGCCGGCTGGCGCGCGACGCCGGCACGCAAGAAGCCGACCGTCAGGCGGGTATCCGCCGCCTTTACACCAACCTCGCCGCACTGATCTCGCTTGCCGCGGGGGCGACCGGCGCGGGCTGGCTGCTGTGGACTTTGCTCGAGCACGTGGAGGCGCCGCTCATCGGCGTCCGCACAGGCGACTGGAAGGATCCGATCAGCATCTCGATCACCTTGCTCGTGGTCGGCGCCGCCGTGTGGATCGCCAACTGGCGACACGCGCCCTGGGCCGCTGACCGTCAATCGCTGAGCCGGAAGCTCTATGTGTGGGCCGCATTGCTCGGCAGCGTGCTGGCGGTGCTCGGCGGCGCGGTCGGCATGATCAACGCGGTTCTGCAGCAGGTCTTCAGCGCGAATCCGAGGCTTGATGTGACCTCCAACCTCGACTTCGCGCACTACCTGGCCGTGATCCTCGTCGCCGCCGGTGTCGGCTTCTACCACTTCATCGTGCTGCGCGCCGACGCCGCCGCACGTCCGCCCCGGCCCGCGGTCACAGCCCCGAAACCGGCGACAGTGACCGCGACAACGGCCACCCAGCCGGTGCAAGCGACCGAAGCCCTGGGTCCACACTCACACCGCTACACGCTCGTCGTCTCCGAAGCCACGGAGGACGACGTCCACCAGGCCCTCGCCTCATTGCCGCCGCAAGCGAACTACAGGCTCACGCCGGCCGAACAGACTGTTGACGGGCGCTGACCCGCAGCCGTACCTCGACCTCGTCGACTGGCGAAGGCGGGTCGGCGACCTCTACCGCATCGAAGGCCCCGACGCTCTGACGCGGTTCCGGAAGGGTCGCGACGAGCTGTTCCGCACGCACCCGCAGTCGCCCATCGAGCTCGAGGAACGCGCAGCTTTCAGGGGTCTGCACTACTTCGACCACGACCCCGCGTACCGGGTGCCGGCGCGCGTCGCCGCGGCCGATGGTGGCGAGCTCGTCATCGACACCGGCGGTGAGGACGGCGCAGTCAGGTACCGTCGGGTCGGGCGACTGGTCTTCACGCTCGGCGGCCGGGAGTGCGCGCTCACCGTGCTGAGCCTGGTCCAGTACGCGGGCGGCCTGTTCGTCCCGTTTCGCGACCGCACCTCGGGGCGCGAGACGTACGGCGGCGGCCGCTATCTCTTCGACACCGCCAAGAACACCGACGGCCTGGTGCTCGGTATCACGCCCGGCTCATCCGAGGTCATGCTCGATTTCAACTACGCCTACAACGCGTCGTGCGCCTACAGCCCTCGCTGGGCGTGCCCCCTGGCGCCGCCGGAAAACCACCTTCAGGTCGATGTCCGCGCGGGCGAGATGCTCCCTCTCCCCATCGGGGAGAGGGGCTTAGGCCACTAGGCGGCGACCGAGCTTCCGCGCACCGCCTTGATCAGCTCTCCCGCCCGGCCGATCGCCTCCGGCGTGGCGAGGGTCGGATTGTTGAGGGTGAAGCCGCCGAACCCGGCGTCGATGTAGGGACGCAGGAACTCCGCGGCCTGCTCGACGTTCAGGGCCCGGATCATCGGCCGGCGCTCCGGCGGAACCCGGTCCAGGATCGGCTTCGCCTCGCTCTCGTCCTTGACGAGGATGATGCCGACGCCGACCGTGAGCATCACGTCCGACGGGTTGCGGCCGACCGCGGCGCAGTGCTCTTCGAAAACGCCCTTCTTGCGCTTCAGCTCCTCGAGCGGTCCGCCGAACCAGTGGCCGATGTCGCCATGCTTGGCCAGGATGCGCAGCGTGCGCTTCTCGCCACCGCCGCCGATCAAGATCTTCGGCCCGCCCTTGTGAATGGGCCGCGGTGAGTTGAGTGCGCGATCGATGCGGTAGAACTTGCCCTCGAACGACGGCCGCTCCTCGGTGAACATCAGCCTCGCGATGGTGACCGCCTCGTCGAGCCGGTCCATGCGGCGCGCGATCGCAGGGAACTCGAACCCGTAGCCGGTGTGCTCGTCCTCGTTCCAGGCTGCTCCGATGCCGAGGATGGCGCGGCCCTTCGAGATGACGTCGAGCGTGGTGACCTCTTTCGCGAGCAGCGCCGGGTTGCGATAGGTGACACCTGTGACCAGCGTGCCGAGCTTGACCCGCGAGGTGCGCGCGGCGATGCCCGCGAGAGTCGTGTACGCCTCGAGCATCGGCGCGGTCTCGGGACCGACGCCACGGATCTGATAGAGGTGGTCCATCACGGTGACGAGGTCGAAACCCGCGGCTTCCGCAGCCTGCGCCTGCCCGACCACGTGGTCGAACAGCTTGTCGTCGGGGACGCCTGGATACGTGTAGTTGGGCATGTGAAACCCAAAGAAGACAGCCATGACTAGGACAATTCGCGCCGCGCGTCTACCATTCCCTTCGCCATGAACTGGAAAGTCGCGGCGTCGCTGGCCGTGGGGTTCGTGCTGCTCGCCTACGGCACCGTGCTTGTCTTTCTCGCCTTTGACCACGACTCGCACTCGGCCAGCGACACGATCCGGCCGTTCGTCATCACCATGGCGCCGGTCTGGATCGTCGCCGTCGCCGCCGCGAGGGTGGTCCTGAAGCGCAGCTAAGTCCCCTAACTCCTCCCCATTCATGGGGAGGTGGCGCCGAAGGCGCCGGAGGGGCGCCGCAGGCGTCGCGGGGCAGCCTATAGATAGAATTTGTAGCGTCCGGCCATGGCTATAGAGGAATCCCGTAACGGGAAGCCCAGCGGCATCCAGCTCGCCCAGGTCGAGGGCTTCCTGGAGGTCGCCCGCCGGGGCAGCGTCAGCCGCGCCGCGGAGGCGCTGTTCATCACCCAGCCCACCCTGACCGCCCGCCTCCAGGGCCTGGAGCGCGAGCTCGGGACGCCGCTCTTCCTGCGC
>DASWDZ010000104.1:0-7924 GCA_036395015.1 Candidatus Dormiibacterota bacterium | reverse complement strand
CAGGTGGCGGGGCAGCGGGGCTGGCGCCTCGAGCGCTGGCGGATGGCGCCCGGCAACTGGCGCCTGCCGATGCCGGACCCCCGCTCGCCCGAGTACCTGGAGGCTGTCCGCCGGTGATGGCAAGCAAACTCCTCCCCATTCATGGGGAGGTGGCGCGCAGCGCCGGAGGGGCGGTGACGGCCGATTGTTAGCCCTCCAGTACGTCCGCTCCATCCCCGCCTTCGCGGTCGTGAGGGCCGCCGGCGGCCGGCCCGACGTCGCCACCAGCGCCCTGTCGATGCTGAAGCTCGGCGACTTCCCTGAGCCGCCTCTCCCCACGAAGGACTGGTTGCGGGTCACGCCGAGCCTCAGCGGCATCTGCGGCTCGGACCTGGCCGCGATCAGCGGCCATGTCTCGCTGTACCTCGACCCGCTGACCAGCTACCCCTTCGTGCCCGGGCATGAGGTCGTCGGTGCGCTGGACGACGGCTCGCGCGTGGTCATCGAGCCCGCCCTGGGCTGCGTGGTGCGCGGTATCGACCCGCCCTGCCCGCGGTGCGCGGAGGGGAGGCCAGGGCTCTGTTACAACGTGACCGAAGGGCCGATCGACGTCGGTCTGCAGACCGGTTACTGCGCCGGCACCGGCGGCGGTTGGGGCGAGGTCCTGGTCGCCCACCCGAGCCAGATCCACCCGGTGCCCGACACGCTCTCCGACGAGGCGGCAGTCCTCATCGAGCCGTTCGCGTGCTGCATCCACGCAGCGCTGCGCGGCGGCGCGACCAAGGACGACATCGTCGTCGTCAGCGGAGCGGGGACGATCGGCCTGCTCACCGTCGCCGCGGTCAGGGCGTTCACCCCGCCCAGGCGGTTGATCGCGATCGCCAAGCATCCAACGCAGCGCGACCTCGCTCGCCAGCTGGGTGCGGACCAGGTGGTTGCCCCGGCCGACGCCTTCCAGCGCATCCGCTTCGCGACCGGCTCGCGCCGGCTCGAGAGCATGAACCGCTCGCTGCTGCTCGGAGGCGCCGACATCACGTTCGAATGCGTCGGCCGCGCTGACAGCCTCAACGACGCGGTGCGATTCACGCGCGGGGGCGGAACGGTGGTCGTGGTGGGCATGCCTGGCGAGGAGAAGGTCGACTGGGCGCCGATCTGGCAGCGCGAGCTCACGGTGACGGGCGCGTACGCGTACGGCTCGGAGCCGAAGAAGAAAGGCCGCAAGACCTTCGACCTCGCGCTCGAAGCGGCGTCGGAGATGAAGCTCGAGGAGCTCACCGGCCCGCTCTTCGGGCTCGGCGAATACCGCGACGCGATCGCCTACGCGATGAGCTCCGGACGTTTGGGCGCCGTGAAGGTCGCGTTTGATCTGCGACGATTGAGGGCCTGATGCCTCGTCCCGGCGCAGTCATAGAAGTCGATCGCAACACGCCGCCGGTGCTCTTCCACTACGGCGAAGGCATCCGGCTGGAAAAGATGCCGCTCGGCGCGCGCATCGTCTACCCGCCAGACCCGCTCGAGCCCATCGCGCACCCCGAGCGGGCGATCAAGCGTGCGCTGGCCAAGCCCCTGGAGGACGACCCGCTGAAGTCGCTCCTGCGCCGCGGCATGAAGCTGACGATCGCCTTCGACGACCTCTCCCTGCCGCTCCCGCCGATGGCCGCGCCCGACGTGCGCCAGCTGGTGATGGAGGAGGTCATCGACATGGCCGCCGAGGCGGGCATCGACGACCTGCACATAATCGCGGCGCTCGGACTGCACCGGCGGATGACCGACGACGAGCTGCGGCACATCGTCGGTGATCGCATCTTCGCCACGTTCCATCCCGATCGCCTCTACCAGCACGACGGTGAGGACGAGGAAAACAACGTCTACATCGGCAAGACGTCGGCGGGCGAGGAGGTCACGCTGAACCGGCGCGCCGCGGAGTCGGACCTCGTCATCTACGTCAACCTGACGCTGGTGCCGATGGACGGCGGTCACAAGTCGATGTCCACCGGCCTGGCCACTTATCGCGGCATCCGCGCCCACCACAACGTGAAGACGCTGCTCGGATCGCGCTCGTACATGAACCCACCCGATTCGGCGCTCCACCACTCGTGCATCCGGCAGGGCCACCTCATCGAGGACACGGTGCGCGTGTTCCACATCGAGACGACCGTAAACAATCACGCCTTCCCGGCGATCGCCAACTTCATGCAGAAGCGCGAGACCGACTGGACGCCAAACGACCAGGCGATGTTCCTGGCGACCAAGCAGATGACGGACATCGCCCCGCCCGCGTTCAAGCGCAGCGTCTTCCACGCGATGCGCGCGCCGTACGGTCTGACCGCGGTCAACGCGGGACAGGTCGACGCGGTGCACGACAAGACGCTGGACGCGGTCAACAAGCAGATCGCCGTCCGGGTCGAGGGGCAGACCGACATCGTGACCATCGGCGTCCCGTACCTGGGCCCCTACAACGTCAACTCGCCGATGAACCCGGTGCTGGTGGTGTGCATGGGCGCCGGCTACCTGTTCAACTTCTATCGCAAGCAGCCGGTGCTGCGGAAAGGCGGTGTGCTGATCCTCATGCATCCGTGCCGCTACGAGTTCGACGCGGTGCAGCACCCCAGCTACATCGACTTCTACGACGAGGTGCTCGCCGACACCAAAGACCCGGCCGAGATCGAGAAGAAGTACGAGCTGCGCTTCGCCGAGGATCCGTGGTTTCGCCAGCTGTATCGCAAGTCACACGCCTACCACGGCGCGCATCCCTTCTACGCCTGGTACTGGGCGGCACACGCGATGGAGCACGCGGGCGACATCATCGTCGTCGGCGGCGAGCGCGACGTCGTCCACCGACTCGGCTTCAAATGCGCGACCACCCTCGAGGACGCATTCGAGATGGCCGAGCAGACCGTCGGCCGCTATCCGAGCGTCACCCACCTTCGGACGCCGCCGATCATGCTTTGCGAAGTCGAATGAATCGATTTGTCGTCGGGATGGCCGGGCTCCTTCTCCTGGCCTGCGGAGGGCCCGGGGGGTCGGGGCCGGGCGCGTCGGGGCCTCCCTCGGCGCAGAGCGTCGCCGGCGGCGAGTCTGACTTCGCCGGCCTGACCAGGTGCACCGACTCGGGGACCTGGGAGGACTACCTGAAGGCCGAGCAGCAGAGCGACCCGAGCTCCTACGAAGAGGACAAGGCCCAGTGGGACAAGATCAAGGCCGCCGGCGCGGAGGAGGGCTACGTGGCCGACTATGCCCAGAACCAGTCGGATTGCGGCGGCCTCACCTCCGACGTCGAACCGACGGGCAAGGTCGTCTACGTGTTCGTCATCCGCTTCAAGGACGAGAGCTCTGCGAAGGCGAACTTCAAAGACAACGCCAAAGACTTCCACCTCAGCGACTCCGATGTGGCCGACGCCAGGGCGGCGGGCGCGACCGTCGCGCAGGGCTCGGCAACCGGCCTGGGTGACAACTCGATCGAGGCGTACGGTTCCGTGCTCAGTACATCGTTCTTCTTCGGCTTCTGGCAGAACAAGACGTTCGAGGCGGGGGTGATCACCTTCAACGAGCCCTCATCCGACAGCCTGACCAGGACCAAGAACGTCAACGGACGGATCCGCTGAGTGGCCTGGTACTCCGAAGCCCCGCTGACGCGCCTGGCGTCGATCGCCGGCTCAGCCGCCGGCGACGTGCTGCGAGTGCGGAGGGCATGGCACTGGGACACGCCCCG
This sequence comes from Candidatus Dormiibacterota bacterium, assembly GCA_036395015.1. Classification (GTDB taxonomy): domain Bacteria; phylum Chloroflexota; class Dormibacteria; order Dormibacterales; family Dormibacteraceae; genus 40CM-4-65-16. Next base: position 4,233 of record DASWDZ010000104.1, on the reverse strand, counting down.
GCCCCATACGTGGCCTGATCAAGGCGCGGTCGTTCCTCCACCGCCCGGCGACCTCGGCTGGGCGCGCGTGGAGCCGGTCCGCTCGATCCGCTGGCTGATTCAGCGGGCGCTGCTGCTGCCGTTCACGGAGGCGATGGTCCACCCGAAGGTCGAGGGCAGGGAGTGGGTTAGAGAGCTCGAGCGACCCGTGATCTTCGCCGCCAACCACTCGAGCCACGCCGACACATCGCTGATCCTCCACGCCCTCACCGACTCCGCCCGCGACCACACGGTCGTCGCCGCCGCCGCCGACTACTGGTTCAAGCGTCCGCTGCTCGGCAACATCGTCAGCCTCTTTCTCAACACGTTTCCCTTCTCGCGGACCGGAGGCGCGCAGGGCCAGCTGCACAGCTCGAGCCAGTTGCTTAGGTCCGGATGGAACCTGGTCCTGTTCCCAGAGGGCAGCCGGTCTCCCGACGGACGCGTCCAGGAGTTCAAGCCGGGCGTCGGGTTCCTGGCCAAAGAGACCGGCACGCCCGTGGTCCCGATGCACATCCAGGGCGCCTTCCAGGTGATGCCGCGCCATCAGAACCTTCCGCTGCCGGGTCCGATCCGCGTCCGCATCGGCAAGCCGATGACGCCGGGCCCCAAGGAGGGGACGCGCGAGTTTACGGCGCGCGTGGAGAAGGCAGTCCGCACGCTGGCCGCCAAAGAGAAGCAGCCCGACATCCAGGGGACGTGGATCGAGAGCTGGCGCGCCTCCAAGCCTCGCGACCTGCGCTACGGGGATGCCCGCTGACCTGACGCGCGGCCGGCGCGCCTACGACCAGCGCGACTGGTCGACCGCCTACGAGCACCTGCAGGGAGCGGAGGAGCCCGAGGACACCCAGCGGTTGGCGGTGGCGGCGGAGCTTACCGGCCACGAGCAGGAGGCGATCGACAACCTGCAGCGGACACACCATGCCTATCTCAGGCGAGGCGATGTCGCGCTCGCGGTCCGGTGGGGGGCCAACCTGGTCATGGCACTCAGCAGACAGGGCGAGATGGCGCAGGCGGCCGGCTGGCTGGCGCGCTGCCGGCGCATGCTCGATGAAGCGCACCAGGATTCCGTGGAGGCCGGCTACCTGATGGTCCCGACCGCGCTGCAGGCGGTCATGCAGGGCGACTTCCGACGTGCGAGCGAGATGTTCGCGGACGTGATCGACCTCGCAGATCGGTTCGAGGATCCTGAGCTCGGCGCCTTGGGGCGCCTGGGTCGCGGCCAGGCACTGATGAGCACGGGCCAGGTCGCTACCGGCCTCGAGTGCTTCGACGAGTGCATGGTGGCGGTCACCTCAGGCGAGCTCACACCGGTCATCGCCGGCCTCGTCTACTGCGTGGTCATCGACAGTTGCCACTCGGTCTTCGACCTGCGGCGCGCGCACGAGTGGACAGACGCGCTGGATCAGTGGTGCCAGTCGCAGCACGGCCTCGTCCAGTACGGGGGCAGCTGCCTTGTGTTTCGCGCCCAGATCAAGCAGCTGCACGGGAAGTGGTCGGAGGCCCTGGCCGAGGCCGGCGTGGCCTGTCAGCGCCTTTCCGAGCCCAAGGTCCAACCCGCCGCCGGCGACGCTTTCTACCAGCTGGGAGAGCTGCACCGGCTGCGCGGTGATTTTGCGAAGGCGGAGGAGGCGTTCAAGCGCGCCAGCCAGGTCGGGAGGGCGCCGCAGCCAGGCTTGGCCCTCATGCGGCTCGCCCAGGGACAGGTCGAGTCTGCCGCCGCCGCCCTGCGACGTGAGCGCGACGAGTCGCGTGCGCCGGCCGGCCGCTGTGCGGTGCTGGCGGCCTTCGTGGAGACGATGATCGCAGCCGGCGACCTGGAGGCCGCTCGCGACGGCGCATCCGAGCTCGCCTCGATCGCACAGGCGCTGGGTGCCCCCTACGTGCGAGCCCTGGCCGCATACGCGACGGGATCTGTCCTCCTCGCGGACGGTGAGCATCGCCCCGCGCTCCAGCAGCTGCGGTCCGCGTGGAATCTGTGGCGCGACCTGGACGCTCCCTACGAAGGCGCCAGGACACGACTGTTGATCGGGGTCGCCTGCCGGGCCCTTGGTGACCAGGAGTCCGCGGCGATGGAGCTCGACGCCGCGCGCAAGACGTTCGAGCAGTTGGGAGCCGTGATCCCCGCCGGCCGGCCCAGGCGGTCTGCGGCCGGCCTGTCAGCCCGGGAGACGGAGATCGTGAGGCTGCTGGCCGCCGGCAAGTCCAACAAGGCGATCGCGGCGCAGCTCTTCATCAGCGAGAAGACCGTCGCCCGGCACGTGAGCAACATCTTCGGCAAGCTCGGGGTGTCGACGAGAGCGGCAGCCACCGCATACGCCTACGAGCACGGCCTGGTGCCTGCCGTCCGTACATAGAAATACCCACGCGCCGGCGCGGGAATTTGGACATTTCGGTCGATGTTCACGTACGGCCGTCGCTCATAGCTTTGTCTTCACACATCACATCGAGGAGGCGGGTCATGGAGCGGTTCGAGACGGTCATCATCGGTGGTGGGCAGGCAGGTCTCGCGACGGGCCATGTTCTGTCCACGCGGGGCAGGTCGTTCGTCATCCTCGACGCGCACCAGCGCGTAGGCGATGCCTGGAGGACGCGGTGGGATTCGCTCCGCGTCTTCACGCCGAGTATGGTCAGCGCGCTGCCGGGCATGCCATTTCCCGGGCCGCGCTTTTCCTTCCCGACGAAAGACGAAGTCGCGGACTACTTGGAGGCTTACGCGAAGCGCTTCATGATGCCTGTGCGGACCGGCGTGAGGGTCGATCGGCTCTACCGCGACGGAGGACGGTTCGTCATCAGCTCGAATGCCGGCACGTTCGAGGCGGACAACGTGGTGGTCGCGACGGGCGCCCATCACACGCCGAAGATCCCGGCCTTCGCCGGCGAGCTCCACCCGAACATCGTGCAGCTGCACTCCAGCGAGTACCGGAGGCCGTCGCAGCTTCGGGAAGGGCCGGCGGTCGTGGTCGGGCTCGGCAATTCGGGCGCTGAGATCGCCTACGACCTTCGTGGTGGCGAGCGGCATGTCTTTGTTGCCGGTTCGCCAGTCGCCCAGCTGCCGGTGCGGCACGGTTCGGCGGCATTCTTCATGGTCGCGCCCCTGATCGCCACGATCAGCAAGTACGTGATGACGGTCGACAACCCGATCGGGCGCAAGGCGCTCCCGAAGTTCCACGCCGCGCCGCTGGTCCGGATCAGGCTGAAAGAGCTCGCGGCCGCCGGCATCGAACGGGTGGCGAGGGTGAGCGGAGCGCGCGACGGGATGCCACTGCTGGCCGACGGACGCACGCTCGACGTCGCCAACGTCATCTGGTGCACGGGCTTCCGCACGGACTTGAGCTGGATCGACCTGCCGGCGGCCTTCCGCCCCGATGGAGGTCTAGACCAGTACCGCGGGGTAGCGTGCGCGGTGCCAGGTCTCTATTTCATGGGCATGTGGCAGCAGTACGCCCAGGCATCGGACTTGCTGCCAGGCGTCGGGCGCGACGCGGCTTACGTGGCGCGAAGCCTAGGCGCTCGGGTCGACTCGGAACACCGGGTGGTCGGGCGAGATGCGGCGGAGGTCGGCGTCAGATGACTTGTCGCTGACCCCGCCGAAGAACATCCCAACCTCGAACTTCCACCGCTTGAGGTAGTCGCGAAGGATCGGGACCTTCTGGTCGTCGGGGATCTCGGTCGCGCGAAAAGCCTGGACTCGGGTGCCGAGGAGCAGCTCGCCGGCGCCGGAGATGCGGATGTTGCGCACCCACTGCGTATGTCCGCGAGGGGCGACGAGATACTGCGTGCCCTCGTAGGTGAGCAGATTGACCGGTGAGCTGCGCCACTCGCCCGACTTGCGACCGCGCACACGCAGCACGCGCGACCCCCACACGCTGACTCCGAGGCGCGTGCAAAAAGCCACGAATCGGTTGAAGACGTGCTTGGTGAACCAGCCGGGCTTCTGGTAGTGCGCCATCGCCGATTTACGATACCCGCGTTGACGTACTCCATCGCCGCGCGACCTGCGCTACGGAGATGCCCGCTGACCTGACCCGCGGCCGTCGCGCGTACCACCGGCACGACTGGTCGACGGCGTATGACGCGCTGAAGCACGCGGAGAAACCGGAAGACCTGGACATGCTGGCGGTGGCGGCGCTGCTCGTCGGCCGCGAGGAGGACGCCGGCAACGCTCTTCAACGGGCACACAACGCTTATCTCAAGCGCGGCGAGGTCGTGCGC
>DASWDZ010000103.1:0-2482 GCA_036395015.1 Candidatus Dormiibacterota bacterium | reverse complement strand
GTAAGGAGGCAACCATGGGAGAGATCCTCGGGCTCGGCATGACGCATTTCCCGCCGCTCGGCGGCCGCGACGAAGGCATGGCGGGCATCCTGAAGCGCGCGCTCGCAGATCCGGCGCTGCCCGAACGATACCGACAGCCGTCCGGATGGCCCGAGGCCATGCGGCGGGAGTACGGGAGTGACGAGGGGCGGAGCGCCGCCGTGCAGCATCGAGAATTCCTGGTGACGCACTTCCGCAAGATGCGGAGACTCCTCGACGACTTTCGGCCGGACTTCATCGTGCTGTGGGGCGACGACCAGTACGAAAACTTCAAGGAAGACATCATCCCGCCGTTTTGCGTGCTGGCCTGCGAGTCGTTTGCGCCGCAGCCGTGGGCCCACGCCTCGTTCGTGCGCGCGAACGTCTGGGACGAGCCCAAGGACACGACCGTCCAGGTGCGTGGCCATCGCCCGGGCGCCAAGGCCCTGGCTGAAGGCCTCTTGGCCGAAGGATTCGACTTGTCCTACGCGTACCGGCCGCTGCACCACGAGCTCGGACACGCGTTTCTGAACACGGTGATGTTCCTCGATTACGACCGGAAGGGCTTCGACCATCCGGTGGTGCCCTTTCAGATCAACTGCTACGGGCGGAAGGTGATCTCGCAGCGGGCCGGCGTCGCAAGCCTCGCCGAGGCGCCGACCGGCGATCAGCTCGACCCGCCCTCGCCGATGCCCTGGCGATGCTTCGACCTCGGCGCCGCCTGTGCCCGCGTCCTGGCGCGGAGCCCCTGGCGTGTCGCGCTCATCGCCTCGTCGAGCTGGTCCCACGCGTTCTTGACGGCCAAGCACTACTTCCTCTATCCGGATATCGCGGCAGACCGCGTCCTGTACGCGGCGCTCCAGAGAGGCGACTGGGCGACCTGGCGCGAGACGCCGCTGTCCGCGATCGAGGAGAGCGGCCAGCAAGAGCTCCTCAACTGGATGTGTCTGGCGGGGGCCATGGCCGAGCTGGGCCGCAAGCCCGACGAGACGGCGTGGATCGAGACGCACATCTTCAACTCGAACAAGTGCTTCGCGTCGTTCCGGCCGTGACGCCGGAGACGCTCTGATGCAACTGGGGTTTGTCGGCACCGGCACGATGGGCAATCCGATGGCTCGCTGCCTCATCGAAGCGGGCCATCGAGTGACCGTCCACGATCTCCGACGTGAAGCCACATCCAACCTGTGTGATCTGGGAGCACGCTGGGCGGACACCCCGCGCGCGACGGCGCAGGCCAGCGAGGTGGTCTTCACGTCGCTTCCTGGCCCGGCCGAGGTGGAGAGGGCGATGGTCGACCCATCGACCGGTATCCTGGCCGGGCTCAAAGCCGGCGGCGCCTGCATCGACATGACGACCAACGCGCCGAGCGTCGTTCGGCGGATCGCCGACGTCTGTCGGGCGCGAGGCGTGGAGTTTCTGGATTCGCCGGTCAGCGGTCGCCCGCCGGGCATGACCATCATGGTGGGCGGTCAAGCGACACCCTTCGCCAGATACCGGCCGTTGCTCGAGGCCATGGGGCGGAACATCTTTTACGTCGGCGACACGGGCGCGGGGTGCATCGCGAAGCTGGTGACGCAATACCTCGGCTATACGAACTTCGTCACCTCGCTCGAAGGTCTCCTCATCGCCGCCAAAGCGGGTATCGACCTCGGCATCCTGGCGCAGATCGTCCCGGTCAGCGCCGGGGCGAGTCGGACCTTCGACAACATTCCCCGGTCGGTCCTGAGCGGCGAGTTCACCGCCGGCGGGACGCTGGACATCGTCGCCAAGGACCTGCACCTGGCCTGCGAGCTGGCGCGCGAGGTGGGAGCGCCCGCGCACCTGGGATCGATCGCCGACGACGTGATGAAGCGCGCCCAGGCCCAGGGATGGGGCCAGCGCGGATTTCCCATTGCGGCGCGAGTCCTGGAAGCCATGGCAGGCGTGGAGTTGCGGGCGGCCGGGGTCAAATACGAAGGCGGGTACCAGGAGAAGGATCCCCGGCGGGGATAGCCATGACCGATCACAGCGATGACATCGCACACCTTTTCCTACAGCAGAAGATCGAGAGCTTTCTGTACCGAGAGGCAGAGCTCCTCGACGAGCGGCGATACGAGGAGTGGCTCGCACTCCTGGCCGAAGACGTGCACTACTGGATGCCGATGCGACGCAACGTCAAGTTCGGCGAGCTCGAGAGGGAGTTCACGCGCGAGGGCCAGGACGTCAACTGGTTCGACGAGGGAAAAGAGACGCTGACGCGGCGGGTGCAGCAGATCCTGACCGGCGTCCACTGGGCCGAGGAGCCTCTCTCGCGGATCTGCCACATGGTGTCCAACGTCCAAATCCTCGACGTGAAGCCATCGGCCTCGGCGCCGTCGGAGGTGACCGTCAAGTCGCGCTTCCTGATCTACCGAAACCGGGTCGAAACGGAAACGGACATTCTCGTCGGGAAGCGAGAGGATGTCCTTCACCGCGTCGATGGGCA
>DASWDZ010000102.1:0-7240 GCA_036395015.1 Candidatus Dormiibacterota bacterium | reverse complement strand
TGGTCGTCGGACACGCCAGAGCGCATCAGGTCGCGTAGCGGCGTCTCCTGGAGCGAGAACAGGCACGTCCGCAGCCCGCCTTCTGCGGTGAGGCGGATCCGGTTGCAGGTCGTGCAGAAGGCCTGGCTCACCGAGGAGATGAAGCCAATCCCGCCTGCCGTCCCGTCGGCGAACCTGTAGCGCGTGGCAGGACCGGGTCGCGCGTCGACGACCGGCTCCAGGGGGAAGAGGTCCTCGATCTGCTCCTGGATGCGGCGACTCGGCACCACCTGCTCGTTGGTCCAGATGTTGTCCCCGTCGAGGGGCATGAACTCGATGAAGCGGACCTCGTATCCCTCGCTGTGGGCGAGGCGCGCGAAATCCACGACCTCGTCGTCGTTGTGGCCCTTCATGACCACCATGTTCAGCTTGATCGGCCACAGCCCCGCCTCTCGGGCCGCCGTGATCCCGTCCATGACCCGCTCAAACGCGTCGCTGCGCGCCATCTCCTGGAAACGGTCCATGTGCAGAGTGTCGAGCGAGATGTTGATGCGCTTGAGCCCGGCGTCCTTGAGAGCCAGCGCCTTCTGGCGCAGCAGCACGCCGTTGGTGGTCATCGTGATGTCGAGCGTCGGGTCGATCGCGTTGATCATCCCGATGAGCTCCTCGAGCTTGACCCGGACGAGCGGTTCGCCGCCCGTGATCCGGATGGTGCGCACGCCATAGCGCTCGACGAAGATCCGGGCCAGGCGCACGATCTCTTCGAACCTCAGGATGTCCTCGCGATTGAGCCACTTCAGGCCTTCCGCCGGCATGCAGTAGATGCAGCGGAAGTTGCACCTGTCGGTGACGGAGATCCGCAGGTCGTCGGCAACCCGACCATACGAGTCCAGAAGTCTCCGGCTGGGCATTTGACTGATGATAGGCGCGATGGGTTACGAGCACATCCTGGTCGAGATCGAGGCCCCGATCGCGACCGTGACGCTCAACCGGCCGAAGGTCTTGAACGCATTGAGCCCGGAGCTGATCCGCGAGCTGACCACGGCGTTGACCGAGCTGGACGCCGACGACAGCGTGCGCGCGGTCGTGCTCACCGGCGGGCCCAAGGTCTTCGCCGCCGGCGCTGACATCGGCGATATGGCGGACCGAGGGCCGGTCGAACAGCTCCGTCGCGACCAGACCGGCCGCTGGATCTCGCTCGCCGGGTTCAGCAAGCCGCTGATCGCCGCGGTCAACGGCTACGCGCTTGGCGGCGGCTGCGAGGTGATGCTGATGTGCGACCTGATCGTCGCCGGGGAGTCGGCGCGGCTCGGCCAGCCAGAGATCAACCTCGGCGTCATCCCGGGCGCGGGGGGCACCCAGCGGTGGCCGCGGACGGCCGGAAAGTACGCGGCCATGGAAGTGATGCTCACGGGAGTGCCGGTGACCGCGGAGCGCGCGTATCAGCTCGGCATCGTCAACAAGGTCGTGCCGTCGGAGATGACGATCGAGGTCGCCAAGCGGCTGGCGCGCCAGCTGGCCGAGAAGCCGCCCCTCGCGGCGCGGATGGCGAAGGAGGCGGTCCTCAAGGCGTACGAAGCGCCGCTGTCGGAGGGCCTCGCCTCCGAGCGCAAGAGCTTCTACTTTTTGTTTGCGAGCGAGGACCAGAAGGAAGGCATGCACGCCTTCCTCGAGAAGCGCAAAGGTGTGTTCAAAGGACGATGAGAGATGGCGACTGAGGTCGAGCAGCACATAAACGTGGAAACCGAAGACGCGATCGGTTGGATCAGGCTGAACCGGCCGGAGAAGATGAACGCGATCGGCGCCCTCACGCGCCAGCAGCTGGGGGACGCGATCAAGCAGGCGGAGCGCGCCGACGACGTGCGCGTGGTCGTCCTGACCGGCACGGGCCGGGCTTTCAGCTCCGGCGCCGACGTGACGGAGATGATCTCGGGTGGCGGCATGCGGACGCCGGAAGACGTGGGCAACGTGCTGCGCAACGAGTACATGCCGATGCTGAATCGACTGCGTACGATGCCGAAGCCGGTCATCGCGGCGATGAACGGTCCCGCGGTCGGCATCGGCGCGAGCTTCGCGCTTGCGTGCGACATCCGGATCGCGACACCTGAGGCCTACATCCTCGAGGCGTTCGTCAACATCGGCCTTGCGCCCGACGGAGGCGTCAGCTGGCTGCTGCCGCGCCTCGCCGGAACCGGCGTTGCGTACGAGATGTTCTTCACGGGCAAGCCGCTGTCCGCGGAAGACGCGCACCGGCTCGGCGTGATCAATCGCGTGGTCCCGGCCGACCGCCTCGAGGAGGAGGTGCGCGACCTCGCCAACCAGCTCGTCTCGCAGCCGAGGCAGGCGCTGGCCGGCGCGAAGCGGGCGGTCAACCACGCGCTCACGTCGAGCTACGAGGACGCGATGGAGTTCGAGTCCTACCTGCAAGAGGCTCAGGTCGGAAGCCCAGAATTCGCTGAGGGCGTGCAGAACTTCCTGGCTCGGCGCGCCAAGAAATAGGTGCCCGAAGCCGTCGTCGTCGCCACGGCGCGCACGCCGATGGGCCGCTACGGAGGCCAGCTGAAGGACGTCCGGCCGGACGACCTCGCCGCGATCGTCATCAAGGAGGCCTGCGAGCGCGCGCACGTCAAGCCAGGCGAGGTCGAAGACGTGATCCTCGGCTGCGCCAACCAGGCCGGCGAGGACAACCGCAACGTGGCCCGCATGGCGTTGCTGCTGGCCGGCTTCCCGGACGAGGTCCCGGGCCAGACGGTCAACCGGCTGTGCGGCTCGGGCATGCAGGCGACCATCTCAGCGGCGCGAGAGATCCAGGCGGGCGCGGCCGACATCATGGTTGCCGGCGGTGTGGAGAGCATGACCCGGTCACCGTGGGTGATGCCCAAGCCCGGCGCCGGCTTTCCGCGCGGCCCGCAGACCATCTACGACAGCGCCTTGGGTTGGCGCCTGGTCAACCCGAAGATGGCCGCGATGTACGGCACGCTGCAGATGGGGGAGACCGCCGAACGCGTGGCGCAGAAGTACGAGGTCTCGCGCGAGGACCAGGACGCTTTCGCTTTGCGCAGCCACCAGCGCGCCCTTGCGGCTCAGGGCTCGGGCCGGCTCGCTGAGGAGATCGTGCCCGTGGACGGCATCGCAGAGGACGAGGGGCCTCGGCCCGACTCCTCGCTCGAGGCGCTCGCGAAGCTGAAGCCCGCGTTTGCGGACCATGGCTCGGTGACCGCGGGCAACGCGTCGCCTCTGAACGACGGCGCCACGGCGCTCGTCTTGATGTCGGACACCAAGGCGAAGGAGCGGCGAATGAAACCACTGGCACGCCTGGTGTCGGCTGCTCCCGCCGGGGTGCACCCGGACTACATGGGCATCGGCCCGGTGCCGTCTTCCCTCAAAGCCCTCGAGAAGGCCGGGCTTCAGCCGTCCGAGATGGGCGTGATCGAACTGAACGAGGCTTTCGCGTCGCAGTCCCTGGCCTGCATGAGGTTGCTCGGCCTCGACCAGGACAGGGTCAACGTCAATGGGGGCGCGATCGCGCTCGGGCACCCACTCGGCAGCAGCGGCGCGCGACTGGTGGGGACGCTGGTGCGCGAGATGCAGCATCGGGACGTGGAGTACGGCCTGGCGACGATGTGCATCGGTGTCGGCCAGGGCATCGCGTCGATCTGGCAGCGCATCTGAGCGAACGGGACCCGGCGGCGGTCCGGTCGATGTTCGACCGCATCGCCCGGCGCTACGACACGGTCAACACCGTGCTGTCGATCGGCACTGACGGCGGGTGGAGGCGCAGGGCAGCGCGAGAGACGGGCTTGCGACCGGGTGGGTCGGCCCTGGACGTGGCCTGCGGCTCGGGCAAGCTGACCGCGGAGCTTGCAAAGCTGGCGGAGGGCGGACGCGTGGTGGGTCTGGACTTCAGCCCGCAGATGCTCGAGGTCGCGCGCCGCGAGCACCCGCCGATCGAGTTCATTGAAGGTGACGCACTCAACCTGCCATTCGATGACGCGACCTTCGACGTGGCGACGATCGCGTTCGGCTTGCGCAACCTCGCCGAGCCCATCGTCGGGCTGCGCGAGATGAGACGGGTCGTCAGGCGGTGCGTCGTTGTCCTCGAGTTCGTGCGCCCGCCGGTGGGCTTGATCGGCGGCGTATACCGGCTCTACCTGAGGACGCTGCTGCCCGCCCTCGGGGGGGCGATCTCGGGCCAGCCGGCAGCCTATCGATACCTGAGCGACACGGTCGACGCCTACCGCACTCCCGAAGAGCTGCTCGCGATGGCGAAGCAAGCCGGCTACTCAGACGTGCGGATCCAGCTGCTCGCGATGGGGACGGTGGCGATCGTCTCCGGCGGGGCCTAGGAGGTTCGGTCGACCGCCGATCGCGCGAGGCCGACGAGCGTCGGCCGGAGCCCATCGAGCTCGACCGCTTCGAGCTCGTTCACCGCAGCGTCGATCAACTCCTGCGCCTCCTTGCGCACACGGGGCAGCGCGTCGCTTGATGTCACCAGTTCGGTCACGCGGCCGACTTCCTTGTCCCTCAGTGATCCCGCGAGCAGGCTGCGAACCTCCGGCCCCACGACGCGATCCTCGGCCGCATAGATAAGAGGAAGCGAGAGGACCTTCTGCCGAATGTCCAGGCCCATCGGCTTGCCCGAGCTGGGGCTGAAGTCGACCATATCGTCCGCCATCTGGAACGCGACCCCGAGCAGGTCGCCGTAACGGCGCAGCGCGTCGACGACCTCGACAGGAGCGTCCGAGAGCAGCGCGCCGGAAGCACACGCGGCTGCGAAGAGCGACGCCGTCTTGCCGCGCACGACCCGCAGGTAGGACTCGCGGTCCCCCGGGTACGCGCCGCGCAGCGCGACGTCGTCGATCTGTGAGGCGCAGATCGCCTCCAGGGCTTCGGCGAGGGCTGACGTCACCCCCGGGTTGCCAATCTCGGCGATCAGCCGCGTCGCCTTGGCGAAGTAGTAGTCGCCGACGGCGATCGCGCGTTCGGGTCCTTCCGCCGCGGCGACCGTCGGCCTCCCCCGGCGATGCGTGCTCTCGTCGACATAGTCGTCGTGGATGAGGGTGGCGTTGTGCAGGAGCTCAACCGCAGCCGCGAGCTCGGCGGCCCGCAGGGGATCGTTGCGCGGCCCGATGCCCGCGGTGAGCTGGACCAGCCTCGGTCGCAGCCGTTTGCCGCCTGCCTCGACGAGCCGCCGCATCGGCGACGCGACCGCCTCGGGGTCGACCATGAGCTGGCGAGCGAGCTCAAGCTCGACCAGCGACTCGGCCGGCTCCCGCGACTCGTGGACGAAATCGCCGTCCATCTGCAGCGCGAGCCGGCGCCGGCGCGGACCGTCGAGCTCCACCGCGAAGACCGATTGCCACCGGCCGAGGACGAGCTGTCCCTCCTCGACGAGCAGCGTCGCGAATGCGCTGAGCAACAGCTGCCTGCAGTGGGCATGCCCGTTGACCGGCTCGTCGAGCTGAATGTCGACGCGGCGCGTGAAATCGTCATGCTCGTAACCGGCCCCGGCAGGCGCAATGCGCTCGAGCATGCTCTTGAAGTCACTCAGAAGGAGCGGCTCGTTCTCATTGACCGCAAGGCCGAGCGTCGTGTGCAGCGACTGCAGGTAGACGCGGCCGTTGCGAAGGCCTGCGCGCTTGATCTGCTGGCGGATGCGGTCGGTGATGTCGACGAAGTCGGTGGGATGGTTGGTCGCGAACTCGATGCGGGTCGCGCTCAACGCGAAACACCAAGTGCGCGCTGCAGCAGCGGCCTCGTGGCAGGCGCCTGCTGCTCGGACGCGGCTGCGGACGCGAGCGACTCGACCGCCTTCGCGAACGCGACCTGGACCGAGCGCGGGGCGCTGTCTGCGAGCAGGCGTGATCCCCGGGCGAGGCATAGGTCGCCCATCAACAAGGTGGTCGCCGGCGCCGCTCTTCCACCGAGGCCTTGCAGCCGCAGGCCGACCTCGATGAGGGCCGCCCCGAGCGCGAGCTTCGGCTGCACATCGGGATCGAAGTGGTCGGCCGACTCCATGTACGCGCGGTACGCGTCCGACAAGCCGTCGGACCACAGGCCCTCGAGGCGATCGAGCTCGCGATCCAGGAGTTGGACACTCATTCGGTGGGCTCGATGACGCTGGAAGCGAGCTGCCGGAATGCGGACAGGGCGCGCACGCACGACTCGTCGTCGCGGGTGACCACGTAGTAGAGGCCGAAGCCGAGCACCGTGTTCAGGACCAGCGGGACGAGGACGTCCCGGGGCACCGTGAGGCGAATCCGGCCGTCCTCTTCCAGCCGGTCGAGCTGCTCCTGGATCACCTCGCGGTACCGGGTGAACAGCTCGGGCAGGTAGGCGCGCAGGCGCTCCGTGCGGGGAGCCTGGACCAGAAGGTCGAAGGCCGCCAGCTGGACGTCACCGAGACGGCGCAGCGAGTCCCACAGCGACTCGACCCCGATCTCGAGCACCTCGAGGGGGTCGGTGAGCTGGTTCAACGTGCGCCGGAGCTCCTGGACCGACTTCGCGGTCAGGTAACGCCAGGCCTCGACCAGGAGCTCGGACTTGGTGGGGAACCAGTACTGGAGGTTGCCGATCGCGACGCCGGCCTTGGAGGCGATGGCGCGCACGCTCGTCCCCGAGTAGCCGTTTTCGAGCAGGGAATCCGCCGCCGCGTGGATGATCTGGTCGCGGGTGCTCTCGGTGGCAGTCGCCCCGGTCATACGTATGTACCAGTCTAGCGACGCCCGGGAATTCGATGGGATTCGGGCGCAGACGCCTCGACGATCTGCGGGATAATTCCGGCAGGCGTGCGGTCCATCGCCGAAGTCTTCCCCAACCGTCTTTGCGGCGTGCTGCGCACCGAGGATGCCGACGCCGGTTTTCAGGCGTGCCTCACGGCCCTCGAGGCGGGCATCGGCTCCATCGAGATCACCAAGACGGTGCCCTCCTGTTTCGAGCTGATCAAGGGGTTGGTCGCCACCACCGGGGGCAAGTACCCGGTGGGCGTCGGCACGGTCTGGGACCCGGGCGCCGTCACCGAGGCCAAGCAGGCAGGCGCCTCGTTCGTGGTCACGCCCGTCCTCCTGCCGGAGGTCGCCGACGCATGTCGGAAGGAGGATCTGCTGTGCGTCCTGGGCGCGCTGACTCCGACCGAGATCTACCAGGCGCGGCTGTCGGGAGCCGCCCTGGTGAAGATCTTCCCGGTCACGCCGGTCGGCGGGCCGCGCTACATCGAGGCCCTGAACGGGCCTCTGGCTGGTGTTCCCTTCTGGGTCTCGGG
>DASWDZ010000101.1:0-8126 GCA_036395015.1 Candidatus Dormiibacterota bacterium | reverse complement strand
TCGCTCCTGGCGACGCGCGCGATCGACGATCCGGACGTCGCGGCGTTCCTGGCGTGCTGGGTCCATGAGGAGACCTTTCACGGCATCGCGCTCGAGCGCTTCCTGGCCGCCGCGGGCCACCCCCTCGCTCCGCGCCCGACGCCACACGGGCACGAGAACCCGGCCCAGTGGCTCGAGGCGCGGGGGACCGCGATGCTGTCCCGGCTCTGGCCGGACTTCTGCGCGGTGCACATGACGTGGGGCGCGATCAACGAGCTGACTGCCCTCACCGGCTATCGCCGCCTGGCGGCACGCGCCGGACACCCCGTGCTGGCGGGGCTGCTGGACCACATCCAGCGTGACGAGTCGCGGCACTTCTTCTTCTACTATCGCCAGGCGGAGATCCGGCTTCAGCGCCCCGTCGCTGCCCGGGTCGCGCGCTTCCTGGTGGACCGCTTCTGGGGCCCGGTGGGTAGCGGGGTCCAGCCCCGAAACGAGCTTCGCTTCATGGCCGGCTACCTCTTCGGGGACGAGGAGGGCCGTGCCGCAGCCCGCAAGGTCGACGACACCATCCGCCGGCTTCCAGGCTTTGGCACAGTGCGGCTCCTCGAATCCTGGGTGGACCGGTTCCTCAAGGGAGGACGGAATGGCGACTGTAGCAACTGAACACTACCGTGCCTACACGCCCCGACCCTTCACCCGCGCCGAGCGCGACTCGGTGACGATCCTGTTCGGGGGTCTCCACTGGCGCATCGAGCGGATCATCCAGGCGGTGCTGGAAAGCAGCGGCTACAAGGCGCAGATCCTGCCGGTGGCCACCAAGCAAGATCTGTTGACCGGCCGCGAGACCGCCGACATCGGCCAGTGCTGCCCGACCAGCTTCACGACCGGCAACCTCGTGAACTTCCTGAAGAAGGAGTCCAAGCAGGTCGGCGTCGAGGAGGTCAACGAGAAGTACGTCTATCTCACGGCCGGCTCGTGCGGCGCCTGCCGCTTCGGCCAGTACCACGCGAGCTACGAGCTGGCGCTGCGCAATAGCGGGCTCGAGAGGTTCCGGATGTTCCTGATGGCGCAGGACAACCTCGACCAGAATATGGGCGACGGCCTCGACCTCAACCTGCCGATGACGCTCGGCTGTCTGTGGGGCATCTTCTGCACCGACCTCGTGCAGGATTTCGAGTACCAGGTGCGGCCGTACGAGGTGCTGCCGGGCCAGACCGAGGCGGTCGTCAAGGAGAGCGTGGAATATCTCTACACGGTCTTTCGCAACCGGCCGAAGATGTCGCCCAAGAAGTCGGTGCTGTGGCACCTCACCACGCCGTACTTCGTGCGGGCGATGCGTGAGGTGCACAAGAAGTTCTCGGAGATCGAGGTCGACCGCCTGCGGGTGAAGCCGACGGTCAAGATCACCGGCGAGTTCTATCTCCAGACCGTCGAGGGCGATCCGAACTACAACATCCACCGGTGGCTCGAGGCCGAGGGCGCCGAGGTCTATCCGGCCGCCATCACCATCTGGATGGACTACCTGCTGCGGCTCGGGCTGCAGCGCTTCGAGGATTACAGCGGCATCGAGAAGCACGCCCGCCTGAAGCTCGGCCTCGGCCGGGTGGCCCAGGGCATCTATCGCCTGACCGTCAGTCGCCTGCGCCGCGCGATGGGCAACCTCCCACACGAGAGCCCGAGTCAGTTCGAGCTGCGGCGGCTGGCGGCGCCGTACTTTCACAGGAACCTCGACGGCGGTGAGGGTGACATGCTGGTCGGCAAGACGCTGTGGGCCTACCACAAGAAGAAAGCGCACATGATCTGCGAGCTGTCGCCGTACTCCTGCATGCCGAACACCATGTCGATCGGCGCCATGGCCGGCGTGATCGGCAAGTATCCGGAGATCCTCTACGCGCCGCTCGAGATCAAGGGCGACGCCGAAGTTCACGCGCTGTCGCGCTGCCAGATGATCCTGACCGAGGCCAAGAAGCGCGCCCAGCGCGAGTTCGACGAGGCTCTCACGCGCACGGGGCTCAGCGTGGACGAAGTGCGCGCTTATATACAGACGCATCCGGCGATGAAGAAGGCGACGTACGCCATCCCGCACGACGGTTCTGCCGCCGGCACCGCGGCCAAGCTCGTCCTGCACGTTGCCAAGCGATTGGGACGTCGCAGCGCGAGTTCGCGGGGGAGTCGAGAGGGGGGCAGAGCCCCCTTCTCCCAAAAAACGGCAAAGTCATGAAGCTCGTCGGCGTCGACGTCGGCTCGACCACCGTCAAGGCCGTGGTGATGGAGGACGGCAAGGTCGGCTGGCAGGACTACCAGCGGCACAACACCCGCCAGGCCGAGAAGGTGCTCGAGTTCCTCGCGCGGATGGAGACCGAAGCCGGTCTGGCGGTCGGCCAGGATCGCGTCTTCTTCACCGGTTCCGGCGCCGGCTTCATCGCTCCGCAGGTGGGTGCCAAGCTCATCCAGGAGGTCGTGGCGGTCGCCGCCTGTGTGGAGCGCCAGCATCCCGACGTGCGGTTCGTCTCGGAGATCGGCGGCGAGGACATGAAGACGATCTTCTTCACCGCGACCGGGACGGGGAGGTCGAAGCAGGTCTACATGCAGTCGGCGTGCAGCGGCGGCACCGGGACCTTCATCGAGAAGACCGCCCGCAAGCTGCAGGTGCCCGGCGAGCGCCTGGCCGAGTTGCCCTACGCGGGTATGGCCCTGCACAAGGTCTCGAGCAAGTGCGGCATCTTCGCCGAGACGGACGCGAACACTCTGGTGAAGACCGGCGTGCCGGTCGAGGAGATCATCGCCAGCCTCTTCGAGGCGGTCGTCTACCAGAACCTGGCCACGCTCACCAAGGGCAACACGCCGGCGCCCGAGGTGCTGCTGCTCGGCGGCCCCAACCTCTTCTTCAAGGGATTGCAGGAGGCGTGGCGCCATCATCTCGCCAAGCTCTGGTCGCAGCGGAAGCTCGATCTGGGCGGGCGCGAGCCCGCCTCGCTCATCAACATCCCCGCCGAAGCCCTCTACTACGCCTGTCTCGGCTGCATCGAGATCGGCCAGGGCGAGAAGCCCGAGATCGGTATCTACCAGGGGAGCGACAAGCTGAAGTGGTGGGTCGAGGAAGGTCAGCACGAAGCGAAGGCCAAGGAGGGCGCCCGCGGCCTGGTCGCCGGCGCCGGCGACCTGGCGACGTTCGTGAGCGAGTACGTGAAGCCGGCTCCCCCCTGCCATGCCGGCGATGCGCGCGCGCAGCACGTCGGCGCCGTGCTGCTGGGCTGCGACTTCGGCAGCACCACCGCCAAGGCGGTCGTCCTCTCCGCGGACCGCGAGCTCCTGTTCTCGTGCTACGCCCTCAGCAAGGGCAACCCGATCGAGGACGCCCAGTCGCTGTTCCAGCAAGTGCGCGAGGCCGGGTTCACCGACGTAGGCGCGCTCGCGCTCACCGGCTACGGCAAGGATCTCTTGAAGGACGTCCTCGGCGCCGACATGGGCGTGGTGGAGACGGTGGCCCACGCGACCGCCGCGCTCCATTACTATCCCGACGCCGATGTGATCTGCGACGTGGGCGGCACGGACGTCAAGATCATGATCCTGCGACAGGGGACCGTCGCCGACTTCCGCCTGAACTCGCAGTGCTCGTCGGGCAACGGCGCCTTCCTGCAGGGCGTGGCCGAGCGCTACAACATCAAGCTCGAGGCCTACGCCGACCGCGCGTTCGAGGCGAAGGCCATGCCGAGCCTCACGATGGGGTGCGGTGTCTTCCTCCAGTCGGACATCGTCAACCAGCAACGCAAGGGTTGGTCGGCTGAGGAGATCATGGCCGCGCTGGCGGCGGTCCTGCCGGTCAATGTCTGGATTTACGCGGGCCAGCTCCAGAATCTCCGGGCCGCCGGCCGCAAGTTCATCCTGCAAGGCGGCACCCACCGCAACATGGCGGTGGTCAAGGCGCAGGTGGACTTCATCCGGGGGAAGGTTCCCGACGCCGAGGTCGTCCTGCACCCGTACTCCGGCGAGGCCGGCGCCATCGGTGCCGCGCTCTGCGCGGGCGACTGGCGCACGCGCGGTGAGACCTCCCACTTCCGCGGCTTCGACACCATCGCGGCGCTGACCTACACGACCACGACCAGCGCCGGGACCGTCTGCAAGTGGTGCCCGATCAACTGCACCCGGACGTTCATCGACGTCCAGCTGCCCGGCGCCAAGGGCCGCGAGTGGAGCAAGGTGCCCCTGGCCCCGGGCTGGGAGCGGGTCATCAGCGGCAACTCGTGTCCCAAGGGACTCGTCGAGGACGTCAACGAGATGCGCGTGGTGAAGGCGAAGCTCGAGGAGGTCAAGCGTGAGTACCCTAACGTTGCCGAAATGGTTCGCAAGGACGCGTTCCGCCGGGTCAGCGCCGCCGCCGTCGCGGAGTAAGCTCCGGGTCGGCATCCCCCGCGTCCTGAATCTCTGGAACACCCATCAGTTCTGGATGGGGTTCCTCACCGCGCTCGGCGTGGACCCGCGCAATGTCGTGTTCTCGTCCGACACGTCCGAGGAACAGGGCCGGCAGTTCGGCAAGGGCCGGGGCACGGTGGACTGCTGCTATCCGGTCAAGTGCATCTCCGGCCACTACGGCGAGCTCGTCTTCGGCCAGAAGCAGAAGCTGGACATCCTGCTCTCGCCGATGATCTACAACCTGCCCTCGTTCCTCTCCGGCCACGTGGCCAAGTCGCTCACGTGCCCCCGGGTCATGGCCGCCCCCGAGAACATCAAGGCCGGCTTCATCAAGGAGCAGGACGCCTTCGCCGAGGCGGGCATCCAGTACGTCACGCCGTTCGTCTCGCTCGACGAGCCGTTGCTGGTGCCCAAGCAGCTGTTCGAGACGATGCGCGACGCGCTGCCGGGGCTGACCTTCGAGGAAACCGGGCGGGCGGTGGAGGCGGGCTTCCGCGCCCTGCGCGACTTCAGCCACCGTCTCAGGAAAAAGTCGCGCGAAGTACTGGAGTGGTGCGCGCGGGAGCACCGGGCGTGCCTGATGGTGATCGCGCGGCCGTACCACATGGACCCGGGCATCGGCCACGAGATCGAGGTCGATTTGCAGGCCTACGGCTACCCGATCCTCTGGATGCAGTATTTCCCGATCGACGACGATCTGATGCAGTGGGCGTTCGGCGAGGACATCCGCGCCGGCCACATCAAGTCCGCGTTCGACATCCGCGACGTGTGGCCCTCGTCCTACAGCTCCAACACCAACGAGATTCTCTGGGGCGCCAAGGTGGCGGCCCGGATCCCGTGGATCGCCTGCGTGGTTCGCATGTCGTCCTACGAGTGCGGGATGGACCAGCCGACGTACACGCCGGTGCAGCAGATCGTCGAGCGTTCGGGCACGCTCTTCTTTTCCTTCCAGGACCTCGACTCCACCAAGCCCTCCGGGTCGGTGAAGATCCGGGTCGAGACGATCACGCACTATCTCGAGAAGTATGCGAGCACGATCATCGAGAAGAAGAAGGCGGCGATGCCGGCGAGCTGCCCGCTCCTGCCGGCGGCGTAGGCCGGCCCAGGCCATCCAGCCGCGCGCGGAACTCGTCGCGGAACTGGCGATACGGGATCGGGAACACCGTCCCCCAGTGCGCCCGCGGATCGGCGTCGAGCGCGAAGCGCCCGAGGAATTCCGTGAGCTTCGCGCTGCCATACTGCTCGACGAGCCAGTCGACCGCCAGGAACGCCTGCCCATACGTCGCCGGGGAGCCGAGCCGGGTTGACGTAGACGGACGTCTTGATGTCCGCGGGAAACAGCAGATCGAGCCGGTGGCGCGTCAGCCAGGCGATGGCGTCGATGAGTTCGCTGTCGCTCGGGCTCTGGTCGAGCGATGGCGGTGCCGGCGCGTCGAACTGGATCTCGTATTCCCGGTAGGGAGCGGCCACGCTCGAGCAGGCACGCTGCTCCCGGAGTAGAGCCCCGCCAAGCGAAGCTCGACCGTCTTCGGCCTGGAGTGACCGTCCTGCCCTAGGAACTCACGGAGCCACCGAACCGATTTGGGGAGATCCACGCAGAGCCGGCCGACGGGCGCGTGCGGTGGGGGAGGGGCGACCGGATCCGTTCCCGCCAGCGCGGCGACGGACGTCCGCGCGCCCGGATGGAGCCCAGCCGCGGAGCAGCGAACGCGTGCCGCGTGGTCCGGCGACCCCTCCCCCACCGCACGCGCCCGTCGGCCGGACCGCTACGCGGAGCTCGCCCCGAGTTCCCGCTCCTTGAGGACGCGACGCAGGATCTTGCCCGAGGGCGTCTTCGGGATCGCGTCGACGAACTCGACCTCGCCCGGGACCTTGTAGTTGGCGAGGCGGCCCTTGACGAAGGCGACCACGTCGGCGGCGGTCAGCGGCTGGCCCGGCTTCCTGACGACGAACGCCTTGGGGATCTCGCCCGCCTCGGGATGCGGCTTGCCGATCACCGCGGCATCGGCGACCGCCGGATGCTCGAGCAGGAGTGCCTCGATCTCGGCCGGGGCGATCCCGAAGCCCTTGAACTTGATCATCTCCTTCTTGCGGTCACGGATGTAGAGGTAGCCGCGCTCGTCGACGCACCCGATGTCACCGCTGTAGTACCAGCCCTCGCGAAGCGCCGCCGCCGTCGCCTCGGGGGCCTTCCAGTAGCCCTGCATGATCTGCGGACCCCGGATGCAGATCTCGCCGATCTCGCCGGGCCCGAGCACGCGCTCGCCGGTCTCGATGTCGACCACCCGGTGCTGGGTATCGTGGGCCACGAGGCCGGCCGAGTCGACGACGTTGAGGCGCTCGTCGTGGACGGGGTTCACGTGCGTGAGCGGCGATGCCTCGGTCATGCCGTAACCCTGGAGCACCGGGACGCCGGTGAGCTGGCGGAAGCGCCGCGACAGCTCCGGCGCGACCGGCGCGGCTCCCACCATCGTCAGCCGCAGGCTCGACAGATCGTACTTCGCCAGATCCGGCCAGTTCGAGAGCATGAGGATGACCGGCGGCACCACGAAGAAGAGCGTGACCCGATGGCGTTCCATGAGCTGCATGCACTCGACCGGCTCGAAACGCTCCATCAGCACGCACGTCGCGCCCGTGTGGACCGCGGCGCCCATCAGCATCGTGCCGTAGATGTGATAGAAGGGCAGGAACAGCATCAGCCGATCGCTCTCGCGCATGCGGATGCACGCGACGAACTGGATGTTGTTGGTGACGAGGTTCCGGTGGCTGATCATCACGCCCTTGGGGAGCCCGGTCGTCCCGCTCGAGTAGGGCAGCACCACGAGCTCGTCGTCGTGGATGTCTACCCGAGCCGGCGGCACCGGCGACTCATCCGCGATCAACTCGGCGAAGCTTCGCACCGTCGGCGCCGGCGACGGGCCGGACCCGATCGCGACGACGTGCCGGAGGTGCCGCGTGCGGGCACGCACCGCCTCCACGAGCGGCACCAGGTCCGCGTGCACGACGACGGCCACGGCCTCCGTGTCGTTGAGCTGGTATTCGACCTCACGCTCGCGGTAGGACGGGTTCATCGGGCTCGCGACCGCGCCCACCCGGGCGATCGCATAGAACGCGATGATGTATTCCGGGCAATTGGTCGTCAGCAGGCAGACGCGGTCACCCCTACCCACTCCCAGCCTCGAGAGCGCGCGGGTGAACCGATTCGTCAGCGCGTCCAGCTCACGGTAGGTGAGGCTCGCGTCGCGGAAGACGACCGCGACGTTCTCGGGGTGGCGCTCGGCGCCGTGCGACAGCAACCGGTCGTACGGGACGCGCGGATAGTCGAGGGACGGTCGAAAGAACGCCGTGCTCACAGGGCCCGCGCTCGCTCGCGCAGCGTGTACTTCTGTACCTTCCCCGTCGAAGTGGTCGGCAGCATCTCGAATACGACCGTCTTGGGCACCGCGAAGTGCGGCAGGTTGTCGCGGCAGAAGTGGATCAGCTCCTCGGCCGTGGCGACCGCGTCCGGGCGGAGCTGGACGAATGCGCACGGCGTTTCGCCCCACTTCTCGTCGGGCCGGGCCACCACCGCCGACATGAGCACAGCGGGGTGCCGGTTGAGCGCGATCTCGACCTCGATCGAGGAGATGTTCTCGCCGCCGGAGATGATGATGTCCTTGGCGCGGTCCTTGATCTCGATGTAGCCATCGGGGTGCTGAACGGCGAGATCACCGGTGTGGAACCAGCCGCCG
>DASWDZ010000100.1:0-7966 GCA_036395015.1 Candidatus Dormiibacterota bacterium | reverse complement strand
CGCCCGGCGGCCGATCTCAGCCGCCTAGACGCGCCCCTCCACGGCTCCCCGAGCAGGCGTCGGTGGAATCGTATGCGCCAGGCCGCGCGGGTAGCGAACCCGGTCCAGCAGCCGCAGAGCCACCCAGAAGATGAACACGGCATTCACCGCGTGCAGCGCCGCCACCGCGCGGATGGGCCCTTCGGCGGCCATGTGGTAGGGAAACAGGAGCAGCGACTGGAGCACGACCAGGCCGAACATCGACGCCGTCATCAGCAGCGTGCGCCGGTCCACCCCCGCGTACCAGCCGACCAGGGCCAGAAGGAGCGGGCCGATTCCGATCACGATCGCGTTGACCGTCGTGTGCCAGAAGAAGAGCTCGGCGGAGACGAAGATGCCGAGACCGGCCAGGAAGAACTGCACCACCACCGCGACCACGATCACGTAGATGCCGATGTCGAAGACCTGCCGGGCGCGAGCTCGCAGCGTCAAAACACCGGATACCTTAGACGACGCGGGTGGCGAACCTGTCGAGATAGTTCGTGTCGCCGAGCCGCTTCAGGATCGCCAGGCCGGCCTCGGTCTCGGCGGCATCGTGCAGCAGCAGCCCTCGCTCGGCCCGCGACCGGCCCAGCTGCGGCACCGCCCCCAGCCGCTCGAACACCTCGACCGCGCGGGTCATCTCGGCCGGATCCTGCGCGGCCAGCGCTTGCGCGCGCCGGACCTGCCCTTCGAGCAGCGGCGTCTTGTCGCGCACCGCCCTCTCGAGGGCGGCGTCGAGGACCTGCTGCGGCACCGGGCGGCGAAGGTCACAGAGCATGCCGATTCGCCGCTCCAGCATCTCCACCGGGGGCCGGCCCTTCTCTGGAAACTGAGCGTCAGCGTCGTAGGCGACGTCACCCGACGCGTAGGTGGCCCAGAACCGGTTGAAGTTGTCAGCGGGAAATCGGGCCAGGATCGACTCCATAGGCCCGGTCGCGGCGGCGATGAGGCGGCCGTCGCCGCGCGCCCGACCGATGTCGAGGCCGACCACGAATCCGCGCAGCCCGTAACCCGCGGCGTGGCTGCCCGAGTCGCGCCACGCGTCGACCGCGCGCCAGAACACCGCCACCGCCTCGTCCCACCGCCCGAGCGTGAACAGCGTCACCGCACGCCAGGCAAACAGATGCAGCGCCGGATACGGAGCCTGCCCGGGCAACAAGCGCGAGGCCATCTCGGCGGTATCGCGCTCCGCCGTCTCCAGGTCGCCCATCAAGTAGGACATCCAGGCCACCATCGAGTGCGCGTCCAGCCGCTCGTAGAGGCCGAGCTTCTCCTCGAACTTGATCCGCTCATACGCGGTGTCGCGCGCCCGCTCCCACTGACCGACCGCCTGGGCGCAGCCCGCGAGCGCGTCCAGGCCGATGCTCTCGAGCTCCTGGTTGTTGAGCACTCTCGCGATCGCGATCGCGCGGTTGGCGTTGCTTTCGGCGTCGGCGAGGTCGTCCGCGGCCGGCTCGCGCACCCCCTGGATCCAGAACGGATAGAAGGCGTCGCTGGCCAGAAATCGCCCGATCGAATAAGGATTGGACGCGCGTCCGAGCAGCTCACGGCCCTTGGCCCGCAGCGCGTTCATCCACTCCTCCGACGGCCGGTCGCCGACCGACCCGGCCCAGCGGGTGGTCACCATCAACATCCCGGCCAACGCGCGCAGCTGGTCGTCGATGGGCGCGTTCGCGGCCTCGTACTGCGCGAGCGCGATCCGATATTCCTCGAGCCCGGCGTCGCCGGCGGTCAGGTCGCCGATGCGCTCGTGCAGCCGAGGCAACTGGCTTTTTTCGACGAAGTCAAACGACGCCCTCAGGTGACGAACCGCCTCCGGCGTGGCGCCGGCCGCGACGGCCACGTCGGCCGCCCTCAGCAGCCAGCTCGCCGCCTTGTCGCGGATCCGCATCGTCGTCTCGCTGTTGGGCTCCAGCGCCGTGTAGAGGACCGCGGCCTCGCGGTAGTGAAAGGCGAGGATCTCGGCCAGCGCGACCTCGCGCTCTCCGGCGATCGACTCGCCCCAGCGCGCCGCCTGCGCGTGCAGGCGCGCCCGCTCGGCCCGCGGCAGCGTGCCGTACGCGACCTCCTGGATCAGGATGTGGCGGAAGCTGTAGCGGTCGCCCTCGGTGGAGCGGATGAGGTCGCGGTCGATCAGGTTCTCGCACAGCCCTTCGACGCGATTGGCGTCGCCGAGCTCCAGCGCGGCCACCCCAGCGGCCCGGAAGGTGCGGCCGAAGACGCTGCCCAGCTGCATGACCCGCCGCTCGTCGGCGGGCAGCAGGTCGAGCCGCGCGAGCACGGTCGCCTGCACGGTATCGGGCAGCTTCGCCAGCGACCCGTGCTCGAGGTAGGAGCGCACGAGCTCGCTGGCGTAGAAGGGGTTGCCCTCGGAGCGCTCTGCCACGAGCTTGATGAGCTCGGGCTGGTCGGTGTCGAGGAGGTGGCGGACCAGGTCGCCGATCGCGGCGCTGGCCAGCGGTTCGAGCGCGATGGCGAGGTGGTTCAGGCGGCCCCCGCCCCAGTTGGGCCGCCGGTCGAGCAGCTCCGGCCGCGCGAGCACCAGCATCAGGAGCGTCGCCTCGCCGCGCGGCTGCATGACGAACTCCGCCAGGTCGAGGAGGCTGTCGCTCGACCAGTGCAGGTCCTCGAAGAGGATCACGAGCGGATTGCGGCGCGCCGTCGCTTCCAGCGCCGAGCGCCAGGCGGCGAAGAGCAAGTCTTTGTCGACGCCTTCGGTGCCGGCCTCGCCGATGGTGGCCGCGATGAGCTTGGCGTCGCGGTCGGCGTTCTCGACGCCAACATCGCGCAGCCACAGTCCGATCGCGTCGCGGACCTGGGCGGGCGCCGTGTCCTCGCTGGTGCCGGTGAGGGTGAAGACGACCTGGCGCATCGGCCAGTAGGTGAGCTGCTGGCCGTAGGGCAGGCACTGCGCGGTCGCCACCGTGGCGTTCGGCGCGAGCGTCGGCAGCCATTCCAGGAACTCTTCGACCAGGCGCGTCTTGCCGGTGCCCGCGGGCGCGATGACGCTGACCATGGACGGCCGCTTCTCGTTGACCACGCGTCTCGCCACCAGCTGGAGCTGGGCCAAGTCGGTCTCGCGGCCGACCAGCGGCACCCTTACGCGGCGCTGCGCCTTGGCCTTGCGCGGGCCGATCACCAGGCGCGCGGGCACGGGGGCCGATTTACCTCGGGCCGTGATTTCGATCTGGTCGCCGAAGTCGAAGTTGTTGGCCGCCCTTACCGTCCGGTCGCTGGCCAGGATCGCCCACGGCTCGGCGGCCTGCTGGAGGCGCGCGGCGACGTTGGTGGCGTCGCCGGTGATCAGGAAGTCGCCCGCCGTCTGGTCGCGGCTGGCGACCACCTCGCCGGTGCTGACGCCGAAGCGCAGCGCGATGACGTCTCGCAGTTGAGGGTCGTCTTTGACCTGGTCGCGAATCGCGATCGCCGCGGCGACCGCGCGGTCGGGGTCGTCGCCGTGGGCGGTGGGCAGGCCGAACACCGCCATCACAGCGTCGCCGATGAACTTCTCGACCGTCCCACCGTGGCTCTCCACCGTCTCGCGCGCGATGCCGTAGTAGCGCGCGAGCAGGCGACGCATCTCCTCGGGGTCGAGCTGCTCGCCGAGCGCGGTTGAGCCCGCCATGTCGGCGAACAGGACGGTGACAATGCGGCGTTCTTCGGTCGAAACCGCCATCGGAATCGCTAGCCTACGGCCTCCTTGCGGATGAGGTGCCAGGCCACGATCGAGATCCACGTGAAGCCGGCAAAGACGGCGATCCTCTGGAAGATGCCTGTGGGCGCGTTGGGCCACGTGCCCGACATGTCCGCCTGCGAGGAGAAGGCGGCCGCGAAGAAGAAGACCATGACGACAAGCCCGACGGCGATCGAGTAAACCGCCCAGCGTCCCTCGCCCGGTTGCTTTGCCAAGTGCCAGGCCGTCACAAAGCACGCGGCCGGAAGCAGCGTGAACGCCAGAAGCCCGGCGACTCCATGGATCGCGCCGTGGGTCGTCTGGATCTCTGGGACGCCCGGCGGGTAGCCCAGGACAGGATCGGTGCTGAAGATTCCAGCGACCAGGAGTGAGATGGCGAACAAACCGAGCAGGATTGGCGCGCCGACCGCACCTCGCGTTCCTTTCAGTGCCTGGCGAAGGCCAACCGCGCACAGAAGCACCAGCCCGCCGCAGACCAGGAAGTTGACGATCTGCACCCATCCGGTTTCGCCGGTCGAGAGCTGGCTCACGAAGTTGCGCCACTGGCTGTAGCCGGGGCGAGTGAAACCTTCGACCAGGAAGACGGCAATGAAAAGCAGCGGCCCCACCACACCGGCGTAGAGCGCTGCCCTCACGCAGCGATTGGATCACAAAATCCACCTCCCTCCGGCGCGGAGATCAACCAGTTGGTGGATGTTTGGCGGCCACCTGTTGGCCATGCTCGCGAGGAATCACGCGTTATGGAGGGCCGCCATGTTCACTTCGCAATTCGAAGGTGCCGTCTTCTGGGGAATCGTGATTCTCCTGGCCGCGACCGCCTTCACCTGGATTGCTCTGAATCACAGGAATAGGGGAAAGCGGAGACAAGATTCCCTGCCCTTGATCTTCGTTGTGGGGGTGATCGGGGTGGCGATCGGGTACGCGCGCATCGGTGCGCTCCCTCACTGGCTGTTCTACCCGGGAGAAGCACTGCTGGTGGCGGGACCGGCTTTGACCATCTGGTCCTACTCGATCCTGGGGCGCTATCTCTCCCCGTACGTGCAGGTTTTGCCCGATCACAGGCTGGTCGAAAAAGGTCCATACGGATATATCCGCCACCCTGGATACGTCGGCGCGATGCTCGCCTGCATCGGACTCGGCCTTGCCCTCCAGTCTTGGGTTGCTCTGCTCGAAATCGTCACGCTCGGGAGAATTCTCCTTGCCTACCGGATGCACCTCGAAGAGACATTCATGGTGTCCGAGCTGGGCGACGTTTACGTCGAGTACATGAGAAAGACGAAACGATTCGTACCGTTTGTGATCTAGACCTCAGATCCTGACTGCGCGCTTGATCGCTTGAGCCGCGAGCTCGGAACGCGATTCGATGCCGAGCTTGGCGAAGATGTGGACCAGGTGCGTCTTCACCGTGGCGCGCGAGACGAAGAGGCGCGCCGCGATCTCGGGGTTGCTCAGGTGCTCGCCGACCAGCCGCGCGACCTCGAGCTCGCTTGGCGTGAGGCTCGCCCAGCCGGTGGATGGACGCTTGCGCTCGCCGCGACCGCGTGCGGCGTAAGCGATCGCCTCTTCGACCGGCAGCTTCGCGCCTCCCTCCCAGACAGCCGCGAACTGATCCGCGTCGAGGACACCCTTTGCCGCCGCGATGGAAGCCTCGTGGCTTGGCACGTCTACGGGAAATCGGGCGTAGCCGAGCCCAGCCCGCCGCGAATCAGCGGCCGCCCAGAGACGCACCGCCTCCTTGTGGCTGTCCAGGTTCGTCGCGATTCGGGCGAGAAGCTCCAGGCCGTCGACGATTGCGATCTGGTCGTCGGCGTCGCGACTCTGATCCAAGGCTTCGTGGACCAACGACTCCGCCTCGGCGAAGTCACCCTTTCTCATGCGCAGCTTGGCCTGGACCAGGCCGGCGCGGCCGAGGAACCACGTCTGATCTCGGGACTGGGCCATGGCGACGGCTTCGGCCAGAACAGCAGTCGCTTCGTCGAGCGCGCCATCGGATACGCAGACATCGGCCATGAGGATGAGGGGCAGCGGCAATAGGGGCCGGAGGATGGATGAGCGCGCACCCTCCGCCACCTTCGCCATCGCCTGTCGCGCTTCAGCCACGTCTCCTTCGGCCACCTGCATCCAGCCGAGCACCAAACCGGCATGAAGGCCGACCCCGGCCGCCGACCTCTGCTCGGCTTCTGATCGGTCCGCGGCGGCGAGGCTTTCGTCGATCAGGCTGCGGGCCCTGTCGAAGTCGCCGCGAAACAGCTGCACAAGTGCGATGTGGATCAGGCTGTGCAGGTAGTTGAAGTCGCTCATCTCACGACCTTCTGCCACCACGGCCGTGAGAATCTGTTCGGCTTTCGTCAGCTGTCCTCTTGTGAAAGCGATCAGCCCGCTGAAAGACCTGACCGTGAGCTGGGTATGCCGCTGGATGTTTTTGGAGACGGCAATCGCTTCCTGGATGACGGCCCAGTTCTCCTCCGGTCGTGATTGAAACAAGCGCGCCAGGACAAAAAACTCCAGCGCCATGACCACGCCGTAATGAAAGGAGGCCGCTCGGGCCTGACGAACGGCCTCGTCGACGTACGGGCGCATCGCCTCGGCGCCGCTGATCAGACCTGCGACGACGCTCAGAACCGCCAGCGCCGTCGCTTCTTCGCGTTTGCTGCCGGCGGCGCGGGCCAGGGCCAGCGACTCATGCGCGAGAGCCGGCACCTCACCAAGCCGATCCCCGGCGAACAGCGCGGTGAGGCATTCGTAATAACGAAGCCGGGCCCGGAGTCGGAGCGAGACCTCACCGGCTCGCGGCGTCACGGCTTCCATCCATCGGGTCAGCTCAACGAGCCGGTTGGTCAGGGTCCAGAGCATGCCGAGCGGCGCCACCAGGCGGGCGAGCGCTTCGGCGTCGCCGCGGTCGCGACTCCAGGCCATCGCGGCACGCAGGTTCTCCTGATCGGTCAGCAAAAGAGCCTGCCAGCGAGCATCGTCAGGACTGGTAAGCCCCGGCTCGGCCTTCTCCGCCATTTCGGTGTAGTAGTCCCGGTGCCGGGTTCGCATGAGCTCGACCTCTTCTGCTTCGTCGAGATGCTCGGCGGCGAACTGGCGAACCGTCTCCAGCAGCCGGTAGCGAGCCTCGGCGCCGCTCCGGCTCTCGACGATGATCAGCGAGCGGTCGGCCAGCGATGCGAGCAGCTCCAGGGTGGCGGCCGGGCACACGGCCAGCGCAGCCTCGACGTCAAACCCGCCGGCGAACACGGACAGCTGGCGCAGCAGCGCACGCTCGGGTTCCGAGAGCAGGTCGTAGCTCCAATCGAACGATGCCTCGAGCGTCGCCTGCCGTCGCGGCCCGCCACAAGGACCCGTGGACAGCACGGCCAATCGATCCTTAAGGCCAGCCGCGATGCGGGCTGGAGTCAGGGCACGCGTCCGGGCGGCCGCGAGCTCGATGGCCAGCGGCAGGCCGTCGAGGCGGTTGCAGATCTCGACCACGGCTGCACGCTGGTCGTCGTGGAGCCTGAACTGCGGCAGCGCCTGGCGTGCTCGGTCGTTGAAGAGCTCCACCGCGTCGGCCTCGACCAGCGGAGGCACAGCCCATGTCACCTCGCCGGCGACCCCCAGTGGCTGACGGCTCGTGGTCACGACTTTCGTGCTCGGGGCGGACATCAACACACTCGCAACGACCGCGGCGGCCGTCTCCACAACGTGCTCGCAGTTGTCGAGAACCAACAGCGCCTGGCGGGCTCCAAGGTGATGGCCTACCGCATCGGCCCAGGTTCGACCCGGCCCCGGCTCCTTGACGCCGAGGGTCAGCGCGACACGGTCCCAGACGAACTCGCCACCCGACAGTGGAGAAAGATCCGCGAACCAGACCCCGTCCGGAAAATCGGCGGCGGCCGCTGAAGCCAACTGCACCGCCAGCCTCGTCTTGCCGGTGCCTCCAGGTCCCGTCAGGGTGAGCAGGCGATTCTCGGCGAGGAGAGCCGCGGCGTCTGCCAGCTCGACCTCACGGCCGACGAACCGCGTTAGCGGAACCGGCAGCGTCGACATCAGCCGCGCTTGAGCGCTTCGGCGGCGAGCGCGGAGCGGGAGTCGACGCCGAGCTTGGCGAAGATATGCACCAGGTGCGTCTTCACCGTGGCGCGCGAGACAAAGAGTCGCGCCGCGATCTCGGGGTTGGAAAGATGCTCGCCGACCAGTCGCGCGACCTCGAGCTCGCTCGGCGTGAGGCTCGCCCAGCCGGTGGTTGGCCGCTTGCGCTCGCCGCGG
>DASWDZ010000099.1:0-33755 GCA_036395015.1 Candidatus Dormiibacterota bacterium | reverse complement strand
CGGCCTTGGTCGCCGGCGCCTTGGGCGGCGCGGGCGGCTGCTTCACTACGCGGGCGATGTCTAGCCTCTCCTTTCCATGTCCGTGATGGCGCGGGCCAGTTCCCTGGCTTCAGTCTCCAACCGCGCCACCCTCTCCGAGTCCCGGCCCCTTTCGGCCTCGGATAGCTCGCGGATTATCCCACTGTGCATGCCCTTCATGTGCTCCAGGCGAATTCGCTCGCTCAATTCGACCGCCACCTCGTCGTCCACGTTCGGCGGCGGGGCCGCCCACGCTCGTCTGATCAGGTCTTGTTCCTCCGGAGGGTAATCAGCCAGGTCGGCCTCGAGCCCGGCGGGGCCTCCGCGCTCGTAGCTCTCCAGCATACGGATGTAAATTGCGCGGTCGCCTTCGTCCAGCTCTTCGGAGGTCACCTTCGTCCGCACGCGGTCGAAGGCCGGCGGCCGAACTGCCAGCAGCTGCATCAGATAACCGCTCGCAGTCAGCTTTCCGGCGCCCCGCCGTCGCAGGGGCGGCAGACCGGTCGTCACGGGCCGGGCCTGCCTGTCGGGTTCGAGATCCTGGAGGAGCAGGTGCCGGGAGATACCGGTGTGGCGCTCGGCCGCCTCGGCGTAGCCCTCCCGCAGCGAGGCCGGAAACTCGCGGATCCAGTCCCGGAGCCGCGACGCCACCCTCTCCACCTGGTTCGGGTTGCTCGGGTTCAGGCCGGCCGAGTCTTCGGCCATGCCCGCCTCGAACCCGGACGGCGCCTTCGCTGCCAGCTCCTCCCATCGCTGGGCAGCGTCGGGGCCGGCCGCACGAAGGAACTCGTCGGGGTCCTTGGCGCCCGGAACCACGATGACCCGGCTCCGCATCGAGTACTGCGCCGCCAGCACGGCGGCCTTCCGCGACGCCTCGCGCCCGGCGCGGTCGGAGTCGAACACCAGCAGCAGCTCGTCCGTGAACCGCTTCAACAAACGCACCTGCTCCTCGGTCAGCGCCGTGCCTGAGCTCGCGACCGCGTTGGCGACCCCGAACTGGTGGGCTGTGATGACGTCGAACTGGCCCTCCATCACCGTGGCGTGCCCCCTTCGCGCGATCTCGTCGCGCGCGAGGTCGAGACCGAAGACCACTCTTCCTTTTATGTAGGCAGGCGTCTCGGGCGAGTTGATGTACTTGCGCTGCTCGTCCAACCGCACCGTCCGCGCCGTGAAGGCCAGGACCTGGCCGCGCTCGTCGCGGATCGGGATCACCAGCCGCTCGGCGAAGAAGTCGGTGCCGTCACGCCGCATCAGCCCGGCCTCCTGGGCCTCGATCAGCGAGCGCTTCTTCGCCCGCAGGTACTCGGCGAAGCCCCTGCCGGCCGGCGCGTATCCGAGCTGGAAGCGCCGCGCTGTCTCTTCGCCGACACGCCGCGACTCGAGCAGGCGCCGGCCTGTCTCGCCGGTCGGAGTTTTCCACAGGACGTACTCGTAGTACTGGGCGGCCAGCTTGAGCATCAGCAGCACACGCTTGCGGATGTCGGCCCGCTCCTTCTGCTGCGGGCTGAGCTGCTTGAGCTCGACGCCCGCCCGCTCGGCCAGCATCAGCAGCGCGCCCCGCTTGTCAGTCTTCTCGATCAGCTCGACGAAGGTGAAGACGTCGCCCTTCCGCTCGCAGCCGAAGCAGTACCAGGACTGGCGCTGCGGGCTGACGTGAAAGCTCGGGCTGTCCTCCTGGTGGAACGGGCACAGGCCCCAGAAGTCCTTGTTCCGCTTCGTGAGGCGGACGTGTTCGGAGACGACCTTGACCAGGTCGACCTTCGACTTGACCTCCGCGAAGGCGTCATCGGACGCTTGGGTGGGCACGCGACTATTGTGCAGCGACGCGGCCTGAGCGCCGAGGGCTTTAACTACTGGACGGTAACCGGGATCTCCGCTTTGTCCCGTTCGGCAAGCAGGAGGGCGACCGGGTGGAGCCGGGGCGCCGGCGCCACGCCGATGTCGCCGAGGCCGATCCGGTCGTACAGCCGGCGCAGCGGCCTGGGCGCCCACCAGTTGACGTCGCCGAGCAGCCTCATCACCGCGGGCACGACCAGCGAGCGCACGATCGTGGCGTCGATCGCGACCGCGATCGCCAGCCCGATGCCGATCGCCTTGATGATCACGACCTCGGCCAGGCCGAAAGCCATGAACACCGTGAACATGATCGCCGCGGCCCCGGTGATCAGCCGGCCAGTCTTCTCGAGGCCGCTCGCCACGGCCGCGGTGTTGTCGCCCAGGCGCACGTACTCCTCGTGCATCCGGCTCACGAGCAGGACCTCGTAGTCCATCGAGAGGCCGAACACGATGGAGAAGAGGATCACCGGGACGCTCGGGTCCAGCGATTGCGGAGTGAAAGCCAGCAAGTCGGCGAAGTGGCCCTGCTGAAAGATGAACACCAGAGCCCCGAACGATGCCCCGATGGACAGGAAGTTGAGGATCACCGCCTTCAGCGGCAGCACGACCGAGCCGGTGAGCAGGAACAGCAGCACGTAGGTGACGAGCACGACGGTGCCGACAGCGAGCGGGACCTGGTCGTAGATGAACGTGATGACGTCGACGTCGATCGCCGTGGCACCACCGACCAGGATCCTTCCGTCCGGGATCCCGTCCTGGCCCCGGATCGCCTTCAAGATGTCGCGGGCGGCGTCCGAGCCCTGGTCGGCGTTGGTCGTCGCCGTGATCAGGACGACGTGCTCGCCGACGGTGGCGTCGAGGAACTGCCTCGCCTGCTGAGGGATGTTGTTCGGGTCTCCGGTATAGAGCCGCTGGTACTCAAACAGGCCCAGCTGGGGGTCGAGGTTGTAGATCGAGTTGACCTTCTGCACGCCCGGGATGTTCGCGATGCGGCGCGTCAGGACGTACTGGTCGGCGATGCGGCTTGCCGTCAGGGGCGAGCCGTCCGGGTAGTCCACGACGACGCTGAAGTTGGTCTGGTCCTGGCCCGGGAAGTCAGCCAGCAGCCTGTCGTATCCCTGCCGCGCCTCGAGTCTCTCCGGCAGCATGTCCACGTTGCCGTTCGCCAATCGAAGCTGCAGGAACGGCGTGCCCGCGATGACGAGGAACGCCACGGTCGGCACCAGGACCAGCACCGGGCGCTTCATGACCCAGGTCGCAAGCCCGCTCCAGAAACCGCGACCGCTGGTCGAGCGACGGATCGAGGGAATGCGCCAGCGGTTCACGGCCGGGCCGATCAGCGAGAGCAGCGCCGGCAGGACCGTGAGCGCATAGAAGACGGCAACCGCGACCACGATCGCGCCCGCGGCGCCCATCGAGGCCATGAACGTGCCCTGGAAGAAGAGCATCGCCGAGAGGCCGACGGCGACGGTCAAGCCTGAAAACGTGATGGCGCGGCCGGCGGTGGCCATGGTCGTGGCGATCGCGTCCTCCCGGCTCGCGCCCGCGGCGAGCTCGTCGCGGAACCGGTTGACGATGAACAGCGAGTAGTCGATCGACACGCCGAGGCCGATCAGAGTGACGATGTTGATCGCGTACTGCGACACGTCGGTGAAGCGGTTGAGGAAGAACGTCCCGCCGATGCCGCCGACGATCGTCAGGATGCCGACGCCCAACGGCAAGCCGGCCGCGACGACCGACGCGAAGATGACGATCAGGAGGATCAGCGTCACCGGCAGCGTGACCGTCTCCGCGCGCTGCAGGTCGGACTCGAGCGTCGTGTTGAACGCCTGGTTGATGGCCAGGAATCCGGTACCGGTGACCGACAGGGTGGAGGACTGGACCTTCGCGCGCAGGTCGTTGTACACCGGCCACCCCTTCTGGCCGACGGCGTTGATCTCCACGATCACGAGCGCCTCGTGGCCGTCCCTCGAGGTCAGGCTCTGGACGGCCGGACCGGAAACGCTGTACGGCGTGACGATGCTCACGACCCTGGAGTCCGACTGGACGGGCTCCAGAGCCGCCGTCACGGCAGCCTTGTAGTCCTCGTCAGAGACGGACAGCGTGTCGCTCTTGAAGATGAGGTCGAAGGTGGAGGTCGTGGGTGCCGTGTTGCCCCGGCCCAGCTCGGAGCTGATCAGCCGGTTCGCCTGGTATGCCTCGAGCTTGCTCGACAGCGGACCGCCGCTGGTGAGCGTGCCTCCCAGGACGAGGAAAACGATCGATGCCACCACCACCGCGCCCGACCCGACAAGGGTGGCGATGCGGTGGCGGTAGACGAAGCGACCCCAGCGTCCGAACACGTCAGTTCCCTCCCGAATAGCTGGCGGTCAGCGACATGACGGCCAGGGTGTCGACGGCCTCGTCGGTGTCGAACTCAGGGTCGACCAGCGACTGGACGATGATGCCCAGGATGGCCGCCCAGACGACGCCGGCGATGCCACGCGCCGTCTTTGGGTCAGCGCCGCGCTCGCTCAGCACCTGCCGCGCGATGTCCTCGATGTGCAGCCGGTCGCCGCGGACGAACTCGCGGACGCCGGCACCGATCACGGGGTCGTGGAGGCTGACGCCGATGAGCTGGATGTAGAGCGAGTTGGTGGTGCGACTCTCGCGCAGCATCTCCTTGGTCTGCGCGAAAGCGGCGAGCGCCCCTGCCTCGCCTTCGACGCCCAGCTCCATCTTCCGGCAGACGTACTCGAGGACGGCGAGGACCAGCAGCTGCTTGGACTTGTAGTGGTAGTGGATCAGGCCCTGAGCGACGCCGGCCTCGGTCGCGATGTCCTTGATCGAGGTGTTTTCGTAACCCTGCCGGCTGAGGACGCCGAACGCGGCCTCCAGGATTCGAGTTCGGGTGTCAGCCGCCCTGGTTGAATGAGCATTCAGCATTTGAATGGGCATTCAACCAGATTGCTGGGCGAGTGTCAAGGGTTCAGCGAAAATCGACGTGTGGCCCGGGCCGTCGAGGAGTTGAACCGCCGCCTGCTGAGGGCCCGGGACGCCATCGACCGCTCCTACGCCCAGCCGCTTGACATCCCCGAGCCTGGCCCAGGTCGCGCATGTCTCGGACGCCCACTTCATCCGCACCTTTCGCGCGACCTTCGGGGAGACGCCCCACCGCTACCTGCAGCGGCGGCGGGTCGAGCGCGCGATGTTCCTGCTCCGCGAGACCGACCGCAGCATCACCGACATCTGCCTCGACGTCGGGTTCACGAGCCTTGGCACGTTCAGCCGCACCTTCAACGACATCGTGCACGACAGTCCGACCGACTACCGCGCTCGCGGGACGGTCATCAACGCGCCGACTTGCTTCACCATGACCTGGATGCGACCGAGCAGTTTTGGAGAAGCGCCGTCCCCCGAACGGCCAATAGCATCGAGCTCAGCTTCAAATCCACAGGAGGAAACGAGCGATGCTCAACTCGATCAACATCTCCCACATCTTCGTATTCGACCAGGATCAGGCGAAGGACTTCTACGTCGGTAAGCTCGGGCTCGAGGTGAGTAACGACCTCGACCTCGGGGTGATGCGCTGGCTGACGGTCCGGGTCCCTGGTGACCCGACGCGCGACATCCTGCTCGAGCTGCCCGGCCCGCCCTCCATGGACCCGAAGACCGCGGCCACGGTCCGCGAGATGGTCAGCAAGGGCGCGAGCGGCTTCGCGGCCGGGTTCACGACCGCGGACGCCACGAAG
Source organism: Candidatus Dormiibacterota bacterium (assembly GCA_036395015.1). Lineage (GTDB taxonomy): Bacteria > Chloroflexota > Dormibacteria > Dormibacterales > Dormibacteraceae > 40CM-4-65-16. Next base: position 28,170 of record DASWDZ010000099.1, on the reverse strand, counting down.
ACCTACGAAGAATTCAAGGCGAAAGGCGTCGAGATCGCGGACGACCTGACCGAGCGCGACTACGGAACCGACTTCGGGATCCGCGACCCGTTCGGCAATCACCTCCGCGTCGTGCAGCTGGCGCCCACCTCGCCCCAGCTGGGACCGAAGAAGGCCGCCGTCCAATGACCCGCTTCCGCGCCAAGGTGCTGGCTGCCGGCAAGACCGCGGCCGGCGTCGAGGTGCCGGAGAAGATCGTTCTCGGCCTCGGCTCGACGAAGCGACCGCTCGTCAAGGTGACCATCAACGGCTACACGTACCGCAGCGCCATCGCGCCGATGGGCGGCACCTACATGCTCGGGGTCAGCAACGAGGTACGCCAAAACACGGGAGTCGCGGCGGGTGACACCATCGACGTCGACGTCGTGCTCGACACGGAAAAGCGCGACGTCGAGGTCCCGCCAGAGCTTGCGAAGGCGCTCGCCAAGGACCCCAAGGCGAAGAAGTACTTCGAAAGCCTCTCGTACAGCCGGAAATACGCGCTCGCGGCGCCGATCGCCGGCGGCAAGACCGTGGAGACGCGCGAGCGCAACCTCGCCAAAGCGATGCAGGAGCTGAAGGCGAAGAGCTAGCCTTCGGCGGCGCGGATCAGCGCCTGGAGTGATTCCTCAGGTCCGCGCCGCAGTTCCCGGCCGAGGAACAGTTTGACCAACCGGCCCCGCCACCCGGGCGGGAGGTGGAAGTCTCAATTGAAACGGACGAGTGTGCCGCCTTCGGGGGTTTCGGTCAGGGTCGTGCGCTGATGGTTCTCGACACCGAAAGGTAGATGAGCGACCCAGTCGATCCAGCGATGTCGTGGGTCCGTTTCGCGCACCTCGATCCGCACCGGCCATTCCCGACCCAGCTCCGGCGCCCCCAACTTGATCACCTGACCAGCCTGCGCCGGCCCCGGCGGTTCGGCCGCGACGAAGCGGGCGTCCGCCCACTCTCCGAATCGCTCGGGAGCGGTCAGGATGCTCCAGATCCGCTCCGGGGCCGCAGTTGACATCGCGGCGGGACAGACGTTGACGACCATGACCCGATTTAACGCAATTGCCGGCCAATGCGGCATTGAATGGCCTGCGAATGCCGCAATTGCCGGCCAATGCGGGACATGCGGCAGCCTACTTCGTGCCAGCCCCTTCTCCGATTGCTGCCTGGGCCGCGGCGAGGCGCGCCACCGGGACCCGGAACGGGCTGCACGAGACGTAGTTCAGCCCCAGCTTGTGGCAGAGATGGATCGAGTCCGGGTCGCCACCGTGCTCGCCGCAGATACCGACCTCGAGGTCCTTGCGCGTCTTGCGGCCTTCCTTGACCGCCCACTCCATCAGCCTGCCCACGCCGGCGACATCGATCGTCTCAAAGGGGTTGCGCGGCAGGATCTTCTGCTCCAGGTAGCGCACGATGAAGGCCCTCTCCGCGTCGTCGCGCGAGAAGCCAAACGTCGTCTGCGTGAGGTCGTTGGTGCCGAAAGAGAAGAACTCCGCCTCCTGCGCGATCTCGCCTGCGGTGAGCGCTGCGCGCGGGATCTCGATCATCGTGCCGAACTTGTAGGGCACGCGGATGCCCGCTTCCTTCTGCACCGCCTCCGCCACCGGCTTCAGCTCTGCGTGCACCGCGCGCAGCTCGGCCACTGTGCTGGCGAGCGGGATCATGATCTCCGGTCGCGCGTCTACCTTGCGCTTGCGCAGGTTGCACGCCGCCTCCATGATCGCCCGCACCTGCATGCGCGGGATCTCCGGGTAGAGGATCGACAGCCGCACCCCGCGCAGGCCCAACATCGGGTTCGCCTCGTGCAGCTCCTCGACCCGCGCGAGGGTCTTTTCCTGCTCGGCGAGCCGCGCCGGGTTCTCGCCAGTGGCCTTGAGGTGCGTTGTGTCGCGGATCAGCTCCTCGAGGCTGGGCAGAAACTCGTGGAGCGGCGGGTCGAGCAGCCGGATGATCACGGGCAGCCCGGCCATCGCCTGGAAGATGCCCTCGAAGTCGCCGCGCTGGATCGGCAGCAGCTTCGCGAGCTGCTTCTCGCGATCCTGGGTGGTGTCGGCCATGATCATCGCCTGCACGATCGGTAGGCGTTCCTGCTCCATGAACATGTGCTCGGTGCGGCACAGGCCGACGCCCTGCGCGCCGTTCTCGCGAGCCTTGATCGCGTCGCGAGGGTAGTCCGCATTCGCCCACACCTCCAGCCGCCGCAGCTCGTCCGCCCACTTGAGGATCGAGCTCGCCGCGGGATGCTGGTTGAGCGACCGCGCCTCGATGGTGGGCACGTTGCCCACGTACACCTCGCCGGTGGTGCCGTCGATCGTGATCTGGTCGCCTTCCTTGATCGTCGTCCCGTCGGCGGAGAACTTCCGCTGCCGCACGTCGACGTCGATCGAGCTCGCTCCTACCACGCAAGGCCGGCCCATGCCGCGGGCGACGAGCGCCGCGTGCGAAGCGGTGCCGCCGGTCTGGGTCAGGATGCCCTTCGCCTCGACCATGCCGTGCACGTCGTTGGGGTTGGTCTCGACGCGGACCAGGATCACCGCCTTGCCCTGCTTGCCCCACTCGACGGCGGTGTCGGCGTCGAAGACCGCGCCGCCGCTAGCCGCGCCGGGGGACGCGGGCACGCCCTTGGCCAGCGGCGACGCCTTGGCCGCCGGATCGACGCGCGGAAACAGGAGTTGTTCCAGCTGGCGCGGCTCGACGCGCGCCACTGCATCCTTCCTGGTGATCAATTTCTCCCTGACCATGTCGACCGCGATGTTCACCGCGGCCTCGCCGGTGCGCTTGGCGGAGCGCGTCTGCAGCATGTAGAGCTTTCCCCGCTCGATCGTGAACTCGAGGTCCTGCACGTCCTTGTAGTGCTTCTCGAGCTGCCGCGCGTAGCGATCGAACTGCGCGTACACCTTCGGCATGTGCTTTTTGAGCGCGCTGATCGGTTCGGTGTCCCTGACCCCGGCCACCACGTCCTCCCCCTGCGCGTTGGCGAGGTAGTCGCCGTACAGCTCCCTCGAGCCCGTGATCGGGTTGCGCGTGAACGCCACGCCGGTGCCCGACGTGTCGCCCATGTTGCCGAACACCATCATCTGGACGTTGACGGCCGTGCCCAGGTCGTCCGGGATCCGCTCCATGCGGCGGTACGTCTTGGCGCGGTCGGTGTTCCATGACTTGAACACGGCGTCGATGGCCTCGCGCAGCTGCTCGACCGGGTCGGACGGGAAGTCGCGCCCCGTCTCTTCCTTATATATGGCCAGGAACTGGGCGACCAGCGGGCGAAGGTGCTCCGGCTTGAGCTCGGGGTCGGTCTTGACTCCTGCCTTCTTCTTCGCCTCCTGCAGCGCGTGCTCGAACTTCTCGCCGTCGATGCCCTTGACCGTCTTGCCGAACATCTGGATGAAGCGGCGGCGCGCGTCGAGCGCGAAGCGCTCGTCCTTGGTCAGCGCGGCCAGGCCTTTGCTCGTCTCTTCGTTGAGGCCGAGGTTGAGGACGGTGTCCATCATTCCCGGCATCGAGAATTTGGCCCCGGACCGGACGCTCACCAGGAGCGGGTCCTTGGCGTTGCCGAACTTCTTGCCCGCTTTGCGCTCCAGGACCTTCAGCGCGGGCAGCACCTGCTCCCACAGGCCTTTGGGGAACTTGCCGCCGCTCGCGTAGTACGCGCGGCACGCCTCGGTCGTGATGGTGAAGCCAGGCGGGACCGGCATCCCGGCTCGAGTCATCTCGGCGGCCCCCGCTCCCTTTCCGCCCAGGAGGTCGCGCATCTTCGCGGAGCCTTCGGAGAACTGATACACCCACTTATGGGCTTTGGGCATGGAGGTGCTATTTTCCCATGCCTAGTGGACGACCTGGGCGAGGCGAGTGAGGATCAGGTCATCCTCGCGTGGCTGCAGGCGGAGATCGAATCCTCCGACTTCCAGGCCTTCATCATCGGCAACCCGCCCAACCCCGCCAACCTGTCCGCGGCCCTCAAGGCAGCACGCTCACCGGACCTTCGAGACGACCAGCAGAACGCGTTGCGGCGCGAGATCATCGGCTCGGTCTACGGGTTTGGCAAGGGCAGCGGTACCTTCGAGGGGCTGGGCAACGACACCAGGTGGCGGCGTTTTCGGCTCAGCACCGCCGAGGTCGGCGAGATGCTCTACGCGCGGCACGAAGGTGCCTGGCAGCTCCTCTCGCCGGTGACCAGGAAGGTGGTCGAGGGAGCGACCAACGTCGGCCACGTCTTCACCGGCGACGGGACGAACATGGTCGTGCTCTCACTGGCGTCGGGCCTCTGCCACTCGGACAAGAAGGTGCCCGAGATCATCGCCCTGCGCCGGCCCGACGGCGTGTTCGTGATCCTCGAGGGCCACGCGCGCGCGACGGCGATCGTGCTCGAGGCGCATCGCTTCCCGAACGGAGTGCACGCGTACATCGGCGACGGGCCAAGCGTCGCGAACTGGCCTTACCTCTAGCTGAGGAAACTCCTCCCCATTCATGGGGAGGTGTCGGCGCAGCCGACGGAGGGGCGGGTGTTAGCGGGGGGTCATCAGCGACAGGATGGCGGGACCGATGAGAACCACCCATGCGCTGATCACGACGAAGGCGAGGCCGATGACGATGCCCGCCGTCCTCAACGTAGCCATCAGGCGCATGCCGACAGTTTAGGCCGGGCAGGCGATAATCCCGACGCAAAATGACCCAACCCCGCGAGATCCGTCACTACGGCTGGATCCCCGACGTGCCCGACCAGCGCGACCACCTGTACGCGGCGCCACCGAGGTACCTGGCCGCCCTGCCGGCAAAGACCGACCTGCGCCGCCGCTGCCCGCCCGTGTACGACCAGGGCAACCTTGGCAGCTGCACCGCCAACGCGATCGCGGCGGCGGTCGAGTTCGACCGCATGAAGCAGGGCCTCTCCGACTTCGTGCCCTCGAGGCTGTTCATCTACTACAACGAGCGGAAGATCGAGGGCACGGTCGCCATCGACAGCGGCGCGATGATCCGCGACGGCATCAAGTCGGTGGCCAGCGACGGGGCCTGCCCGGAGCCCGAGTGGCCCTACGTCATCGCCAACTTCGCCAGGCGGCCGCCTGCGAAGTGCTACCGCGACGCCAGGCTCGACCGCGCCATCTCCTACCAGAAGATCCTCAAGGACCTGAACCAGATGAAGGGATGCCTCGCGTCAGGGTTCCCTTTCATCTTCGGCTTCACCGTGTACGAGAGCTTCGAGACTCCGGCGGTGGCGAAGACCGGACACGTGCCGATGCCGGGCTGGATGGAGCGCGCGGTCGGAGGCCACGCCGTGCTGGCCATCGGCTACGACGAGGTCAGGAAGTGGTTCCTGGTGCGCAACTCGTGGGGCACGCGCTGGGGCATGAAGGGCTACTTCACCATGCCTTATGCGTACCTGTTGCAGCCCGGACTTTCGGAGGACTTCTGGACGATCCGCCTGGTCGGGAGTGACTAACTCCTCCCCATTCATGGGGAGGTGGCGCGAAGCGCCGGAGGGGCCAGAGCGGCAGACCCCCACCGGAGCCCGGCGGGCGATCAGGGAGGGGGCCCGCCGGGGCGGTTGGAGCGTCGGCCTCTAGCCTGTGGAGATGGGGAGGTTTGGAGGAGGAGGCCTTACTCCTCTGGTATTCACATCCGGCGTCTATCCGGTGCTTAACGAATGCCGCCCCTCGATCTTGCGTTTGAATTGACGCCCATGTCGACCGCGCGGCTCGAGGCCTTCAGCGACGGAGTGTTCGCCATCGCAGCGACCTTGTTGATCCTCAACGTCGCCGTCGAGGGCCCGCGCCTGCCCCAGGAGCTTCTGGACATCTGGCCGAGCTACGTCGCCTATGCAGTTAGCTTCGTGACCATCGGGATCATCTGGGCCAACCATCACACGGTGATGGGCCAGATCTCGCATGTGAACCGGACCTTCCTCGTGATCAACACGCTCTTCTTGATGGTCGTGGCGTTCATTCCGTTTCCGACCCGTCTCCTCTCCGAGTACATCCTCGAACCCGCGAGCGCGCAGTCGGCGGCGATCGCCTACGGGATCACAGGCACGTTGGTCGCGGTGTCCTTCAACGTTCTGTGGCGTTACGCGGCCAGCGGACGCCGGCTGATCAAAGCCAATGCCAGCCCACGCACGGTGGACGGGATCACGCGCAGCTACCTGCCTGGCCCTTTCCTGTATGCGGCTGCCACCGCGCTGGCCCTCGTCAGCCCGTACGTCAGCGCCGGGCTGTATGCCGCGATCGCCCTCTTTTACGTGATCGAAAGCTCGATCTTTGGGGATCGCGAGGGCCCGGTCTAGCGGGCCCTCGCCGTCAGGAAACTACGTCTCGACCGCTCTCGCCGTAAAGACGGCCGACAGGTCGTTGACGGCCCCGTCGCGCGAGCTGAGCGCGGGCAGGCCGTACCGGTGCTCGATGGTGGCGAGGATCGAGGTCGTGTCGTACTGCGTGTGGTCGACCACGAACTCCCCGCGCAGGCGCGGCCACACGATGAGGGTCGGGATCCGGGTGCCCGGACCCCACTGGTCGTGCGGTCCGGCCGTGCCGCCCTGGCCCGGAGGCGTTACGTGGTCCCACTGGCCGCCGAATTCGTCGTAGGTGACGACGACCATGGTGTCGCGCTTGCACGCGCTCGTGTTGATCGCCTGCAGCAGGTCGACCAGGTGGTTGCTGCCGCGGCTCTCGCTCGTGTATCCCGGGTGCTCGTTCTCGAGCCCGATCGGCTTGATGAAGCTGACCGAGTTGAGCTTGCACTCCGAGCGCGACGACTGCGCGAGGTTGACGAACTGCTGCTCGTCCTGCAGGTGCGCGCGACCCGGTGTGCCGGGCGCGAAGTTCGCGTAGTAGTTGAACGGCTGGTGGTGGTACTGGAACACCTTGTTCGGGCAGAGCGGCCAGGTCGGGTTGGCTATCGAGTTGGGGTCGGCGCAGCCGGCGCTGCCGTCGCCATTGGTCCAGCCGGGGGCGTTGACATCGCCGTCGGCGTTCGACCAGCCGCCTGAGTACCACTCCCAGCTGACGCCGGCTGTTGTCAGCTCGTCACCGATCGTGGTTCCAGTCTGGGGCGGAAGTTGCGGCGAGCCGCGGAACGGCTGATAGGCCGGTTGGATTGTGTTGACGGCGTACTCGCCGCAAGCGACGTTCGGGTTCGTGGTCGCAAGCCCGCAAGCCTGCGTGCCGGCCCTGTCGAGCACGGCCGTGGTCGGCGTGTACTGGGCGTAGGTGTTCGGCATCCCGTTGGTGTCGACGATCGACTGCTGGCTGCTCGGGATCCCTGGCCACGTCGGCGTGCCGGCGGCGATCAGCCACTGGTGGTTGAGGAACGAACCGCCGAAAGCGCTCTGGAAGAAGTCGTCGGCGATCGCGTAGTGCGGAGCGCCGTCACTGTGCAGGTACCGATAGATCGGCAGCGCGGCGGTGTTGTAGTAGCCCATGGCCAGGCCGACCGCGTCGCTCCCGGTCACGTAGCGGTTCTGCTGTCCGTTGTTCAGCTGGTACTGCCCCTGGTAGAAGCGGTGGACGATGTCCCGCGTGCACCCGCCGGGCAGGTTGGCGGGGCTGGGTGTGAGGCCGAACGGCGCGAACACGCCTGGTTGTGGGCACGTCCTGGCGTCGGCGGGGATGTAGGCCTCGATGCTGAACGGCTGGTTGGTGAAGTGGCTGTTGTAAGCCTCACCCGTGCAGTCGGCCGGCAGCGGAGGCGAGGTCAGGTTGACGTCGTTCTGGAGCAGGCAGAGGAAAGGCGTGCCAGCCTGCCTGATCTGGATCGTGTTGGCCGCGCTGGCGTTCGCCCGGCCGTTCACCCCTTCCCAACCGCCGTACAGGTTGTCGAAGCTGTGATTCTCTTCGTAGATGACCACGATGTGGTTGATCGCGCCCAGGCCCGTTGGTGCGGCCTGGACCGTCGCGAAGGCGGGTCCGGCGGCGAGCACGGTGGCAAGGCCTGACGCCAGGGTGAGCTCGCGTCGCAACGATCGAGACATGACCAGCCTCCTCCCTGAAACCCCTTGTGCCCTACGCGCGAATGCGGCTCTGGGGAGTGTAATCCGACACGGGAAAAGGCAAGTTAAGGTTTCGCCATGGCCCTGGCTGAAGGCCTTGAACAGTTGATCTGCCGGCTGGTCGAGATCGAGTCGGTCAACCCTGACCTCGTGGCGTCGGGCAGCGGGGAGTCGAATCTCGCCCGTTTCGTCTCGGCGTGGCTGGCGGATGCCGGCCTCGAGGTGGAGATCGTCGAGCCTGTGCCAGGCCGGCCTTCGGTGGTTGGGGTGCTGCGGGGATCGGGTGGCGGGCAGAGCCTGATGCTGAACGCGCACATGGACACTGTTGGCGCCGGTGGAATGACCGACGCTTTCACTCCCGTCGTTCGCGAGGGCCGCGTCTACGGTCGCGGCGCCTATGACATGAAGGCGAGCCTGGCCGCGATCATGCTCACGGCGCGGGAGGCTCGAGCGCTGCGCTTGAAAGGCGACCTGATCATCACCGCGGTCGCGGACGAGGAGGTGGCCAGCCTCGGGACTTCCGCGGTGATCGAACGCTTTCGCGCCGACTACGCCATCGTCACGGAGCCGACCGAGCTTCGCCTCTGTCTCGCGCACAAAGGGTTCGTGTGGCTGGAGGTCGAGACCACCGGGGTCGCCGCGCACGGCTCGCGCGCAGACCTGGGCGTGGACGCGATCGCGCACATGGCCCCCGCGCTGACCCGGGTCCTGGACCTGGAGAACAGCCTCCGTGTGGGCCGTCGCCACCCCCTCCTGGGCACGGGTTCGATTCATGCGTCCTTGATCGAAGGCGGACAGGAACTCTCGACCTACCCGGCTCGCTGCGTGGTCAAGATCGAGCGGCGCACGATCCCAGGCGAAGACGCGGAGTCGATCCTGACCGAGATCGACGGCGCGCGACTGCTGCTCGAGCGACCACCATCCGAGCTGGCAGCCGACCATCCGCTCGCCGTTGCGGTCGCCGAAGCCGCCGGCAACCCGGAGCAGATCGGCGTCGCGTACTGGATGGACATGGCGCTGACGAATGCCGCCGGCATCCCTACCGTTGCGTATGGCCCGGTCGGCGAGGGCGCCCACGCCGAGATCGAATGGGTCGACCTTGCCTCGGTCGAGAAATGCCTGGACGTCTATCTGAAGGCGGCCCAGATCCTGTGCAGCTGACCGGACCGTGGACGTCTGACGAGGTCAGCGCATCCGGTCAGGTCTTCGAGTTCCGCCTGTGGGCGCTGCTGACCGAGCAGTCCCGCGGGATGCTGCACGTCTTCCTACCTCTTTCTGACCGAGGCATCGATGGTCTTGCGCATCGCCGGACCGACGAGAAATGGATCTCGATCCAGGCCAAAGGCCGCTCGAAGCTGGACGATGGCGAGGTCCACGTTGTCGTATGGGCGGACAGCCTGAAGGACGACAACGCGATGCTCGTTAGCGGCCTGATCACCGAAGGGGGCTTAGGCCCGACGATGCTCGCCATTCCGGAAGGCGACTTCAAGCGCCTGGCTGAGGTTTCTCACAACGGCGAGCGGACGATCTACTCAGCCCGCTACGGCATGAATCCGCAAGGGCGAAGCCGCTTGTATCCATTCCTGATCCCAACGGAACGCCTGGTCGAGCGATTCGGAATCAGCCCCGTCGAAGCCATTGCGCTCCCTATCGAACCGCGTCCGATGTGGCGAAGCGATCTGGGAGCGCTCGGCGAGATCGAAGTCGCGCGCTTGCTGGCCGAGGGCGGCGATCTGTGCCTGTTCCGCCCGTTTCCAGACCTTGAGACTGCCGAATTGGCAGCTCTTCACCTGACGACGCGTCGGGTTTTGGGCATCCAGATCAAAACGATCGGTGTCGACGCCGCGCATCCAGCAGGAACGGTCACGGTCCACGCCTCGAGCTTCCGGCCTTCCCCCTCGACTTACCTGGTCGCCCTCGCCTGGCTGCGCGAAGAGAAACGATTCCACGACGAGTGCTTGTTCCTGCCGACCGAGGAGTTGCGGGCGATCTGCCGGCCGCACGAGTTCGGGAACCACATCAGCGTCGACTGGCACCCCGGCTCACCGTCCCCGGCACAGCTCGACCACTTTCGAACACCTAGATCCGACCTACTGGTTCAAGTCGCAAACATCTTGGGATAGATGTCGCTGTCCGCGCTGTCGACGCTAGGAGCCTGCCGAGGCCACCTCTGATGCTCGCGTCTCCAGCCGCTGTCGTCGTGACGCGAATAGCACCGCGATACCGGCGACGAGCACGCCGGCGGCGAGGACGACCAGGCCGATGAAGTCGGCGTGGAGGCCGCGGTAGAGCCCCTCGCGAGCTTCGAGCGGCGCGTGTGCGGACCCGACGTAACGCTGCAGCACGATGCCCATCAGGGCGACCCCGATTGCTCCCCCGATCGTGCGGGAGAATTGGTTGAGCGCAGTCGCGGCTCCGCGCCGCGCCCACTCGACGTTGGACTGAATCACAATCAGCAGCGGCGCTGTGAAGGTCCCCATGCCGACGCCGATGATCAGACACGCGCCGCCTGTCCACAGCAGGCCACTTTTCGGTTGGGCGACAGCAAGCATCATGCTCCCGGCCAGCAGCGCGAGAGCGCCGATAACTACCAGGCGCTGGTAACCCATGCGGACCATCGCGAAGCCGGAAACCGACGACGCGATTGGCCAGCCGAACGACATCGCGGCGACGGCGACGCCAGCCTCGTAGGCTGATCCACCCTCGACCGATTGCACCCAGAGCGGTAGGTAGGCAGTGACGCCGAACATCAGCGTGCCGGCGATCAGGCCGATCAACATTGCCGGGCCGATGATGCGATGCCTCAACAAGCGCAACGGCACTGTTGGGTTTCTCGATCGCCACTCGAGCGCAACGAACGCCCCCAGCAATAACAGCGCGATTCCGACAATGGGCCAGTTCGGGGTCGCGCTCCGGGTGCCGGTGCCGAAGCCGATCAGCAGGACAGTGATGCCCACCGTCAGGAGGACCGCGCCGCGAACGTCGAGCCTGGCCTCGACTCTTTGGTCTTTGCGCTCCGCGTAGCCCCACAGCAGCGCCGCGGCGGCTATGCCGATCGGGATGTTGATCGTGAAGATCCAACGCCAGCCGATCGTCGAGACGAAAAGCGCGCCCAGGCCCGGCCCGACGATCGCCGCGATCGCCCACATGCTGCTGAAGAAGCCCTGGAGGCGAGCGCGCTGCGCAAGCGAAAAGATGTCGCCGACGGTCGTGAACACCACTGGTTGGATGCATCCGGCTCCGATTCCCTGCAGCGTGCGGAACGCGATCAGCCAGAGCATGGATGGGCTCCAAGCGCACAGCGCCGACGCGATGACGAAGATGGCGAGGCCGGCGAGCAGGACCGGTTTCCTGCCGCGGATGTCGGCCAAGCGGCCCCAGAGCGGGACCGTCGTCGTGCCGGTGATGAGATACCCGGCAACGATCCACGGGTAGAGCTCGAAGCTTCCCAACTCGCGCGCAATCGTCGGCAGCGCCGTGCCGACCACCGTCGCGTCCATCGCGGCGACGAAGAGCGAGACCATTAGCGCGGCCATCACGCGCACGAACACCGGCGTCCACGGAATGCGCGTGGCTGTCTGCTCGGAGCTCACCGCCTCAACGTACGCTTGGATTGTGCGTTACCGCCTTTCGGCCGGGATCGACGAACTACTCGTTCAAGCGCTAGCCAGCGGCAAGCTGCCTCAGCATTGCCAGAACCCGAAGGACAGCGAGCGCGATCACGGCTACTCTGACGGCGGCTCCGAAACAGCCCCCTCGGCCGGCGATTCTGTAGATGACCAAGAGAACCCCGAAGAACGCGATCACCCCGACGACATACCCAACCGAGTAGTACGCGTCGTTGGCGACGACCGTGTAGGCGAGGTAGCCGGTAACTGCAAGAAACAACAGCACGACGCCGGCCCGCTGGAGCCATGGGCCGCTGGCCGATGTCTGGATCGGCGTCCAACCCACCCCGTTCCAGGGATACCGGCGGTCGTAGGACACCCATCCACCGTTTTCGAAAACCGCTGGTCGGCCGTCCGGACCAAAGCCTGTGGCCACGACGGCGGGTGAGTCTGAGCTATCTAGGCCAGATTTCGGTCTTCATTGATGGATATCGATCGCCGCAAGCTCAGCCAAGCGGGGCGCTAGGGATGTCGCAGCAATCCTCTCCTGTTCGGTGCTATCGCGATTACGGATCGTCACCGCCTGGTCGTTCAGCGTGTCGAAGTCGATCGTCACGCAGAACGGGGTGCCGATCTCGTCCTGGCGGCGGTAGCGGCGGCCGATGTGGCCGCCCGTCTGGTCGTACTCGACCCGAAACTGGCCGCGCAGCGACTGCACGACTTCCTGGGCGGCCCGGATCAGCTCCTCCTTCTTGGAGAGCGGTACGACGGCGACCTGTACGGGCGCCACGTTCGGGTGCAGCCGCAGCAAGACGCGAGGCTCGTTGTTGACCACGTCCTCGTCGTAGGCGTCGATCAACAGCGTGATGAAGATCCTCTCCACGCTCACCGCCGGTTCGATCACCCACGGCAGGTAGCGCCCGTTCGTCTCTGGGTCGAGATACGTCAGGTCCTGCTTCGACCGCTCCTGGTGCACCGCCAGGTCGTAGTCGGTCCGGTCAGCGATGCCTTCCAGCTCGCCCCAGCCGAAGGGAAACTCGTACTCGATGTCGGTCGTCTGCTTCGAGTAGTGCGACAGCGATTCCATCGGGTGGTCGTAAAAGCGAAGGCGCTCCTTGTTGATGCCAAGCACGTCCGTGTACCAGCGCAGGCGCTCCTGGCGCCAGTAGTCGAACGCCTCCTCGTCCTGGCGCGGCCGCACGAAATACTCCATCTCCATGAGCTCGAACTCGCGCACGCGGAAAACGAAGTTGCCCGGCGTGATCTCGTTGCGGAACGCCTTGCCCTGCTGGGCGATCCCGAACGGTACCCGCACACGCGTCGAGCTGATCACGTTCTTGAAGTCGACGAACATTCCTTGCGCGGTCTCGGGACGCAGGTAGACCTCGGACGCGCGGTCCTCCACCGGCCCGACGTGCGTCTTGAACATCAGGTTGAACATCCGCGCGTCGTCCAGCGGCCCGCCGCACTCCGGGCACTTCTCGCCCATCACCTGGTCGGCCCGCCATCGCTTCTTGCACTCGCCCAGGCATTGGCGCAGCGGATCGACGAAGTTGGTCAGATGGCCGGAGGCCGCCCACACCGTCGACGGCATGATCAGCGTCGACTCCAGGCCAACCACGTCGTCGCGCAGGTCGACCATGTGCCGCCACCAGAGGTCGCGGATCGCGCGCTTCAGCGCGATGCCGTAGGGGCCGTAGTCGTAGAAGCCGGACAGGCCGCCATAGATCTCGCTCGACGGATAGATGAAACCGCGGCGCTTCGTCAGCGCGACTACCTTGTCCATCACCTGGTCCCTGGCGACCGTCACGGACGCCACCCTAGCAGGGAGCAGAATTCGTCGAGTGAGCAGGCGGGCGGTCCTTCTCGCCACGATGGAGGAGGCCTACACCAGGCTGCGCGACCGGCTCGAAGGACTCACCGACGAGGAGTTTTTCTGGCAGCCGGTCCCCAACGCCTGGACCATCTACCAGGACAGGCCCGGCCACTGGACCTACCACTATGAGATCCCTGACCCCGACCCTGCCCCCGTGACGACCATCGCCTGGCAGGTCGTGCATCTGGCGACGACTCGGTTCATGTACCACGAGTGGGCGTACGGCGCCGCCAGGCTGACATTCCCCGAGCTGGAGATTCCGCGCGACGTGCGTGGCGCCGTCGACTTCCTCCTGGACGGCTATGAAATTCTGCGTGGGGATCTCGACCAAGAGTCCGAGGCGGGCCTGGACCAGCCGCGCAAGACCAACTGGGGTGAGATGTGGCCCGCCTGGCGCATCTTCACGACGATGATCGACCACGACGCCCTGCACACCGGGACCATCGGCTGCCTCCGCGACCTTTACGTCTGGCGGAGCGCGGCTCGGACCTGAGCCACCACAGCCTCCGGCCGCCCGTACAGGTCAGCGGCCGTGAAGCGCAACAGCCGAAATCCGGCATTTGCAATCAGGTTCTGGCGCCTGTTGTCATCCACGAGCCGGTCGCGATGGTTGCTCCCGTCGTACTCGACGACGAGACGCGAGGATGGGTACGAGAGGTCGGCTCGGCCGACGAATCGCCCGGTCGCGTCGTGGAGGTCGCGCTGAACCTCAGGAGGCGGCAGTCGGGCCTGCCGCAGCAGCCATCGTAGACGCGTCTCCATCGGTGACTCCGCCGGCTCGGCGAGCGCCGCGAGATACCGCATTCGGTGCGTACCCGTGCGGCATAGAGCCGCCTTGTCGACCAGCCGCAAGCGGACCGCCGCGTCTATCGCCACTAGCGTCTCGACCGCCGAAAGCCGGCAACAAAGATCGGCCAGAGTGCGGTTGATCGTCGTCGCAGGCAAGCCGCGCACTTCGGCGACGTCGCATCTCGCGATGTCAGAGCGGCGAACCGTGAGTCCGGCTCGTGAACGGAGGCCCGAACGTGAGGAAACGAAGACTTCGATAGGGTGAATGGGATCGAGATCGATCCCGTGCAGCCAGGCGGCCGTCGCCCCCGCGAACACGGCCTCCGGCAGGAGGCGCAGCCACGCCGACAGAAGCTTCCACGGATCGTCGGCCAACCCCGACCAGCAATAAAGTTGCGCGCCAAGCCGGCGCCAGGACCTGCCGCTCAAGGACGTGGGGCTGATTCCCGCGGCGCGCGCCTCCTCGAGCGAAAACGGCCGTCGCATCAGCTCGGCCGGAATCCGTGGCTTTGGACCCACCATGGTTCACAGCTTCGTCAGTCCAGTAAGTCATGCCAACCCAGCCCGTAAATGACCCGTTTGGCGCCAGAGGCGTGCATTCCTGCCAGACAATTGACCCGTTTGGCACCAGAAGCGTGTGTTAGTGGACGACCCGCATCGAGTTGAGGAACGCGAGCGATTTCAGGCGCCGGTCGAGGTGGTGCTCGAGCTGCGCCTGGAGAACGCCTTCGATCGCAGCCATCAGCGCCGAGTCCAGCTTCAAACGCCGGTAGGTGTCGAGGTCGCCTGAGGCCATCAGGCGCAGGACCTTGATCGCGGCCAGAGGCACCACCTCCATCGCCGGTAGCGCGCACCGGTCGCACAGAAACCCGCCCGCCTCGGGGCTGAACGCCGCCGGTTTCGCGACCAGCGGCCGCTCGCACGACGCGCACGACATCAGCTGGGGCGCGTACCCGAGCAGGTCGAGCGCCGACATCAGGAACCACGCCGACGCCCGTCGGGGGTCGGACTCGCGGGCCAGCTGGTCCAGCGACGTCACCGCCAGCTCGTAGACGCCGTCCACAGGGTGCCGGTCCTCGCACACCCGCTCCGCCAGCTCGGCGATCAACGCGGCGTGCGCCATCCGCTCGACATCGCCCTCGATCCGGTAGCCGGGCACGCGCTGCACCTGGGCGACGACGTCCAGCTCGCCGCGGCCCTTGGCCAGGAGGACGTCGACGTGACCGTAGAGCTCGAGTGAAGGTCCCAGCTTGGACGCCTGGCGCCGCACGCCCTTCGCGATCGCGCCCACCTTGCCGTGATCGCGCGTCAGCAGCGTGAAGATGCGGTCCGCCTCGCCGTAGTCGAGCTTGCGCAGGACGACGGCGCGGTCACGATAGGTGGCCAGCTCCGTCCTCCAGTACGCCGGTGTGTGGCGTGCCCTCGAACGACTCATCCGGCCAGGGGTCCTCGGAGATCAGGCGCACGGTTTCGATTCGCCGGCCCCTCACCTTCTCGACCACCCACCTGACACGGCCCGAGTTGAACGAGTCGCCTTCCTCGGCGATCTTGCCGAGCATCGCGTGCACGTAGCCGCCGACGGTGTCGTAGTCGCCGGACTCCTCGATCCCCAGTCGGAGGCGATCGTTCAGCTCCTCGAGAGGGAAGCCCGCGTCAACGCGAACTCTGTGCTCGTCGATCATCGTCAGCAGGTCTTGCTCGGCGGTGTCGTACTCGTCCCGGATCTCACCCACGATCTCTTCGAGCAGGTCCTCGAGGGTCACCATGCCGGCAGTGCCGCCGTACTCGTCGACCACGATGACCATGTGCTGCTTTTTGGTCCGCATCTCGTTGAGCAGCTCGTCGACCTTCTTCTGCTCGGGCGTGAACTCCATCGGCCGCAGCACCTTGTCCATGTCGAACTTCTGGGTGTTCGAGAGCGTGTAGAAGAGCAGCAGGTCCTTGGTGTGGATCAGACCGATGATGTGGTCGATGTTCTCTTCGTAAACCGGCATGCGGGTATGCCGGTGCAGCTTGAAGAGCTTCACGATCTCTCGCAAGCCGGCCTCTTTGGGGATGGCGATGATGTCGGTGCGGGGGATCATGATCTCGCGCACCGTCTTGTCGCCGATCTCGATGATGCCGTGGATCATCTGGTGCTCCTGCTCTTCGATCACGCCCGCCTCTTCGGAGACGTGGAGAGCGGTGATGAGCTCCTCCTCGGTCAGGTAGGGGGCGCGCGAGCCGCGACCGCCCGTGATGCCTCGGGAGATGAAGGTCACCGCCCACAGGATCGGACCGAGGAAGACCGCCAGGCGGTCGACGGGGACCGCGGCCGCCAGCGCGACGCGCTCCGCGTGCGCGATGGCCAGCGTCTTCGGCGTGACCTCGGCCACGATCAGGAGCACGACCGAGAGCAAGACCGAGTCCAGCAACGTCAGCCAGAGCCGGTATTCCTCGGGCACGCCCCATCTCGTGAACAACGAGTCACTCAGCAACGCGGACGCCGTCGAGGCGACGATCAGCGCCAGCGTGTTCGTGAAAAGGACCGTGGAGAGGAATCGGTTGGGATCGGAGCGCAACCGGGCCAGCGTGGAGGCGGCCTTGCTCCCCTGCTCCGCCAGGTAGCGGATCCGCAGCCTGCCGACGGAGGTCAGCGCGGTCTCGGTGCCGCTCGCCATCGCCGCGAGCACAAAGCACAGGACCATGACGATGACCTCAGCCCATTCCTGCCCGTTCATCGGAGCGGACTACCTACTTGAAGAGCTCGCTGACGCTCCGGTTCTCGTGTACCCGGATGATCGCTTCAGCGAGGAGAGGCGCGACCGACAGCACCTTCAAGGAGGGGCTCATCTTCTCGGGCGGGATGGGCACTGTGTCCGTCACGATCACCTCTTCCACGTCAGCTCTCTTCAGTCTCTCCACGGCGTCGCCCGTCAGCACTGGATGCGTGGCCGCGATCAGGACGCGGTTGGCGCCCTGCTCACGCAGTGCGACGGCCAGCTGGGAGACGGTGCCGCCGGTCGTGATGATGTCCTCGACCACGACGCAGTCACGGCCCTTCACCTCCCCTGAGATCGCGATCACCTCTACCGACTGCTCGTCGGGGCGTCGTTTGTAACCGAACGCGATCGGCGCGCCGAGGTCGTTGGCGACCGCCTCGGCGCGGCGTCCGCCGCCGGCGTCCGGAGCCACGATCGTGATGTGCTTGAGGTTCAGCTTCTTCAGGTGCTCGGCGAAGATCCGGTGCGGCGACAGGTGATCGGTCGGCACGTCGAAGAAGCCTTCGATGGCTTCGGCGTGCAGGTCGAAGAGCAGCAGCCGGTCCGCGCCGGCGAGGGTGATGAAGTTGGCGACGAGCTTGGCCGAGATCGGCTCCCGCGGCTGGGTCTTGCGTTCCTTGCGCGCGTAGCCGTAGTAGGGGATGACCGCGGTGACGCGTCCCGCCGAGGCCCTGCGCAGGGCGTCGAGGATGATGAAGAGCTCCATCAGGTGCTCGTTCACCGGCGGGCTGGTGGGCTGGATCACGAACACGTCGTGACCCCGCATCGAGTCCTCGATCTTGACGTTGATCTCGCCGTCGGGGAAGTGGCGGAGCCGCGGGTCGGTGAGCTGGACGTCCAGGATCTCGGCGATGCGCTCGGCCAGCCGCGGATTGGCGCCACCTGAAATGAGCTTGAGCTCGCCCCACGGCGAAGTTTCCGTGCCCGTGTACTCGACCGCGGTCTGAAGCCTCCCTATCAACTCGCGTCCGAGTCCGTATTCGCCGAATCCACCGCTTTTCTTCGTACCACCCTTGCTGGAACTCCGACGGCTGTCGCGCCGTCGGGCACGTCCTTGGTCACCACCGAGCCCGCTCCCGTCCGCGCGCCCTTGCCAAGTTTGACGGGTGCGACCAGCATCGTATCGACGCCCACGAAAGCGCCATCGCCGATCTCGGTCCGGTTCTTGTTTGCGCCGTCGAAGTTGGCGGTAATCGTACCCGCGCCGATGTTGGCGTCCGCACCGAGGTCGGTGTCGCCCAAGTAGGAGACGTGCGGCACGCGGCTGCCGCGACCAACCTTGCTCCGGACCAGCTCGGCAAAGCTGCCGATGTGGACGTCCTCGGCGATCTCGGTGCCGGGCCGAAGCCTGGCGAACGGACCGCAGTCGGAGCGGTCGCCCACGCGCGCGTCCTCTATATGGACGTGCGGGCCGATGCGGCATTCAGCGCCGATCCGTGTCTCGCCCTTGATGACAGTGAACGGCTCGATGACCGTGTCCTGGCCGATGCTGACCGTGGCGTCGATGAAGGTGCTGTCGGGGTCGACGATGGTGACGCCTCCAAGCATCAGCCCCTGGAGGAGGCGGCGACGCAGGATGTCGGTCGCGGCCGCCAGGCGTACACGGTCCTTGACGCCGATCGCCTCGCGCGGGTCGTCCAGCGTGACGATGTTCACCGGCTTCAGGTCGGCGAAGACACTGGTCAGGTAGAGCTCACCGGCGTTGTTTTCGTCGCTGACCTTGCCCAGCTCGTCGACCAGCCTGCTGCCGTCGAAGCAGTAGAGGCCGACGTTGAACTCATGCACGTTTGCCCGCTGGTCGGCCGTCGCGTCCTTGCGCTCCACGATCGCCTCGAGCAAGCCGTCTGCGCCGCGGATCACGCGGCCGTCGTCGCGCGTCGGGTCGACCACGGTCGCGATGGTGGCCGGAGCCTCGGCCGCCTGGTGGGCTTCGATGACCTTGCGCACGCTCTCCGCCGTGAGCAGCGGGGAGTCGCCGTTGACGACCAGGACCTGGCGCCCCCGCAGCTCGCCGGCGGGGATCTGCTGCAGGGCGTGCGCCGTGCCGCGAGGATCGCGTTGATAGACCACCTCCACCCGTTTGTCGAGGTGCGCCGCAACGTCGGCGTGGTGCGGGTTGGCGATCACCTTGATGTCCTTGGCTCCGGCCTCTTCGACCACCGCCAGCACCCAATCGACCATGGGTCGTCCGCAGATCGGGTGCAGGACTTTCGGGATCCGCGACCGCATGCGTGTGCCGTGGCCGGCGGCGAGGATGACGGCGGTCAGGGGGGCGCTCAGTTCGAGGCGATTATGCCAGCTTGAGCCCCTCTCCCCACCCTCTCCCCGATGGGGTGAGGGGGTGTGGGGCGTAGCATCACCTTCTTGTGAGCGAGGTCCCGGCACCCAACCTGGAAGGGGCGGTGCCCAGCCATCTGCCGGTGCTGCCGTTGAAGTCGACGGTCGTGTTTCCGCGCATCTTCATCCCGCTCTCGGTCGGCCGCAAGAAGTCCCTGCAGCTGCTCGAAGACCTCTCCGGTGTCGAGCGCCACATCGCGGTCGCCACCCAGCTCGACGAGACCGCCGAGGAGGTCCACTTCGGCGACCTCCACCACGTCGGGACCATGGTCCGGGTCCAACACCTTCTGAAGCTGCCCGACGGCACGGTTCAGCTCGCCGTGCTCGGACTCCGCCGCATCCGGCTGGTGGAGGTCGAGTCGGAGGAGCCCTACCTGACGTGCGCTGTCGAGATGATGCCCGAGCAGAGCGAGGACATCCTGACCATCGAGCGCGAGGCGATGATGCGGCGCGCGATCGCCTCTTTCCAGCAGCTCGTGTCCCTCGCGCCTCACCTTCCCGCAGAGCTGGCGGGCGCGGCGGCCGCCATCGACGACCCGCTGCACCTCGCGTACTACATCGCCAATCACATCCGGCTGACGACCGAGCAGCGCCAGGAGATTCTCGAGCTCGACTCGTCGAAGCTGAAGCTGGAGCGCCTCCTCGGCCACATGTCCCACGAGCTGGAGGTCCTCGAGCTCGGCCGCAAGATCCAGACGCAGGCCGAAGAGCAGATGGGCAAGGCGCAGCGCGAGTACTTCCTGCGCGAGCAGCTGAAGGCGATCCAGCGCGAGCTGGGCGAGCTCGACACCGAGCACGCCGAGCTGAGCGAGCTGCGCGAGCGGATTGATAAGGCAGGGCTGCCGGCTGAGGCCAGGCGGGAAGCCGACCGCGAGATCTCACGCCTGGAGCGCATCCCTTCGGCGTCGCCGGAGTCGTCCGTCATCCGCACTTACCTCGAGCTGATGGTCTCCCTGCCCTGGAACGTCTCCACCGGCGGCGAGGTCGACGTCAAGAAGTCGCGCCAGATCCTGGACGCCGACCACTACGACCTCGACAAGGTCAAGCAGCGCATCGTCGAGCATCTCGCGGTGCGCCACCTGAAGCAGGTGCGGGGCTCGACCGACCGCGGCCGGGAGCCGATCCTCTGCTTTGTCGGCCCGCCTGGCGTCGGCAAGACCTCGCTCGGCCAGTCCATTGCCCGCGCCATGGACCGCAAGTTCGCGCGAGCCTCGCTTGGCGGCGTGCACGACGAGGCGGAGATCCGCGGCCACCGCCGCACCTACATCGGCGCCATGCCGGGGCGCATCCTGCAGGCGATCCGGCGCGCCGAGTCCAACGACCCGGTGTTCATGCTCGACGAGGTCGACAAGATCGGCGCCGACTGGCGCGGCGACCCGTCCTCAGCCCTGCTCGAGGTCCTCGACCCCGAGCAGAACAAGGACTTCCGCGACAACTACCTCGACGTGCCCTTCGACCTCTCGAAGGTCATGTTCATCACGACCGCCAACTCGCTGGAGACGATCCCGCCCGCGCTTCGCGACCGCATGGAGGTCCTCTACCTCTCCGGTTACACCGAAGAGGAGAAGGTTCAGATCGCGGAGCGGTTCCTGGTCCCCAAGCAGGTCGCCGCGCACGGCCTGCGCGACGGGGAGGTGACAATCTCCGAGGAGGCGGTCCGCCTCATCATTCGCGAGTACACGCGCGAGGCCGGGGTGCGCAACCTGGAACGGGAGATCGCTTCCCTGATCCGTCGCGACGTGGCCGAGATCGCATCGGGCAAGCGGCTGAAGCGGATGGACGACACCAAGAAGGTCCGCGCCGCCCTCGGCAAGCGCCGGTTCTTCGACGATGTCGCCGAGCGCATCGACCGGCCTGGCGTCGCGACCGGCCTCGTGTGGACGCCGACCGGCGGCGAGATCATCTTCGTCGAGGCGACGCTGACGCCGGGCAAGGGCGAGCTCAAGCTCACCGGTCAGCTGGGCGAGGTGATGAAGGAGTCCGCCGCGGCCGCGCTCTCCTACCTGAAGTCGCACGCCGGCGACATCGGCATCGATCCCGCGATCTTCAACCAGAACGACATCCACGTCCACGTGCCGGCGGGCGCGCAGCCCAAGGAGGGTCCATCCGCGGGAGTCACGGTGCTGACCGCGATGGCTTCCATCCTCACCAGGCGTCCGGTGCGTGACGACGTGGCGATGACCGGCGAGATCACGCTCCGCGGCAAGGTGCTGCCGATCGGCGGCATCAAGGAGAAGGTGCTGGGAGCTCACCGCGCGGGGCTGCGCCGAGTGCTCATGCCGTCCCACAACGAGGCCGACCTCGACGATATCCCCGCCGACCTGCGCAAGCAGATGCAGTTCGTGTTGCTGGAGTCGATCGACCAGCTGCTGCGCGAGGCGCTGATGTCGAAGCGGCAGGTGGCGTTGAACGGCGGAAACGGGGTCCGGACTACCGTCGTTGCGCGCGCTGCAGGATCCAGCCGTGCGCGGCCAGCTCCGGCCCATCGTCGAGGCGCGAAAGGGGGGCGCCGGCGCCCCGTCGCCTGAGCGCCGCCCCGATCAGGTGATCCGCGAGGTGCGGATTCTTCGGTAGCAGCGATCCGTGCAGGTAGGTGCCGATGATGCCGCCCTGCACGCACCCTTCTGTTTTGTCGGACCCGTTGTTGCCTTTGCCGCGCATGACTTTGCCCAGCGGCCTGGCCTTGGGGCCCAGGAAGGTGCGGCCGCTGTGGTTCTCGAATCCGACGAGCGTGCTCGGGGTCAAGCCCTCGATATCCGTCTGCACGACGACGTCGCCGATGAAGCGCTTCTTTCCGGCCTCGGTCCTGACGTCGAGCAGACCGATGCCGTCGTATCGCTCGCCATCTGCGGTCTGGTAGTAGTGGCCGAGCAGCTGGTAGCCACCGCACACCGCCAGCACCTGGGCGCCGTTATCGACCGCGCGGCGAAGTGAGTCCTGCTTGAACTCTCGAAGGTCGTCGTAGATCAGCGCTTGCTCGCGGTCCTGGCCGCCGCCGAAGAAAAAGACGTCGACGTCGTCCATCTGGTCGCTCGCGCCCCTCTCGATCTCGACCACTCTCGGCTCGAAGCCATGCCACTCTGCCCGCCTGCTCAGGGTCAGGATGTTGCCCCGGTCGCCGTAGATGTTCATCAGGTCGGCGTAGAGCCAGCCGACCGTCAATTTGTTCGACAAGTCAGGTCTCCCAGTATGGCTGCGCCCAACCCCGCCTCACGAGATCGGCGCGGAGGTCGAGCATCGCCGTGTACGTGCACAGCAGATAGGCGGTGTCGCCTTCGCTCGTGCACCTGACCAGGAGATCGAGCGCCTTGTCGGGTTCGGTCTGCGGCGCCTCGGCGCTCACGCCGGCGTATTTCAGGCGCACCGCGAGGTCGTGGGCGCGCACCCCGGCGGGGATGACGACCTTCGCCCGGTCCTTGAGCATCTCGAAGTCGACGTCCCAGATCCACGAGACATCGGTCCCGTCGGCCTTGCGGTCGTTGAGCCCGATGACGAAGTTCTGGCCTCTGGCAAGGTCGACCGCTGTGCGCACCGTCTCGTTGAATCCCGCGGGGTTTTTGGAGAGGACGAGGACCAGGTGCCGGCCGCGAAATTCGATGCGCTCCTGGCGTCCGAACGCGGCCTTGAACGTGCGCAGCCGGTCGGCGATGTACGCAGCCTCGAGACCGATGCTCCTGCCGACCGCGAACGCGGCCACCACGTTGTAGCAGTTGTAGAGACCGCCGAGCGGCATCTCGACGCGCGTGCCGTCGATGGTCGCGGCGAGGCTCTCGAACCCGTGGAGGGTGATGTTGGTCGCGGCGATCTCCGGCTGGGGACGTTCGAAGTGACCGGTGGGGCATCGATAGACGCCGTCGTGTCCCACATAGACCGCATCGAAGACAAGGCTCGCTCCGCAACGTGGACATGTGC
Source organism: Candidatus Dormiibacterota bacterium (assembly GCA_036395015.1). Classification (GTDB taxonomy): domain Bacteria; phylum Chloroflexota; class Dormibacteria; order Dormibacterales; family Dormibacteraceae; genus 40CM-4-65-16. The sequence goes on along the minus strand of DASWDZ010000099.1, from coordinate 4,896 downwards.
GCGCGTCGGCCGCGTGGGGAAGCATCTTCGCGGCGACGGAGGTGTCCTCGAGCCCGTACCAGGTCGGTCGCCGGGCCAGCCCGAGGCCGATCTCGGCGACGCGCGGATCGTCCGCGTTGAGCACGACATGAGCAGATTCGGGCAGCGTGCCGAGCGCGCGCTCGATCTTCCTGGCGATCGTTTCCAGCTCGCCGTACCGGTCGAGCTGGTCGCGGAAGAGGTTGAGGAGCACGGTGGCTTTGGGCTGGACCTCGTCGACAGCGCGGGGCAGGCTCGCCTCATCGATCTCGAAGACACCCCAGTCCGCCTTCAGCCTGCCGTCGACGCCCGCGCGGTTCAGGGCCGCGGCCGTGACCCCGTAGATCAGGTTGGCGCCGGCGCGGTTGGCGACCACCCGACGACCAGCGCCCTCGAGCAGCCAGCTGATGAGTCGCGCCGTCGTCGTCTTGCCGTTGGTGCCCGTGATCACGATCGCGCCCTGGCTGAGGTCTTCGGTCAGCCGGGTCAGGATCCGGGGATCGATCGCCCGCGCGACGTCGCCCGGCAGAGTCGTGCCGCCGCCTCGTCGCGTGATCCTGCTCAGCGCACCTGTCGCCTTGCCGGCGAGGACGGCTGCCGTCTTTCTCAACATCGGCGCTTCGCGCCGTGGCGGATCACGCCCAGGGGCCGACCGCGCGGGTCACCGCGGTCCAGCAGTCGAGGTTCTTCATGCTCTTCCTTCCTTCTTCTTGGTTCCCGACTTTCTTGAAGAACGCGGAGCCGCTGCCGGTCATCTGCCATTCGGTCCCGAGCTGCTGCGCGAACTCTTGGAGCCGAGGCTCCACGTGCTCGGCGGCGCGGCGCAGGTGATTCGACCCCTCGCCCTTCACCTCGTCCCACGCATGGTATACAGCCGTGGTCGAAAGCTCGATCCCCGGCCAGACGACGGCGAACCACGCGGGTTCGAACGGCAGTGGCGTGAGCCGGTCGCCGCGGCCTTCACCGCGGGCGCGGCCACCGACAAGGAAGAAGGGGACGTCCGATCCGAGCTCGCGACCGATCTGCATGAGGTCGATCTCGAGTCCGTGGAGCGCGCTCAGCCCGCGCAGCGTGGTTGCGGCATCCGAGCTGGCGCCACCCATGCCGGAGCCAGGTGGGATGCGCTTGTGGAGGTGGATGCGCGCGGGCAGCGCCCGACCCGCCACCCGTTCCAGCGCACGCTGCGCGTTCAGCACCGAGTTGTCCTTCTCGTCCACGCGCATCCCCGAGGTCGAGAAACTCGCTTCCGCCGCCGGCTCGAAGTCCAGCGTGTCGTGCAGGTCAATGGCCTGAAACGTCGTGCGCAGGGCGTGAAACCCGTCCGCACTGTGGCCGGCGATCTCGAGGTCGAGGTTCAGCTTCGCGCGCGCGGGCAGCGCAAGCGCCAGGTTACGAATTGGAGACCGGCTTCAGACCCGCCCGGTACCTGACCGCGCGATCCTGGTAGTGCCGCGCCGAAGTCTCCACCCAGTTGTTCGAAGAACCGTCGAGTTGCTTCTTCACGATCGCCGGCACGCCCGCCGCGAGGTGGCCAGGCGGGATCTCGGCGCCTTCGGGAAGCACGGCGCCGGCGGCGAGCATGGAGCCCGCGCCCAGCCGGCTTCGCTGGAGCATCGTGGAGCCCATGCCGACCAGCGCGCCCTGTTCGACCACGCAGCCTTCGAGCTGCGCCGAGTGGCCGACAGTCGCGTTTTTCTCGATCACCGTCGGCAGATCCTTCGCGCAGTGGATGACGGCGTTGTCCTGGATGTTCGCGCCCTCGCCGACTCTGATCGTCGCCTCGTCGCCGCGCAGCACGGCGCCGAACCAGACGCTGGCACCAGCCTCGACCTCCACGTCACCGATGAGGACCGCGGTCGGGGCGATGTACGCGTCCGGATGGACCCGCGGTCGACGGCCGCCGAGCTCGAATTCCACTGGCGCCTATAATCCTAAATTCGTGGTTAGGAACCCCAGGCTGGTGATGACGCGTGGCTAAGCGGACCGCTTCGGCCAGGAAGCAGGCACGCGCTGGTGCGCGCCGTGCGATTCGGAATCGAGGCGCTCGCTCCGAGGTCAAGACCCTGATCGTCAAGGCACGGCGCTCACTCACGGACACGCAGGCGGAGGCTTCGGAGCGCACCGATTCGACGGTCGAAGCCGTGCGGGCGCTGGACCGCGCCGCGGCCAAGAAGATCCTCCATCCCAACAACGCGGCTCGCCGCAAGTCGCGCCTCGCGCGGCAGCTTGCGAAGCTCGCAGCGGCAGCGCCGGCGCCGCCCGCCAAGGGCAAGAAGGCCGCTCCGGCCCCGGCCCCGAAGAAGAAGTAGAAGTAGCGTCCTAGAGCCGCGTCAGCAGGACGTCGAGTCCGAGCTCGGCGTCGACCTGACCCGACTTGACCTCCCACTCGTAGTCGCGGATCAGCCTCAGCGCGTCCTCGAGTCGCTCCGGCGAGGCGTTCATCGCCGCGTCGAACGCCTTCTGGACGACGAAGCGGTGCTCGGGCAGGTCGTCCTGGACCTGCTGCAGCGACTCGCCGCGGTCCTGGCGAGCCCTGACCTCGAGCACGAGCGCGATCTGGCGAGCCATCCGGTAGGCAACCAGCGTGGGCTGAACCCCTGATCGGGTCAGGTTGCGCGCGATCTCGAGCGCGTGGGCGTTGGGGCGCGGGAGCAGGTTGTCTGTGAGCCTGTAGATCTCGTCCTCGCGGCCACCGGCGAGCAGCTCCGAGACCACGTCCGGCGTCAGCTTGGAGCCTGACGCCCTGTATGCGGCGAGCTTGGTCAGCTCGGCGTCGATGACGCTGAGGTCCGGCGGAGACACGCGGATGACCTGGGCGGCGAGGTTTGGCGTGAGGCCGTGCTTCTCGACCGCGCGTCTCGACGCCCACTCGCCGAGGGCGCGCCCTTTGAGGTGCTGCATCTCCTCGACCTGCCCACCGGCCGCGGTGATCGCCTTCACGAGCTTGTTCGACGCGCCGGCGCGTCCCGCGATCGTGACCAGGAGTCGCGTCGTTGCGGGGACCTGCGCCAGCGCAGCCGCCAGGCCCTCGGCCCGGTTGGCCGGGACCATGCGCACGAAGACGACCCGATAGGGGTCGAGGAATGGGCCCTGAAGGACCGCGGCCTGGAGGCGGGCGGCATTGAGCCCCGCTCCTTCGAGCACCTCGAGGCCGAAATCCGACACCAGGTCGGTGCGCCATTCGTCGAGCGTGGCCCGCGCCTTCTCGTCGACGAGGAACCGCTCCTCGCCGTGCAGCAGGAGCGCGGTAGCGCCCCCTCGCTTCGCCGTGCGCGCCATGATGGCGATCGTACTTACAAAGGCAACGTGATCGCGCCCTCCTCGTCCGTGCGCAGCACGTTGGGCGGGAATCCTGCCGCGAGCCGGCCTGGACCGCGCGACGCAACGAGCTGACTCGCCGCGTCGACCGCTACGCGCTCGAGATCTGGGGAGAGACGGCTTCGTCCCCCGAACGGCAGCAGCAGGTAGGTGCAGCCGCCACGCAGACGCGATGCGGTGACGGTCTGCGCGTCGAGGTCGAGGTCGCTGAGGTCGCAGAAGCTCTTGCCTCCGGGCGCGACCGCCCGCAGCGCCAGGTCGGCGGCTCCGGTCACATCCCCGGGAGCACCTGGCTCAGGCGCCAGCACCTCGATGTCGAAACCGGCGATCCTCAATCGCTGTCCAGCCTCGAGGTAACGGGGTGACGCGCCCCGCGCCACCTGCTCGAGGGCCACGTTGCGCCACGCCGTGCCGGCCGGCACTGCTTTTGGCAGCAAGAGCGCGGGGGCCGGTCTGTCGAGTCCCGCGAGGCCGCCGACGTGGCCAAGGCCGGGCGCGGTGATGACGATGGCGTCGAGGTTGCGCTGCCACGGCGGGAGCTGGAGGCCAAGCTCATCCCTGAGCTTGGCGGGGCTCGGGCCGCCGTCGATGAGCACGGTACCCTGCGGGCTGCGCAGCAAGACCGCCTGGCCGTCGCCGACGTTCAACACCACCGCCTGAGGCGGAGCATTCGCCCAGCCCGCGAGCGCGACCGCGGAGATCAGGATCGGCGCGGCGGCGGCGACCCCAAACGCATACCTGCGCCGCTCGCCCCTGACGTGCGCGCCCGCGACCACCGGCGCGAGGGCTGCGTAGTAGGCGAGGCCGAGCCAGGTCGGAAACCGCGGGATCGGGATCGCCGCCAGCGGCACCTTCGCCAGGACGAGGCCGACCTGCTCGATGTACGCGAGCAGGCCGGTGATCGGGATTGACGCAACCCGCGCGGCATCCGGCGCGAGCGCAAGCACGCTCAGTAGGAAACCAGCCGCCACGAGGACGGGCAGGATGGGAAGCGTGAACGCGTTGGCGACCGGCGCGATCGGAGATAGAACGTGGAAGTCGGTGGCCATCATGGGCACCGTGCCGATCTGCGCCGCGCAGGTGACGGCGAACGGCTCGCGGACGATGTGGGGCAGGAAGGCGACGCGCCGGGCGATCGCCGGCGTGAGAAGGATGATGGCCGCGGTACCCGCGAACGAGAGCTGGAAGCCGACGTCCCACGCGAGCTCTGGGCTCCAGCCCAGCATCGCGGCCGCCGTCACCGCAAGCGAAGTCCAGACGTGGGTCGGCCGGCCGATCTGCGCGGCGGCGATGGCAAGACCGCCCATGGCGCACGCGCGCACCGCGGCGGGAGTGGCGCCGCCGACCAGGGCGTAGAGCGCGATCAGGCCGACGGCGGGCCAGGCGGCGTCGCGGCCCAGGAAGGGGCGTAACGCAGCCTGGACGAGGCGTGCGAAAACCGCGACCTTCAGGCCGCTGAGCACCAGGAGGTGGACGAGGCCGGTCGCGATGAGCGCGTCCTCGAGCCGGGTCGGGATGCCATGGTGGATGCCGAGCACGATCCCGAGCAGCATCCCTGCG
>DASWDZ010000098.1:0-4752 GCA_036395015.1 Candidatus Dormiibacterota bacterium | reverse complement strand
CCGGAACATGCACGGGGAGCATCTTCATGAGCCTGGCGAGGGTAGTCGCGCGGGGACGGCGGGGTCATGAAGGTCCCGATCGTGACGATGACGTCGGTCTTGAGGCGCACCAGCTCGGCCGCGATCTCCAGGTAGCGCTCGCGCTTCCCCTCCGCCGACCGGCGCTCTAGGACGAGGTTCCTGCCCTCCTCGTAGCCCAGCTGCCGCAGTCCTTCCAGCAGCGCTCGACCACCGGGAGTGGCGTGCACCTCGAAGACTGGCAAGGTCGTGAAGATGAGCCCGACCCGATAGACCTTCCCCGCGGCGGCAAGCGGTGCGGCGAACCAGGTGGCAGCAACCGTGATGAACGTTCGTCGATCCACCCTCCGGGCTACTCTCGCCCGGCTCCTACGCCCGGCCCGATTCACTGGAGGCTCGGCAATGAAGTGTCCCCAGTGCCAGCACGACAACCCGAAAGGGCACGGTTCTGCGAAGAGTGCGCGACCCCGCTGGCTCGGAGCCCCCGGCCTCTCTCTTCGCGTCATCTTCCACGCCGCGTCTAGACGGCCACGATCGTGCGCGCCTCGCCCAGGCAACGCTCCTGAGCAACGGCGCGAGTTCGGCTGAGGCCCTGGCGCTCTTGGCCCACAAGTCTGTGTTCTTTCAGCCGTAACGCTCGTCTTCGGGACCCCGCCGTCCCGTGCGACTACCCTCGCCAGGCTCATGAAGATGCTCCCGTCCATGTTCCGGGCGGGGACCGAGCGAAGACCGCAGAGAGCACCGCAAGGATTCAAGCCTCGTTATGCTCGAGATCGCGGACTGACAACGGCGGTCAGCTGCGCGCCAGAAAGGACACCCGGCAACCCTTCGGTGGTGGGACCAAGTGCCCAAACCCCTTGTTGTTTCGTGCCCTTTCTCTGGCACCGGTCCTGCACTTCTGAAGATCGCCCGACACGATTTCCATGACTGAGACGACACTAATGGCACTTTTGCTCGCCGCCGGCCTGCTCTCGGCCGCGCCGGCACAGGCCGACGTGAACATCGGCATCAACGTCGCACCGCCGCCGGCGCTCATCGTCGCCTCACCGCCACATGTGGTGGCCGTGCCCAACAGCCCCGTCCACTACGTGCCGAGCTCGAACTACAATCTGTTCGTCCACGGCGGCCGCTACTACAGCTTCCACAACGGCTCCTGGTTCTTCGCGGCGAGCTCCGGCGGTTCATGGAGCATCATCGCGTCCGAGCGTGTGCCCAAGCCGGTGCTCGCCGTGCCGACCACCTACTACAAGATCCCGCCCGGCCAGGCCAAGAAGATGGGCGCGCCGTCATTCGTGCCGCCCGGTCAGGCCAAGGGCCCGAAGGGTAAGAAGAACTGGAACTGAGACGGCGCCCAACCCCGGCAATGGGAGGACCATTCATGTACTCGCCCCTAAAGTCGACGACGCTCGTGCTCGCGGTGATCGCTTCGCTCGTCGGCCTGGCGGCGTGCGCGAAATACCCCGTGGTCGTCAAGTCCACCGCGCCGGCGCCCACCGCGGCGACGCCAGCTCCGGCTCCCGTTCGATAAGCTGTTGCGTCCTGACACGCCCGCCGACTCTATGCGGCCGTCACCGACGCGGCGCGGGGGGCGGCCGCCCTGCTGGCGACCCGGCTCTCGAGCGGCCGGCTGGCGAGCCACCGCCAGGAGTGGATCGGTCTGACGGAGCCCCGGGTCTCGTTCAGGGCGTGCCTCGAAGAGCTCGGCTGCCGGATGCAAACCGTCGACGCCGGCCCCTGCCGTTGTGGGGCCGAATTCACCCGGCGAGTTCGGACAGCGCTTTATTGAATCGCAGCGCGAGCAGCGGGAGAAGTCGGCCCAGGATGCTGCGCACCGAACGCAGGAGCGCCGGGACGCGGAGCTTCGCGAGCTCGAAGAGCGCAAGATTCGCGCACTGGAGCGGGGGGCAGACGCAGAGGAACAGAAAGCGCGAGCCCTCAAACAACAAGAGGCGATGACATGACGACAGAGGCGACGATCACGATGACGTTCACTGGGTTGACCGACTCGGACGCGGTCCGGAGACAGACCTGCGCGAACGCGGTGGCGGTCACCGTCAACAGGGTTCAGCGCTGGACCGAGGCCGTCGAAGGTGCCGCCCGAGCCCGAGCAGCGGGACACCCGACTGCCGACCCGTACAACGCCGTCGCCGCGTTCCTGTCCGATGAATCCGGCCCGCGGTCAAGCACGGGGCGGTCACGGTCGAGGTTCTGCCGGAGCGTTCAACGGGAGGGTCGACGACGGTGAGCAAGCGCATCAAGATCGTCAAGGGCGAGACACTGAAGCCGAAGAAGCCGAAGAAGCCGACCGCCGGGCCGTCCTTCTCGGAGATGTTCGCGACGGTGTTCAAGGACTGGTTCGCCGGTGGCACCTGGGACTTCTGGCGCATCGTCGCCAAGGCGATCTTCGCCGAGCCGTTGACCGCTGACGAGATGGCGGTCTTCACGAAGCACACTGGACGGACGATCGAACAGACGACGCCGGCCCGTGAAGTGTGGCTCGCGGTCGGTCGAAGAGGCGGCAAGGACTGGTTCACGGCCGCGCTCCTGGTCTACTTGGCGTGCTTCCGCGAGTACCGATTCAAGGTGGGCGAGCTTGGGCGTGTGATGCTGCTCGCGGTGGACGCCGACCAGGCCGACGTGCTCTTCGAATACGTGTCCAGTTTGATTGACAGCATCCCCGAGTGCGCGGGCATGGTCGCGAAGCGCTCGGTAAAGTACGGCATGCGACGGCTGACGCTGAACAACCGCATCGAGATCCTGATTAAGCCTGCCGACCGTCGCCGAGTTCGAGGCCGCACGATCCTCGCGGCGGTGTGCGACGAGATCGCGCATTGGTGGTCCGACGAGCGCCACAACCCGGACACGGAAGTCCTGAAGGCGCTCCGGCCGTCCATGCTCGGCGTCCCGGGGGCCATCCTGGTCTGCATCTCGTCCCCGTACCGCCGGCAGGGCACGATGTTCGAGGCCGACAAGAAGTATTGGGGCAAGAACGGTGACCGCATCCTGTTCATCCGAGCCGCCACGTGGGAAGCGCGGCCGGTCGAGAGCGAGGAGCACCGCATCCTGTTTCCGACGTTCGAGGCCGGACTGGCCGAAGAGAAGGCGAACGACCCGAGCGCCTTCGCGTCGGAGTACGGGGCCGAGTACCGCACGGAGCTGGAAGACTACCTCTCCCTGGAGGCGGTCGAGGCGTGCGTGGTCCAGGGCCGCGACGTCCTGCCGTACGACGGAAGGACACACCGGATGTTCGTGGACCTGGCGGGCGGTGGTGGCGGGCAGGACTCGGCGGCGGCCTGCATCACGAAGACGCTGCCCGACAACAAGGGCGCGGCCGTCGCGTGGCTCTTCGAAAAGAAGCCACCGTATGACTCCGAAGCGCTGGTGGACTTCCTCGTCGAGAAGGCCCGCGAGTTCGGCATCGGCCTGATCACGGGCGACAACTTCAGCGGCGGCGTCTACGCGTCGATGTTTCAGAAGCGCGGGATCTCGTACGTGGTCGAGAAGCGGACGGCGACAGTGCTCTATCGCCAGTTCGCTCCCGTCGTCACGGGCAAGAAGGTCGAGCTGCCGGACCCGAGGAAGAGTCTCACGGTCGAGCGTGGCCTGAACCAGCTCGTGAGCCTGACTAAGCGCGAGGGCGGCGAGAAGATCACCCACGCGAGCGGTGAGCACGACGACGTGGCGAACGTCCTGGCGGGCGGTGTCCTGCTCTCGATCAAGCCGCCGGGCGGGGCCAGCGTGACGGCGGTGACGAGGGTCTTCGGGAAGGCCGTAGAGAAGCCGTCCGAGTTCCGCCCGCTACGTAGGGGCGAGGGCTTTGATCCGCGCGGTGATGATGTTGAGGCCCGAGACGCGAACGTCCTGCGTCACTGCCAGCATTGCATGATCCCAATGAACGCGGACTACCAGCGCTGCTTCTACTACCGGGACAATCATCACCGAACGTGCACCCGGCAGGGATGTACCGAGTGCGCGCTCTACTGCCCGTACCTGAACCACAAGACAGCCGTGGTCTGTACGCTCCCCCACATGTAGACCGGAGAGCCGGTACCACGACGGACGCCGCCCTCGGTGTTCACGACGGAGGACCTATCGCGATGAAGACCGACGAGATGATGCTGCGTGAACTGAAGGCGATGATACGCGCCGGGGCCTCATCTGCCAGGCCAGGACCACGGTCAGCGAGACAACCCGTGGAAGGGAGAGGCCGGTGAAGAAGCGGAGGTACGTGTTCAAGACGCACAAGAACAAGATGGTGAGGCCGGACGATGGTCGGCGCTCACGAGCCTGCCGGAGACGGGCCTGGGTCGAGAACTTCATCGTGCAAGACATGGGCGTGAAAGTCGAGGACGGGCGAGTCACGGTCACGGTTGGCGAGCACGAGCTACTGAACATGGCGGCTGACATTGCGGTGCAGTCGTCGAAGGAGCTGACGGCCGAACAGCGGAGAGAGCTGCGGGAGATCATCGGCACGCTGAGACGCGGGAGAGGTAAGCGGGCATGACCACCGCAATCCTGGGGCTTCGGGGAGATGCGGTAGGCGTTGCGAATCTGCATGCGGTGTCAGCCCTGAACCTGGGCGCGTTCGAGATGGGCGTGTTCAGACGGGTGCATGGGAGCCGCTGATGGACGGTAAGTCGTGGCGGGAGAACGGGTTACGGTTGCGGCGCAAGCCGAACAGGGAAGTAGAGGCGTCGAGCAGTACTCTTCTGCGCTCCTGAGCCTGCGCGTAGG
>DASWDZ010000097.1:0-8207 GCA_036395015.1 Candidatus Dormiibacterota bacterium | reverse complement strand
TACTCGCCGGGCGCGACCTCGTAGCCCTTGCGGATCTCCTCGTACGCGATTGCCTCCCTGTCCCCAGCGGGGAGAGGGTCGGGGAGAGGGGTAGGGCCAGTGGACCGCTGGTCTCGGCTTGGGGGAGATAACGGCTCGTTGCGAGCGTCCCTAGGCATCTCCCACTCGATCTCCCCCTCCGACACCCGCACGTGCCGGATCCGCCGCCCGGCTCGATCCAGCTCGTGGAAGCGGACCGTCTTCTTTTTGATCGCGGGATAGAGCCGGACGGGCACGACCACGAGGCCGAGCGAGAGCGATCCGGTCCAGACTGCGGCGGGCATCTGCGTTGCGAATCGTAAGTGGCGGAGATACGATGCTCGAGGGGCAAACGCATGTTCGGGAAACTCCGGCTTGCGCCGAGTGTTCGCATCGCGCTCGAGCGCCGATGCGGCGGTGCTTGCGAGCGGTGCGGCCTCGAGTGGCGCTGGGCTCTTTACGTGTTTCGCGCTGCGGAGTCCGCCCCGTGCACGGCCGCCAACCTGACCGTGTTGTGCTCGAACTGCTCTGCGGATTACCGAGGGGACTTTGCCTCATTTGTAGGAACCCGCACCACGCGGGACCGCCTGCTGACGGCCAACAACCGCCGCGCCGGCGCACAGCCCCTGACCGCCTCGCGGCGCCGGGCGCTGATCGCAGCCCGCGGCGGCGCGTGCGAGGTCTGTGGCGTCTCAGGCGCGGAGCGCGTGCTCCAGGTGCATCACCGGCTGGCGGTGCTGAGGGGCGGCGACGATCGCGAGGAGAACCTTCAGGTGCTGTGCTTCGCGTGCCACCACCATCTGCAGCCCTGCGCGAGCGGTTGCGGCGCGTGGGCGAGCAAGCGGTCTGGGGTCTGCCGGAACTGCCAGATGCGCCAGGCGCTGGAGGGCCTCCTGCCCGACGCGACGTGGGATGAGATCAAGGTTCGTTTTCCGGGGTTCGTCCAGCAGTGGAAGCCGGGTTATGAGCCTCTGTCGATGCGGGGTCGCGGGCGATGAAGAGGAACGCGATGACCAGACCAATCGCGAGCAAGGGCGGGGCGTAGTCCGCGACCGGTCCGTCGGGCGCGACCACCCTGACGACCGTCGAAGCCACGACGTAGATCCCACCCAGCACGAGCATGATGCGGAGCCGTCGCGCCGCGAATCCGAGCTGGCGTCGCAGTCCGCCCGGCCGGAGCGAGAGGACGGAGACGCCGATCGCAACGATCAGGAACAGACCGAGAAGGAACCCGCGCAGTTGTCAGGACGCTTCTTGCTTGGAGATCGTCGAACGGCTGAGGATGAACTGGCCCAGGAACCCGACCGCCAGCGCCACGAAGACGCCCAGGTTGGCGTAAGTCCACGGGCCGTTGTCCTTGGGCCCCAGGCCCAGCGGGTCGAGCAGGTAGCCCTGCCAGCGGAGCCAGTCGGCGAAGCCGTTCGTGACCAGGCCCCACCCAAGGAACGTCGCCACGACGGTCGTGCCCACCGCCACCCAGTTGAACGGGCCGTAACGGCCGCGTGATTCGTACAGATCGGCCTCGGCGTAGTCGCGCTTGCGCAGCAGAAGGTCGGCCAGGAACACGCCGCACCACGCCGCGATGGGCACACCAAGCGTGATCAAGAAGCCCGTGAACGGTCCGATGAAGTTGCCGGCGAACCAGACGATGTAGATCGTGCCGATGATCATGATCACGCCGTCGATCCCGGCCGCCATCCAGCGGGGGATCCTGATCCCGAGGGTCAGCAGTGCCAGGCCGGACGAGTAGATGTCGAGGATCGCGCCTCCGATCAGGCCACCGATGGCGACCAGTGCGAACGGCACCAGGTACCACGTCGGAAGCAGCGTGGTCAGAGCTCCGATCGGGTCCGACGCGATCGCCGAGTTCAGGTTCTTGTCGGAAGCGGCGAGCAGCAACCCATAGACCACGAGCAGGACGGGCGCGACCGCCGCGCCGACCGTGGTCCACGCGACAACGCCCTTGCTCGACGCGTCGCGCGGCAGATAGCGCGAATAATCGGCGCCGCTGTTGACCCAACCGAGACCAAACCCGGTCATCGCAAAGATCAGGGTGCCGAGCACGGCCTGCGGGGAGCCGTCAGGGATGGATGTGATCGCGGACGAGTTGATGTGGCCGACCGTGAGCAGCACGTAGCCGACCGTCAGCACCGCGAGCGCGATGGTCAGGATCGTCTGCACGCGCATGATCACGTTGAAGCCGAAGACGCCCGAGAACACGACGACGCCGGCGACGACGATGAACGCGATGATCTTTGTCGCATCGCCGCCTCCCCAGCCCAGGCGATCGAACACGGTCGCCGTCGCCAGGGTCGCCAGCGATACCAGGACCGTCTCCCACCCGACGAGCAGGATGTAGGACAGCGCGGCGGGCAGCTTTCCGCCCTGGACTCCGTACGCGGCCCGTGTCAGCACCATCGTCGGCGCGGAACCTCGCTTGCCGGCAAGCGCCACGAGGCCGACCAGCAAAAACGAGAGCACGGTCCCGACCACACCCGCGAAGGTCGCCTGCCAGAAGGACACACCGAAGCCGAGGAAGAAGGAGCCGTAGCTGATGCCGAGGACCGCGATGTTCGCCGCGCACCACGGCCAGAAGAGGTCGCTTGGCTTCCCCTTTCGCTCCGCGGTTGAGATGACGTTGATGCCGTTGAGCTCGACCTGCAGGCCTTCGCGCGGCCGGACGATGACATCAGTCGCCATTGCTGCCCCCTCTAACAACGAATGCCGACGCGTCGAAATCCTACTACCAGCGGCCGGCCCCGAACGCCTCGAGCTGGGCGGGCGTCGGGCCGCTCGCCGGGCCCTTGCGGGACACCGCGTAGGCGGCCGCTCGATTGGCGAGCCAAACCGCGTCACGCAGCTCCATGCCCTGCGCGAGGCCGGCCAGGCTCGCCCCCACGTGTACGTCTCCCGCGCCGCTGGTATCCACGGCGTCGTTCAGCCTTACGGCGGGTACCGCGACCGCCTTTGCGCCCGTCCGATAAACGGTGGCGCCGGCGCGACCTCGGCGGAGGACGACGGTTCGATTGTTGATCGCGTCGATGCCTCCCAGCGCATCGAGCTCCCGCTCGTTGAGGCTGAGCAGGTCTGCGCGCTGGAGGACCGGATCGAGTCGATCCCTCGGTATATCGGCGACGAGCGGCCCGGGGTCGAAGACGACGAAGAGGTCACGCGGCAGCGCCGCGGCGTGCTCTGCGATTGCAGGACCCGCGCCCGGATACGCGAGGTCGTAGCCCGACACGTAGACCGCGTCGCCATCCCGGTAGGCGATGCGGCGCAGCGCCTCGGGTTCGACGACGGCGTCGGCGCCGGTGACCGTGACGAAGGTCCGCTCGCCGTCGGGCTCGATCATCGCGATCGTCCAGCCCGTGTCGAGGTCGGGGTTCGGCGCCTGGCTGACCGCGATCCCTTCGCGCGCGAGCTCGGCGCGCACCAGGTCGCCGAACGGCCCCGTGCCATGCGGCCCCGCGTAGAGGCCGGGCAGGCCGAGCCTGGAGGCCGCGGACAGCACGTTGAACGCGCCGCCTACAGCCATCGCGCGTTGCGAGGCGAGCACATCGCCGCCTCGCTCGGGCAGGTGGGGGAGCGCCAGCACCAGGTCGACGAGCACGCTGCCGAGCGAGACGAGCCGAGTTATCACCCGTCTCTCAGCGCGAGCAGGCGAGCGACGATCGGCTCGAAGTCGAGGTCGTTCACCACACGGACCTTGCGCACGGCCGCCGGCGGCAGCTTCGACAGGCCGGTGCACGCGCCGGTCATCGCCCCCGCCATCGCGGCGATGGTGTCGGTGTCGCCGCCGAGCGCTGCCGCTGTCGTGCATGCCCGCCAAGGGTCGCCGTGGCAGGACCGAGCGATCGCGAAGGCAGTCGGCACCGACTCCGCGGTCTCGACGCCGGTGCCGAGCACAGTCGCCTGTTCGAACAGCTCGGCGAAGCCGAAGTGGCCCGCGGCCCGGATCGCCGGCTGTGCCGCCTCGTCGAGCGTGGCCCCGTCGACCCCGGCCGAGACCACCGTCGCCACCACGGCTGCTCCGGCATGCGCGATGGCGGTGTCGTGCGTCACCCGGTCGGCGGCGACGACGGCGTCCAGCAGACGATCCAACCGGTTCGCGATGCCGACGGGCGTGATGCGCATGGCCGCACCGTTGGTCCTGCCCTCACGCCCGGTCTGCGACGGATCCTCACCTGCTGACAGGGCCGCGAGCGCCCGCCTGGTGGAAGGGCCGAGCAGATCACCCCGTCCGCGCCGGATCATCTCGCCTTCCCAGTTCAGCAGCGCGTCGGCAAGAGCCCGAGGCTCGATCTCGCCATTCCCTCGCACAAGCAGTTCCGCGATCAGCACGCACTGCATGGTGTCGTCGGTCACCGAGCCTGCCGGCAGGCCGCGCGCGATTGCGTTGTCGCCCGCATCGCGAAAGTCCGCAGGCGAGCCCAGGACGGCGTGCGCGCGATCGCGGTCGAGTCCCTGCGTCGGCATACCCAGCGCGTCGCCGATCGCCAATCCGTAGAGAGCTCCGAGCGCCCGGTCGGTCGAGGTGCTCAGTAGGCTCCCGTGCGCACGCCCAGCTGGCGCAGCCACTTGCGATACGCGATCGCAGTCCGGTCGCTGCGGAGGTGAAGCTCGGCCTGTAGGTCGAGAGGCAGCAGCTCCGGCCTCTGCGATTCCAGGATCGGACGGTCCTGGGCGAAGATCCGGTCCTGGAACTCGACCATCTCGTGCGTCGGCTCGTAGTTCATCACCATCCACATCCACGCGCTGCTGTCCACCGCGTCGTGCGGCGTCACCGCGAGCAGCATCCCGAACGAGTGCTCACCGTGCTTGATGAACGATGCGGCCAGCGGGCGATGGACCCGGTACGTGTAGGTGACCGTCGATCCCTGACCTGTCGCGTAGGGGTCGGGCTGATAGACCTTGACTCCCGTCGCCAGCACTCCATCGGAGTTGACGACCGCGTCGTACTCGGCGATCTCGGGACGTGCGCGGTCGCCGAGCACGCCCTCGTGCACGAATGGGAAATGGCCGACGTCGAGGAAGTTCTCCACCACCCGCGGGCCGCTGGCGTGCACGCGATATGGTCCCGACCTGAGCACGTTGTGAGAACGGTCTTCCATCAGCTCGAAGGTGGGGATCTGGCTTGTGCCGCTGCCGAGGGTCGCCCAGACCACGCCGTGCGCCTCGCGCGCCCGGTACGTGGTGACCCTTGCCTTGGCCGGCGGCTTCTGCTCGGGATGCGCGGGCATCAGCACGCAGCAGCCGTCGATGCCGTAAGTCCAGCCGTGGTACGGGCACTCGAGACGGACGCCGTCCACGACCTTGCCCAACGACAGGCGCGTGCCGCGGTGCACGCAGAGGTCGCGCCACGCGAACAGCTCCTCGCCCGCGCGCCAGACGACGATGTCTTCGCCCAGCACGCGCGCAGCGACTGGCCCGCCGTTGGCCAGGTCGGCGACGCTCGCGACCGGATGCCAGTCCTCGATCAGGACCGGGTCGTCGATCATCCAGCGTTAAGAATGCGCCCGGTCGAGAACCGCCACCAGGTTGCGCGCCGACAGCAGCCCCACAGGCTTGCCCATTGCGTCCACGACCGGCAGGTGCCTGATCCCCAGTCGCATCATCTTGAGCGCCACCACGCTGATGTCTTCTTCGGTGCCCACCGTGGCCGGGTTAGCGCTCATGACCACGGTCGCGGTGGCTTGCTTGGGGTCGACTCCATCAGCGATCGCGCGCACCAGGTCGCGCTCGGTGATGATGCCGAGAAGCCGGCCGTCGTCCATCACGGCGACGGAGTCGATGTCTTCCTGGCGCATCTCCCTCGCCACTTCCGCGAGCTTCGTCTGCGGACGCACGGAAAACAGCCGCCCAGGCGGCAGCTCGCTGACCTTCAAATCACTGCACTTCGTAGGTGATCGGGACCATGCGCTGCGAGCTCTTCGGCGGCCGGTTGTAGGCGCGCTTCTGGCGCGGCGGCAGCTTGATCTCCTCATGCGGCACTTCCTCGTGCGGGATCAAAGAGAGGAAGTGGGTGATCAGGTTCAGCTGCGCCGCGCGTTTGTTGTCGGTCTCGACCACGTACCACGGCGCCTCCGCGATGTCGGTGTACGCGAACATCTGGTCCTTAGCCTCCGAGTAGTCCACCCAGCGCGCGCGGGCCTGGAGGTCCATCGGGCTGAGCTTCCACCGCTTGCTCGGGTCGTTGATGCGGCCGAGGAACCGGCGCTCCTGCTCCTCGTCGCTGACCGACAGCCAGTACTTGACCAGGATGATCCCGGAGCGGACGAGCATGCGCTCGAACTGGGGGCACGTGCGCATGAAGTCGTCGTACTCCTCGTCGGTGCAGAAGCCCATCACGTGCTCGACGCCCGCGCGGTTGTACCAGCTGCGGTCGAACAGGACGATCTCGCCCGCGGAGGGCAGGTGGGCGACGTAGCGTTGGAAGTACCACTGCGTGCGCTCCCTCTCGGTTGGCGCCGGCAGCGCGGCCACGCGCACGTAGCGCGGGTTGAGCGAGGCCGTGATGCGCTTGATGACGCCGCCCTTGCCGGCCGTGTCGCGGCCTTCGAAGATCGCCACCACGCGCATGCCCTTGTAGCGGACCCACTCCTCCAGCTCGACCAGCTCGGTCTGGAGCATGCGGAGCTGCTTGTCGTAGTCCTTCTTGCTGAGGGTGACGCGCTTGACCTCAGGCGTCCACTCCCCGTTCTGCTTTTGGCGCTTCCTGTCCTTCTTCCTCTGCTTCTTCGCTTTCTGTGCGATCGCCATCACGCGGAGTATGGGACAACTCCTCCCGATTCATGGGGAGGTGCCGGGCGGCCGATCACCACCCAAGGGCCTCCTGTGGAACTTGGGCGAGGTCGCTCGTGATCCAGTCGGCACCGCCGAGGTCGCGGGCCTCGAATGACGTCGTCAGAGCCAGGCAGCGCATTCCCGCCGCGCGTGCGGCCGCGACTCCGCTGACGGCGTCCTCGATCACAAGGCAGGCGCCCGGCGCGAGGCCCAGCCGGCGGCCGGCCTCGAGGAAGATGTCGGGCGCCGGCTTCTTGTGGGCGACCTGGTTGCCGTCGATGACCGCGTCGAATGAGCTCTCCGGTAGTCCGATCTCGCGCAGGTTGGCGGCCACCTTCACCCTGTCTGCGCCCGAGGCGACGGCGACCGCGAGCCCGCGCCGCCGGCACTCGGCGACGAACTCCCGGGCGCCCGGCAGCGGCCGGAGGCGGCCCCGAATCACTCGCTCGTAGATCTCGTACAGGCGCGCCTTGCCGCTCGGAATGTCGAGGGAAATCCCCCGCGCCTCGGCCGCACCGCCGATGTAGCGGTCCTCGCCCATGCCGATGAAGGGGCGAAAGTCTTCGGCCGTCATCGTGTAGCCCTTCTCGGCGAACAGCTCGATCGCCGCCTCGGCCAGGAGGGGTTCGGAGACCGCGAGCACTCCGTCGAGGTCGAAAATCACTCCACGCAGTTGGCGGCCTTTCACTTCGACGCGGCAGCGATCGTATTCGACCTGGACGGCGTCCTGGTCGACACGATGCCGTCGATCCGCGCCGCCTGGACCCAGTGGGCGCTGGAACGCAACCTGGCCCCGGCCGACGTGCTCGCTTCGATCCACATTACGGGCGTGGAGCTGGTCCGACGGTTTGCGCCCGACGTCGATCCGCTCGCGGAGGTGCGCAGGATCTCGGCCGGACAGGCGAGCCAGGAGAGGGCGCTGGCCCGATTCGACGGCAGCCTCGAGCTCCTCGAGCAGCTGCCGGCCCAGCGCTGGGCGATCGTCACCTCGGCGCGCCTGGAGCCCGCGATGCGGCACCTCGCGATGGCGGGGCTGCCTGTCCCTCGCGTCCTCATCACGGCCGAGCTGACACCCCGGGGCAAGCCGGACCCCGCGGGCTACCGCCTCGGCGCCGAACGGCTGGGAGTTCCAGCTCGTGAATGCCTCGCCGTCGAGGACAGCCCCGCGGGCATCCGGGCCGCCCGCGACGCCGGGATGTTCACCCTTGGAGTGACCAACACACACGCCGCCTCCGACCTGGACGGAGCGGACGCCGTCATCGCGTCATTGAGAGAGCTCGAAGTGCGCCTGGACCCAGGCCAGGACCTCGGCCGGGTGCGTGTCCGGCGGAAACACCGGGTAGAAGACCTTCACGACCCGGCCTGAGTCGGCGACCATCGTCAGCCGCTTGTAGAGGCGAAGGTCG
>DASWDZ010000096.1:0-34483 GCA_036395015.1 Candidatus Dormiibacterota bacterium | reverse complement strand
CGCGGTAGCCGGGTTCGAGGATGACCTCGTAGTTCGTGCTCGTGTACAGGGTGACGTGGTCGAAGACGAGGTGGCGGCCGTCGATCCAGCGCACCGAGCCGATCGTCGGCGGGTTGAGGCGGAGCCGCGACGCGACGGAGGCCTGGTCGACGTCGTGGTCGAAGATGATGCGAATCGGGACGGCGGTCGAGACGTCGGCCGTGTTGCGCTGCGGCGAATAGTCGACGATCTGCGGAGGGTCGCCGCCGCATGCGATCAGGGCCGAGCTCAGTAGCATGGCGCCCACCGCCGAATTTGCCCACCGCTTCGCGGGCCCTCCCACTCCCATTGGCTTCCTCCCCCGAGCCAGACCAACCTGGAGCGAGGCTAGCTTTGCGACAGCCGTACTTAAACCCACCCTGTTAAGGGTGTAGCACGGCTAGAGGTGAGACTTGAGGCGCGCCCTCATCTCTTGGGCCAGCTGCTCGAGACGCGACGAGTCGACGAACAGGAGGGAGATGCTGGGGATCTGGTCGATCGCCCCCTCGATGCCTCCGAGGGACGGGTCAGCCGCGCCCAGGATGTCCTTCACCTTTCGCGCCCGGTTGCCGAGCGAGTCCTCAGCCATCGCCTGCAGCTCCGCCACGATGCTGCCCCAGTCCAGCTGCGGGCCGGCGGGACGCGGCGGAGCCGTGGGCGCGACCGGGATCGACTGTTGTGTCGGCACTGGCTGCGTCGGCGGCGTGGGCTGCTGGTAGCCGGAGAACTGACCGGTGGGAATCTGAGCTGTGGGCGGCTCGGCGGGCATCGGGGGCATCACTGGAAGCGTGGCCGTGGCGGCGAGAGGTTCCGGCGCCGGCACCGGGGTGTAGCCCTGCGGCTGCTGCGGTGCGGCAGGCCGTCCCCTCTGTGCCCCGACCACCTCGTCCACGTCGAGCGGCGGGTGCTTGGTCGTGTCCGCCGACTTGACCTCGATCATCGCGTTGGGGTCGTCGCAGAGTGCAAGCGCGCGATCCGGTTTGTCTGATATGTCGCGCGACTCGCTGGTGTACGCGCCGGCCAGGTCGCCACCGGCGAGGATGATGACGCCGGTGCCGCCGCCCGAGCGGATCATCACGCTCCCGCTGAGCTTGCGTTCGCTGAGGAAGTTGAGCAGCGCCTTCATGTCCACCCACGCGGCGTAGAGCTCTGTGTACATGGGTCGCGAAACCGTGAGCTCGTACAGGCCGTCGATGAGCTCCGGTGAGAGACCGACGACGTCGAGCACCCCGTGGCCGGCGGTGACGTCCTCGTTGAAATGCTGCAGCGCCTGCTTGCCAAGGACCAGGCTGCCCGCCTCGGCGGCGCCGTCGTAGAGACATTCGAGCGCCGAGCCTTCGCGGAACAGGATCAGCCCGGACGCGTCGTCGGTGAGGAGCCGGACGTAACCCGTGTAGCCCTCGCGCTCGAGCGTGGTCAGGAGGCGCGGAAAGTCGACGAACGATGTCTTGAGTGAGTCGTAGAGGATCTGCCCGGCGGGGACCGGAATTGGCTCGCGGCCGTGCTTCGGCTGCGGGCGATGCTTCACTCCCCTTCTGGGCTGTGGTGCTTCCACTTTGCGTTCCGGTTCAGCATGCTCTTTCCCCTCGGCTCTCGGCTCGGGCTGCTCTGCTGCGGGCTCCGGCGAAGGCTCTGCGGCGGCGGGCTTGGGTTCCGCCTCAACCGCGTGGACCAACTCTGGAATGCCCGCTTTGACGGTCTCGTCCGCGGGCAGCTTGGCCTTGGCGTCGAACTCGAAGTTGCCCCTCGTCCAGTGGAGCGCGCTGAGCACGGCGTCGTCCCCCGATTTGCCATCCCCCTGGGCGTGAAAGAGATGCCCGAAGAGGAAATACAGGGAGGCGGACTGCCCGTTCCCGTTGCGGACGATAAGGGTACCGGTGGACCGCTCGCCCTGAGCGGATTCCAACAGCGTTCGAAGGGGGGTTTCGGCCAGCGAGCCGTGAGATTGCAACAGCCTTCTCCTGAGATCGGGGCGCGGCCCAATCGGGATCTAAGAGAAAGTTAGTATAGGCATCGAGATCGGACCTGCGCGCCCAGAGCCTCCTGAGACCGGCGTCGCCCAGGATGTAGGCATGATCCCGTCGCCAGAGGCAGGCGACGCCGCCCCCCTTCCGGCCCGTCCATCTGCCGCGCGCCTTTATCTGATTCGCCACGGGCAGTCCACGTGGAACAGCGAGCACCGCATCCAGGGCCAGCTCGACCCCCCGCTCTCGGACGAGGGCAGGCGCCAGGCGCTTCTGCTGGGCAACCGACTTCGGACGCGCAAGTTCGCCGGCTTCTACGCGAGTGACCTGAAGCGCGCTTTCGAGACCGCGGAGGTCATCGGTGGCGCGATCGACGGGCTCCAGCCGGAGCCGATGAGCTCGCTGCGCGAGATCTATCTCGGCGATTGGGAGGGCCTGCGCACCGAAGAGATCGCGAAACGATTCCCGGCGGCGTGGGCGAGCTGGGTCGAAGAGCCGGACTGGGACGTCGTCCCCGGCGGCGAGGGCGCAGCACTCTTCGATGCCCGCGTTGGTGGCGCGATGGAAGACATCATGCGAAGACATCCCCACGGCGACGTCCTCGTCGTCACGCACGGCGGCGTCATCCAGGTCGCGCTGCATCGCATCGTCGGCCGACCGCCACAAGGTCTGTTTCCCTTCAAGATCCAGAACGCCTCCATCTCGCTGATTGAAAGGCGCGACGGACGAATGGTCGTCGGAGGCGTCAACGACATCGGCCACCTCGAGCCATCGCTCATCACCGAGGTCGGACCCGGATGAGCACCGGCGCGGAGGAATGGGACCGCGAGCTGGCCGAGCTTGCGTCACCAGCCCCGCTGCTTCAGTCATGGGCGTGGGGCGAGGTCCAGGCTCGCGCCGGTTGGACCCTCGAGCGCCTGCGTTTCTCGCCGGCCGGTGCAATGGCCAGCGTGCAGGTCCGCAAGTTCGGCCCCGCGCATGAGGCCTACGTGCCCCGTGGTCCGGTGCCGGCGTCCGCTGAAGCGATCGATGCGGTGGTCGCCTGGGCGCGGCGCTCAGGCGCCGCCAAGCTGGTCATCGAGCCCGAGGCGCCGAAGGAACTTCGCGACACGCTGAAAGAGGGCGGATTCGAGCGCACGACCCCGACGCAGCCGCAGCACACGCGCATCCTCAAGCTGTTGCCGGCGGACCAGCTGCTGACAACGTTCCGTCACGGCCGCCGTTACAACATCCGCACGGGGATCAAGCGCGGCGTGGTCGTCGAGGAAGGCAAGGACGCGGCCGAGCTCGCAAGACAGTCGGCGGCCGTCGAGCGCAGGGAGTCGATCCACCTCCCCGACCGGCGCTACTACGAGCAACTTCTCGACCTCCTTCCCTGGTGCCGCACGTACACGGCGCGCGCGCCGGAAAAGCGCGAGCCCCTGGCGACGGTGCTGGTCGCCCGGCACGCCGGCCGCGCCTACAGCCTCTTCGCCGGCCGCACCGGCGCTCGCCGGGAGCTTATGGGCAACGACCTCGCCTGGTGGACCGCCATCAAAGCCGCCGCCGAGGCCGGGTGCTCCGACTTCGACCTGTGGGGCGTCCCGCCGCCGAACACGGGGCCCGAGCACCCATGGCACGGCCTGGGCTTCTTCAAGTCGGAGTTTGGCGGTGAGGAGGTCAGCTACGCCGGCGCCTTCGAGATGGTGTTCTCGGCCTCGGGGGCGCGCTGGCTCGGTATGGAGAGGAAAGCGCGGGCCTACATTCGGGGCCTGAAACGCAACATTCCCTAACAATCCTTCAAATCGATTAGTATGGAGCCATGGCTGTGGCGGAGTCCTCGCGCAAGGTCCTGGTCGTGGAGCCCGACAACTCGACCCGGCGCGAGATCCGGCTCGCCTGCGAGCAGGACGGATACCAGGTGGTCGAGGCCGAGGTGGGCTCGGAGGCGCTGCGCCAGGTCGAGAGTGCGCGCCCGAGCGTGGTCCTGCTCGAGGTCACGCTGCCCGACGTCGCCGGCTTCGATGTCTGCCGGGAGCTTCGGAAGATGGACCCGGGCGTGCCCGTGATCATGATGAGTACGCGGTCGGACGAGATAGACGCCGTGGTCGCCCTCGAGATCGGTGCCGACGACTACGTGACCAAGCCTTTGCGCCTGCGGGAGCTGGTGGCCCGGATGGCCGCCCACCTGCGCCGCGCCCGCCTCGAGAACGCCGAGGCCATGCGGAGCCGGCTCGAATTTCGCGACCTGACGATCGACGTCAACGAGCGCCGGACGTACAAGGCAGGCCGGGAGGTCGAGCTCACGCACACCGAGTTCGACCTGCTCACGTTCCTCGCCAGCAACGCCGGCAAGGTGCTGAGCCGCGAAAAGATCCTCAATTCCATCTGGGGCTACGAGTATCCGATCGAGACCAGGGTCATCGACGTGCACATCCGCAACCTGCGGCGCAAGATCGAGACCCAGCCCTCGCGTCCTTATTACATCCTCGCTGTGCCTGGGATCGGGTACCGCTTTACCAACGCCCGACCGGCTTAACTCCCAGCTCCGCAAGCGACTCCAGCACGAAGTCCCGTTCCTTGATCCGGGGATGCGGGATCACGAGTCCCGCCTGGTCGATCCGGTCGTCGCCGAACAGCAGGATGTCGACGTCGATGACGCGCGGCCCCCAGCGTCGTGCCGGCCGGCGGCCGCCCTCGCGCTCCACCTGCTTGGCGACTTGGAGCAGCTGCCGAGGGGTGCCGTTCCAATCAGCCTCGACGACCTGGTTCAAGAAGCGCGGCTGGTCGACGACACCCCAGGGGTCTGTCTCGATGACCCGGCTCTGACGCCTGATGTGGACACCCTTCTGGCGCAGCCTGCGGCGCGCGGCGCTGAGGTTGCGTGAGCGGGTGCCGAGGTTGGATCCGAGGCCGAGATAAACCTTCGTCAACGATTTGATCAGTGCCCCGGGCGGCGCATGCGGTCGGCGACGCGGACGGCGCGTGTCATCTGGAGCACGTCGTGGACGCGAACGATGTCGGCGCCGCGCAGCACCGCCGCGACCACCGTCGCGATCGTCCCTTCGAGCCGGTCGCTCACGGGCAGTTCGAGCAGCTTGCCGATGAAGGACTTTCGGGAAGTGCCGATGAGGATGGGATGCCCCAACTCCTTCAGCTCATCGAGCCTGCGCATGACTTCCCAGTTGTGGTCCGCCGTCTTGCCGAAGCCGATGCCGGGATCGACGATCACCTTCTCTTTCGGGACGCCAGAGGCGACCGCCCGCTCGATCGCGACGCGAAGAAACCGCTTGATCTCGTCCATGAGGTCGCCCGAGTACTCGGTCCGATCCTGGTTGTGCATCACGACGAGCGCGCACCGGTTTTTCGCGGCCAGCTCGGCCATCGCCGGTGACCGAGTCAACCCCCAGACGTCGTTGACCACGGTCGCTCCAGCGGCGATCGCAAACTCGGCGACCTCCTGCTTGTAAGTGTCGATCGAAATCGGGACGCCCGATTCGCGGGCCAGCCGGCGCACGACCGCCTCCGTCCTCTGGATCTCCTCGGCGGTGGTGATGGGAACATGCCCCGGCCGGGTGGACTCGCCGCCGACGTCAAGCAGGTCGGCCCCTTCCGCCGCCATGCTTCGGCCCTGCGCGACCGCCGCGTCAGCGTCGTCGCCGAGGCCGTCGCCGCTGAAGGAGTCCGGTGTCACGTTGACGATCCCCATCACGTAGGTGCGCGAGCCCCACTCGAACTGTTTGCCTCCGATCTCAGCGATCACGACGCGATTATTCTCAAACCCGATGAGGCTCGCTGACCTGGCTCGAGGGGCGGGAGCAGTCCTGGACGGCAACGGCGACGTCGACGTGACGGGGATCGCCTACGACTCGCGCCGGGTTGCGCCTGGCGACCTGTTCGTCGCCGTGCAGGGTCTCCACGACGATGGGCATCACTTCGTCGGTGATGCCGTCGCCAAGGGTGCCGCCGCCGTCGCGGTCGAGCGCGAGGTGAAGATCCCCCAGGGCGTGCCCCTCCTGCGCATGCCGTCGACACGGACCGGTCTCGCCGACCTCTCGGCTGAGTTCTACGGCCGGCCCTCGCGCCGGCTCACCCTGGCCGGGATCACGGGCACCGACGGCAAGACCACTGTCACCCACATGTCCGAGCACATCCTGCAGACGAGCGGCATCGTTGCCGGCGCCATGAGCACAGTGGCTTTCAAGGTCAGCGGGCGAGAGGTCGACAACGTCAGCGGGCAGACGACGACCGAAGCTCCTGAGGTCCAGGTATGGCTCGCGCGCATGGTGGAGGCGGGCGCGCAGTGCGCGGTGATCGAGACCACCTCCCACGCGCTGGTCCAGGAACGCGTGCGCGCGTGCGAGTTCGACGTCGCGGCCTTCACGAACGTCGGTCACGATCACCTCGACTATCACGCCAGCTGGGAGGACTACCTCGAGGCGAAGGCCCGCCTGATCGAGCTGACCGCGGCGGCGGCTGACAAAGGAATCGAGAAGACGGCCGTTTTGAACCGCGACGATCCGAGCTTCGAGGGTCTTGCCGGCAGGCCGATATCGCGGCGCTGGACGTATGGAATGACGACGGCCGCGGACTTCCACCCGCTCGACCTCGCGATCACCGGGTCCGGGTCGCGGTTTCGGCTGCACACGCCGATGGGCGAGACCGAGGTCACGCTCAACGTGCCCGCCCGCTTCAACATCTACAACGCCCTGTGCGCGGCGGGCGTGTGCCTGGCGCTGGGCGTTCCCGTCGAGAACATCGGGCGCGGACTGGCGGGCTTCGAAGGGGTGCGCGGCCGCCTGGAGCCGGTCGACGTGGGGCAGGACTTTCGCGTCTACATCGACTTCGCGCACGCGGCAGGCTCGCTCGCGAGCGCGCTGGCCGAGCTTCGCCCCTTCACCCGCGGCCGGCTGATCGTCGTCTTCGGTTCGACCGCCCGATCCGACCACGACCGACCGGGCATGGGACGCGCCGCGGCCGAGTTCTCGGACTTCTTCATCATCACGACGGACGATCCGCTGTCCGAGGACCCAGTCGAGATCGCTCGCGCTGTCCAGAGCGGCGCCTCGACCAAGGCGCCGGGTCGCGACTACGAGGTCGTGATCGACCGCCGGGCCGCGATCCGTCGGGCCATGGAGATCGCACAGCCAGGCGACACGGTGCTGCTGGCGGGCAAGGGACATGAGCGTTCGATGCGCACGGCGAAGGGATCTGAGCCGTGGGACGAGCGTGGAGTAGCCGAGGCCGCGATCAAGGAGCGGATGGCCGTCAGCTAGCGTCCGCCGCCGACCATGCGCACGATCTCCACCCGGTCTCCCTCGCGCAGTGTCACTCGCGTGAACGAGGTGCGCGGGATGATCTCGCCGTTGTGCTCGACCGCGACTGTGCGCGCGTTGACTCCCAGCTTTTCCAGGTAGTCGAGCAACGGCGTCGGGCGCTCCAGCTCGACCTCCTTGCCGTTGATCTTCAGCGAGATCATTTTTCGAACAGCCTTATGGCGGCGTAGCCGGCGGCCCCCGCGGCGTGGCATTCGGCGATCCGCTCCTCGGTCACCCCGCCGATGGCGAGCACTGGAATCCGCAGGCTCCGCGCGACCCTGGCCAGCGCTTCGACTCCGACGGGCTCGAGGTGCGGGTGGCTCGCGCTTCGCCAGACCGGTCCGAAGAGAACGAAGTCGGCACCTTCGATCTCCGCCCGCTGCGCCGCCTCCGGCGAGTGCACGGATCGGCCGATCAGGCCGTGCCGGATCAAGCCGCGGGCGTACTCCGTCCCGATGTCCCGCTCTGGCAGGTTCACCCCGGCCGCGCCGGCTGCCATGGCGACGTCGCACCGCGAGCTGATGACCACCGGCACGGGCGACGAGGGCACCAGGCGTGACGCCTCATGCTCCAGCTGTCGCGCGGTGAGCTCGGGGGCGCGAAGCTGAACGATCGTCGCCCTCGCCGCGGCGCGGATGCCCGCGTCGGCGGTGGAGACGACGGCCATCGCAGCCGGGACCACTAGCTGGGCCGCGATACCCCTTCGGTCGGCGAGCTGGGGCTCGCTTCGCCCAGCTTTGGCATCCGGCCGGCGAGATACGCCTTCCGCCCGGCCTCGACCCCCTCCTTGATCGCCTCCGCCATCAGGGCTGGATCCTTCGCCAGGGCTACGGCCGTGTTGACCAACACCGCGTCCGCGCCGAGCTCCATCGCCAGCGCGGCGTCGGAAGGCACTCCGATCCCGGCGTCGACGACGACAGGCACGCGGGCCTGGTCGATGATGATCCGGATCTGCTCCTGGGTCTGCAACCCCTGGCCCGAGCCAATGGGTGAGCCCAGCGGCATCACCGTCACCGTGCCGATCTCTTCGAGCTTGCGGGCGAGGACGGGGTCGGCGTTGATGTACGGCAGCACCTGGAACCCCTCGTCGACGAGCACTCGCGCCGCCTTGAGCGTCTCCTCGGGGTCGGGAAAGAGGTAGCGAGGGTCGGGGATGACCTCGAGCTTCACCCAGTCGGAAAGACCCATCGAGCGCGCCAGGCGCGCGATCCGGATCGCTTCGTCTGCGGTCCGGCACCCGGCGGTGTTGGGCAGCACCCGGTAGCGGGACCAGTCGATGACGTCGAGGATCGTCTTCTTGTTCGGGTTGTCGAGGTCGAGCCGGCGCAGGGCGACGGTGACCAGCTCGCAGCCGGAAGCATCCAGGGCGGCCAGCATCGCCTCGTCGCTCGTGTACTTGCCGGTGCCGAGGAAGAGTCGTGAGCGCAGCTGGACGCCGGCGACGACGAACGGGTCCGCGTGCGTCAGGGTCTGCACGGTAGTCAGCTTACCGAGCGTCCCGACCCGGCGGCTTCGCCGCCGACCTCCCCACGAGTGGGAGGTGAAGTTGTTAGAGCTCCTGCTGCACCAGCAGCTTGTCGTGGCGGTAGGTCAGGCGCCTGACGGCATCCGCGACGGGAAGCCACACCATCCTGTCGACCTCGATCCCCGGCTTGAACCGCCCGCCGCGCACTTCCATGATCCAGTAGCAGGCGATCTTGTCGCGACCCCGGCGGTCGACGTAGGCCGTGCAGCCGAGCGGCCGCAAAAGCCCGCACCGCAGGCCGGTCTCCTCCCGGACCTCGCGCAGCGCGCAGTCCTCGGGCGTTTCGTCGGGTTCGATCTTGCCCTTGGGCAGCGTCCAGTCGTCGTACTCGGGTCGATGGATGACGGCGATCTCCGTCTCGCCGGCTCGCGAGCGTCGGACCACGACCCCGCCCGCGGCTCTCATGACGCTCACGTCCGCAACTTCCAGGATCTTTGTTGCCACCGTTGCTCCTTCGTCTGCTGAAACGTTCGGTGCTGGCTTTGCTGTGCCGCCAGTTTAACCGCGAAGTCCAGCGGTGTTGAAGATCGCAAATGCGACCCACGCGATGAGCCCAGAGGCGGGGATGGTGACGATCCAGGCGAGGACGATGTTGGCGCCCAGACCCCAGCGGACCGCGGACAGCTTGCGACTCATGCCGACGCCCATCACCGAACCCGTGATGACGTGGGTTGTGCTCACGGGTAAGCCGATGAGCGTCGCGCCCTGGATGACCGTCGCGCCCATCAGCTGCGCCGACATCGCGGTCGCGGGCTCGAGCTTGAGGATGCTCCAGCCGAGAGTCCGGATGATGCGCCAGCCGCCGGCGTAGGTGCCGAATCCGATCGCCGCGGCCGATAGCACAACTACCCACAGAGGGACCTCGAACCTGGGCAGGTCTCCGGCAGCGACCAGGGCGAGGGTGATCGCGGCCATGGTCTTCTGGGCATCGTTCGCGCCATGTGAGTAAGAGAGAAATGCCGCCGTCAGGACCTGGAGGCTGCGCAGCGTACGGTTGACCGGCGCTGGTCGAAGACCAAGCCGGTAGATGACGTACAGGAGCAGGATCGCGAACACCGCCGCGACGATGAAGCCCACCGGCGGAGAGATGACAAGACTCGCCACCTGTCTGCCCAGGGCGGACCACTTCACTCCGTCAAGGCCATGCGCCGCTGCGATTCCTGCGCCGCAGAGGCCGCCGATGAGCGCGTGGGTCGAGCTGCTGGGCAAGCCGCGGTACCACGTGAGCAGGTTCCAGGTGATGGCGCCGATCAGCGCGGACATCACTACGACCAGCCCCGGCTTTATCGCGAGCGTGCTGGCGATGGTGTTCGACACTTTTGCCTGGAAGAAAGCGACAGTGACGACCGCACCAACGAGGTTGAAGATGGCCGCCAGACCTACCGCTGCATGTGGAGAGAGCGCGCGCGTCGAGATCGAGGTCGCGATGGCGTTCGCGGTGTCGTGAAACCCGTTAGTGAAATCGAAAACGACGGCGACTGCGATCGTGATCCACAGAAGGATCGCGGTCTCAGGCATTCTTGATCGCGATCGTCTCCATGACATTGGCCGCGTGCTCGCACGCGTCCATCGTCGCCTCGAGCAGGTCGTAGATGTCCTTCCACTTGACCAGCTCGGACGCATCCTTCTCGCCGGAGAACAGGTCGCCTATGGCGACGCGAAGCATGCGGTCGCTCTCGTTCTCGAGGGTGTGGATAGCCGCCCGGTGGGGCTTCAACTCTGCAAATCCTTCGAGGGTCTTGGTCGCCGCGGCGATCTCAATCCCTGCCTTGGCCAGGTACTCGCCCATCTGCTTAGCAGCCTCGGTGATCGACGGGACTCGATAGAGGTCAATCTTGTCCGCAGCTTCTTCGGCGAGGTCGACGATGTCATCGAGGCTTGACGCCAGCAGGAGGATGTCCTCCTGGTCCAGCGGCGTTGCGAACGTGTTGTTGACCAGGCTGTGGATCTCGTGCGTCGCATCGTCACACTCGTGCTCCAGGTCGCGCAGCCTCGCGTGCCTGCTCCTGCCTTCGAGGAGTGACTTGCTGAGCTCCGTCAGTGTCTCGCTGACGATCTCCCCCTGCTTGCGGAAAAGCTCGAAGAACCGCCGTCCGCGAGTGACCGGTGTCAGTCGCATCGCCACCTCCGATGAAAAACGGTCAATCCAACGTGGATGCTAACGTCGGCTCGTGGCCGGTGATGGCAGGCCCCGCGTGGTCTTCGCCTGCACGCAGAACGCGGGACGCAGCCAGATTGCCGCCGCTCTTTTCAATCTTCACGCCAAGGGCCGCGCCACCGCCGACTCGGCCGGCACGCGCCCCGCTCGGCACGTTCATCCCGAGGTGGTCGAGGTCATGCGCGAGGTGGGCGTCGATCTCCGGTCCGCGGTGCCCAAGCTGTTGACGCCCGGCTTCGCGAACGGTGCCGCCCGAGTGATCACCATGGGCTGCGGCGATGAATGCCCCGTTTTGAATGCGCCAATCGAGGATTGGGCGCTGCCAGACCCGGCCGGCCAGCCGCTTCCCGCCGTCCGCGCCCTGCGCGACGAGATCGAACGGAGGGTCTTGGACCTCCTCGCGACGTTAGACAAGCGTTCGCTCAAGAGTTCTTGACGGCAATCGTCTCGATCATCTCCGCGACCGACTCGCACTGATCGATCGTCGCCTCCAGCAGGTCGTAGAGATCCTTCCACTTGATGACCTCCGCGGGCGCCTTCTGATTGCCGTTGAACAATTGCTGCAACGCCTCGCGCGTGATGCGGTCGCCGTCGTTCTCGATCCGGTGGACCTCATGAAGGGCGGGTCCAAGCGCGCCTGGATTCTCGATGTTGCGGACTGCGTTCTCCAGTGCCGCCCCTGCTTCGGCGAGGCATTGGCCAAGCCGCTTGGCGGAGTTCGGTGTCGGGGCGGCCTTGTAGAGGTCGAGCTTGTCCGAGACCTCTTCAGCGAGATCGACGATGCCGTCGAGCGCGTGCGCCAGCCGGAGGATGTCCTCTGGATCCATCGGCGGGGTGAATGTCACGTTGGCCAGGTTGTAGAGGTCGCGGGCGACGTCGTCGCATTCGTGCTCCAGTTCGCGAAGTCGCGGATGCTCGCTCTTGCCCTCGAGCAACGAGCTGCTCAACAAACGGAGCGATTCGGACACGAGCGCCGCCTCTTTCTCGAAGAGCTCATAGAAGCGCGCCGCGCGTGGGACCAAGCTGAGCCTCAAGTCCTCACACCCGCGACTAGCGTAAGGCAGGCCAGTGGCGAGCCGCCGGTCAGGTCAGGACGGGAGTGCCTTGGGAGCTCACCCGCTTGAGCTCCAACAGCGCCAGCGCCTGGACGCTTGAGGGAAGCGGCGCGTACTGAAGATCGCGGCCGTACTGCTGCCCGTCCGTGACGAGCCACTTGAACAGGAACGCAACCGCCCGGGCCTTCTCGGTGTCCTGGATCGAGGTCCGGAGGATGATCCAGCTGAATCCGGCGATCGGGTAGCTGGTCTCGCCGAACTGCTCGGTGATCGAGAAGTTGCTTGCGCTCACGTCGCCGTTCTGCGCGGCGGCGGCCGTCGCCCCGGCCACGCTCGCTTGCACGAACTTGCCGCTCTTGTTCTTGAGGTACGCCTGCTGCATCCCGGTCTGGACGACATACGCGAGCTCGACGTAGCCGATCGCCCCCTGGGTCTGCTTGACGGTCTGGGCCACCCCGTCATTTCCCTTGCCGCCGATGCCGGCCGGCCACTGCACTGATTTGGCGACGCCGACTTTTGCCTTCCAGTCCGCGGAGACCTTGCCCAGGTAGTCGGTGAAGTGATACGTGGTCCCGCTTCCGTCCGAGCGGTGGACGACCGTGATCGCGGTGGCAGGGAGGCTGACGCCCTGGTTGAGGGCCGCGAGCGCGGGATCGTTCCACCGCTTGATCGAGCCCATGTAGATTGCCGCCAGGCTTGGACCGTCGAGCTGCAGGCGGCCGACCCCGGGCAGGTTGTATGCGATCGCCACGACGCCCAGCGTCGTCGGGATCTGGACCAGGGAATCGGCGCCACCCGCCGCAGTGATGTCGGAAGCCTGCATGGGGACATCGCTGGCGCCGAAGTCGACCGTCCGGTTCGTGAACTGCTGGATCCCGGCACCGGAGCCGACCGCCTGGTAGTTGACGCTGACCTGAGGATATGTCTGGTTGTAGAGGTAGAACGCCTTCGAGTAGAAGGGCTCAGGAAAGGTGGCGCCGGCCCCGGTCAGAGCGCCCTTGCCGACGTCGACAGAAGACGCAGGGCCTGTTCCGCCGCATGATGCGACGATCCCAAGCACCACCAGCGACAGCAAGCCACGAAGTTTCAGCATCGAGTCCTCCTGGAAAGTCTTCGTGGGCACGACGCTAGCGAGGCGCTGTTATGGCGCGGTTAATCGCCGCTTATGCGGAGAAGCGATGCGTACACTCGCCCCATGATCTGGGAGCGCTGGCGGCAAAACGTGGAGGGCTCGTCTCCTCTGCCAGCCATGAAGCCCTTCGAGGATCTGATCGAAGAGGCGCCGGTGATCGCGATGCTCATCGACCGCGAGCAGAGGGTCGTCGCTGCGAACGACGGCGCGCGCCGTTACTTCGAGTTCGAGTCGACGAGGTTGCCGGCGAGCCTTGTGGAGGTCACCCTGGAAGGAAACCTCGTCGACCTGTTACGCGCGGGAAGGCCTGAAGGAGAGGCCCAGCTTGTACATCGCCGGCGCATCGTCCGTTCCAAGCTGGTCCCCGGTCCGAGGGCGGGCGACACGCTGATGTTCCTCACTGACGTGACCGAGCTCCGCCAGCTGGAGCGGGTCCGGCAAGAATTCGTGGCCAACCTCGTGCACGAGCTGAAGACTCCCATCACCTCTCTGCGCCTGACGGCGGAGAGCTTCCAGGGGAATCCGTCGCCGAAGGATCGGGAGCGGTTCGCCGACCGCCTTATCAAAGAGGCGGACCTCATCAACCGGATCATCGACAACCTGCGTCACCTGGTCCAGCTCGAGTCGGGGGCACTTCGGATCGAAACGAGCGAATTCGGGCTTGCGGACCTGATCGAAGAGCTCCGGCCCAGAGTCGGGTCGTCACATGAGCTGACAGCCGACGTGCCCGAGTCGCTCATTGTCGCAACCGACCGCGACAAGCTCGCCCAAGCGCTCGGCAACCTTCTCGATAACGCGGCGAAGTTTTCCCCGTCGGGTATGGACGTCGAGGTGACCGCGGAAGTGGTCGAAGACGCGGTGCGGATCACCGTGCGCGACCATGGGCCGGGCATCTCTCCCGAGCACTGGAAGCGAGTCTTCGAACGCTTCTACAAGGTGGACCGCGCCCGGCCGCGGGAGGCCGGCGGGTTCGGCCTGGGCTTGGCCATCACGAAGCATCTTGTCCAGGCGATCGGCGGTTCCGTCTGGACGGAGGCCGCCGCAGAAGGCGGGCAGACCTTCACGATCGAGCTTCCGGGCAGCGTCTTAACGCGCCGCTAATGCCGGCTTAACCTTCCGCACCTAACGTCGGACGTGGGTGTCTGACCTCCGCGCTTTCGTAGAACCTAAGGTGCAGCTCGTGAAGCCCGACCTTCGTGCCCTGCCGGATGCCGACCCGGCGCGGCTGGTCGTAGAAAACCTGTCTTTCTTCTACGGCAGGCAACAGGCCCTGAAGGATGTGAGCTTCGAAATCGCCACGAAGAGGATCACCGCCATCATCGGCCCATCGGGCTGCGGCAAGAGCACCTTGCTCAGAGTGTTCAACCGCATGTACGACCTTGTGCCCGGCGCCCGGGCGGAAGGCAGGGTGCTGTTCGACGGTGACGACATCGTTGCCACCAAACGGCTCCTCGAGCTCCGGCAGCGCATCGGGATGGTTTTTCAGCGTCCGAGCGCGTTCCCGATGTCGATCCGCGACAACGTCGCCTTTGCGCCCCGTCTGCTCGGCTGGAGCGCCAGCCAGGTCCGCGATGCAATCGTCCAGAGCCTGAACGCCGCGGCCTTGTGGGACGAAGTCAAAGACCGCCTCGATGCACCGGCGACGGCGCTCTCGGGCGGCCAGCTGCAGCGGCTTTCGATTGCACGGTGCCTGGCGGTGAATCCCGACGTGATTCTCATGGATGAGCCTTGCTCCGCCCTGGACCCCATCGCCACGCTGAAGATCGAAGACCTGATGGTCGCGCTGGCGCGCGAGGTCACGATCGCCATCGTCACTCACAACATGCAGCAGGCTGCTCGCGTCTCCGACTTCACGGCTTTCATGCTCATGAACCAGGTCGGTCGCTACGGCGAGCTCGTCGAGTTCGCGCCCACGGCTTTACTGTTCAATCAGCCGCACGACCGGCGAACGGAGGACTACATCACAGGGCGGTTCGGGTGATCGTGCCACGGCTGACGCTCGAGAAAGAGCTCGCCGGCCTGCGTGAATCCGTGGTCAGGTTAGGAACCCTCGTCGAGTCCCAGATCGAAGCCGCGCTCGAGGCGCTTCGACGTCGAGACCCAGAAGCGGCGGAGAAGGTGCGCCACGACGACCAGCTCCTGAACGAGCTGTTCCGCGAGATCCGAGAGCAGGTATTCATGGTCATCTCGACGCAGCAACCCGTTGCGCGCGACCTGCGCGACCTGATCGGCATTCAGTACATCGCGACAGAGCTCGAGCGAATGGGCGACTATGCCGTCCGCATCGCCCGCATGACGGGCACCCTGTGCGGGCTGCCCGACCGACCGCTGAGGGCCGAGTTCGGTCTCATGGGCGACCTCGCGGTCAAGCAGGTGCACGAGATCCTCGAGGCCCTCACCCGTCGCAGCGAGCATCACGCGCGCGAGGTCGCCGCCCACGACAGCGAGATGGATCGTCTGTACCACAGGACATTCGAGGACCTCGTCGGGGAGATGGGCCAGGGCACCGACTCTGACGGAGCACTCAGAGCGGTCACCCTCCTGCTCGTGGCCCACAACCTCGAGCGCATCGCCGACCGGGTGACCAACGTCGCCGAGGACATCGTTTTCCTGCAGACCGGGCAGGTCGTGGAACTCGGATGAGCAGCACGAGGCCGGGGACGAATCGCGTGCTCGTCGTCGAGGATGATGAGGGCATCCGGGAGACGCTGAAGTACAACCTGTCGGCCGCAGGCTATTCGGTCCAGGAGGCAAGCGACGGTGTGGCGGGGCTTCGTACGGCGCGCACCTCGAGCCCCGACCTGATCCTGCTCGACCTGATGCTGCCGGGCATGAGCGGCCTGGACTTCTGCCGCGCCGTCCGCAAGACGAGCAGGGTGCCAATCATCATGCTCACGGCGAAAGACTCCGAGGTCGACAAGATCGTCGGCCTCGAGCTTGGCGCCGACGACTACATCACCAAGCCCTTCTCCGTGCGCGAGGTCGTCGCGCGAGTGAACTCGGTCCTCAGGCGCACGGAGACCGACACCGAGCGAACCAGGTCGGAGCCGGAGATTGACTCCATCGGGACCTTCGTCATGGACCGCGCGGCGCGCAGGGTCCTCTTGGACGGACACGAGGTCAAGCTGACCAGTCGCGAGTTCAACCTGCTGTCGTACCTGGTCGCCCACTCCGGGCGTGTGCAGAGCCGGGACGCCCTCCTCGATGACGTGTGGGGCCCTGAGTTCTCGGGCGAGCGCAAGACGCTCTACGTGCACATCCGATGGCTCCGCCAGAAGTTCGCCGGCAAAGCGCCGTTCGCGATCGTCACCCTGCGCGGCATCGGTTACCGCCTCGACCGGCTCGCCTAGAAACTTGATCCGAGCGCTGCCGATCCGACTCTCCACGCGGCGGCAACCGGAACGTTTTCGCGTCGTCACAACTGTCGTCAGTCTTGCCGCGCCGGTGGTGGTGCTCGCGATCATCGTGGTGCTGTACCTGCAAGCGGTCCCCGCCCTGACACGCTTCGGGCCAGGCTTCCTAGTCACCCGTGCATGGAACCCGGTGACACTCGATTTCGGCGCCCTCCCCTTCATCTACGGCACGCTTCTGACGAGCGCCATCGCCATCGCGCTGGCGCTTCCCATCGGCGTCGCGGTGGCGCTGATCCTGGCCGAGCCTGGTGCCCAGGGCTTGCGCGGGGCGGTCGGCACTGGCGTAGAGCTGCTGGCCGCGATCCCCAGCGTCGTCTTCGGCATCTGGGCGCTTTATGTCATGGCGCCGTTCGTCTTTTCGCGCATCGAGGAGCCGGTCTCGAGCTGGTTCGGAACGGTGGGGGTGTTTGCCGGCCCGGCGCACCAGACCAGTCTTTTCACGGCTTCGCTGGTGCTTGCGATCATGATCCTGCCCACGCTCACTGCGATCTCGAGGGACGTCTTGAAGGCGGTGCCAGTCGGCCTTCGTGAGTCAGCGGTCGCCCTCGGCGCCACCTGGTGGGAGACCACCTGGAAAGTCGTCTTGCCGGCGGCGAGGGCGGGCATCTTCGGCGCCACGATCCTTGCCCTGGGCCGCGCGCTCGGGGAGACCATCGCTGTCACCATGATCATCGGCAACCGGCCCGAGATCTCGACCTCGATCTTCGCGCCTGCGT
Source organism: Candidatus Dormiibacterota bacterium (assembly GCA_036395015.1). Lineage (GTDB taxonomy): Bacteria > Chloroflexota > Dormibacteria > Dormibacterales > Dormibacteraceae > 40CM-4-65-16. The sequence goes on along the minus strand of DASWDZ010000096.1, from coordinate 17,205 downwards.
ACACGCTGGCCAGCGTGATCGCGAACGAGTTCACCGAGGCGACAGGTCAGATCTATCCGTCGGCGCTCATCGAGCTGGGTCTCGTTCTGATCCTGGTCACGTTCGCCATCAACGTGCTCGCACTGCTCCTGGTCCGGCGGACCATGGAGCCGGCGCGGTGAAGGGCGTCCGAAACCGCTGGCGCCGATTCATAAGCTCCGCCGCCGGCCTGGCAGCCTATGTCTTGACCGTCCTCGCTCTAGTCCCGCTCGCGCTGGTGCTCTGGCACACGGTCGCGAACGGATTGACTGCAGCCACCCAGGCTTCGTTCTACCTCAACGTCGAGCGCCCGATCGGGATACCCGGCTCAGGCGTCGCGCACGCAATCGTCGGCACGGTGGTGATGGTCGGGCTGGCGTCTCTGATCGCCATCCCGATTGGAGTAGTCGGAGGTGTGCACCTGGCAGAGTTTGGTGGACGGCTCGCCGGCTGGGTGCGCCTCGCCGCCGATGTGCTGGTCGGAGCACCGTCGATCGCGATCGGCCTGTTCGCGTACGTCCTTTTCGTGGCACCGTTCCATCACTTCTCCGCGTACGCCGGCGCGTTCGCGCTCGCAGTGCTGATGCTCCCGGTCGTGGTGCGCACGACCGAGGCGGCGATCGCCCTGATACCTCCTAGCTTGCGGGAGTCGGGCCTCGCGCTCGGCGTGCCCCGATGGCGCGTGGCGATGCAGCTGATCCTGCCTGCGGCTGCGCCCGGTGTCGCGACCGGAGCTCTGCTGGCGATGGCTCGCGCAGCCGGGGAGACTGCGCCTCTGCTGTTCACGTCGCTCGGCAACAGGTTCTGGAACATCGATCCAGGTCGGCCAATGTCGGCGCTGCCGCTCGTCGTGTTCCACGACGCGCTCACCCCATACCCATCGCTCCAGAGCCAGGCGTGGGGCGCGGCGTTGGTGCTCGTCGCCGGGATGCTGGTCGTGAACATGGCGAGCCGTTGGGTGCTGCGCCGGCAGGCCAGGTTGACTGGCCAGCTCTAAAGAGGCTTGCGTGAAGGAACGCCTGGGCGGCGGGGATATTCCGCAGGCGTTGCCCGGACCTTGTCAACGATGATCAAGGTCCCGAAGCGGCGTAGCTCGGAGGGAACGCTGACCACCGAGTGGAGCACACCGCCGAGGACATCGAGCGCGCGGGCCGCGGGTCCGAGGTCTTCCTTGTCTGTCTTCTGCGCGAGCAGGCGACCGCCGACCCGGACGAGCGGCAGGCACAGCTCGACCAGGATCGGCATCGGCGCCAGCGCCCGGGCCACCGCCACGTCAAAGGCTTCGCGGTAAACAGGCTCGTGGCCGACCTCTTCAGCCCGACGGGCGACCACATCGACACCGTCGAGCGACAGTCGAGCGCAGGCCTGGACCAGGAAAGCGGCCTTCGCCTGGTCGGCCTCGACGAGGGTAACGGCCAGCTCCGGCCGGGCGATCTTGAGAGGCAGCCCGGGCAGGCCGCCCCCGGAGCCGACGTCAACCAGCCGGCTCGCGCCGCCGAGGTGCTCGAGGAGGACCAGCGAGTCCTCGATCAGGGCTTCCGGCGGGCCGGCGACGAGCCCCGGCCACTCGGAGATCAACCGGCCGAGTTGTGACAACTTAGAATCCTTCACTGAGATGCCCATCTACGAGTATCGGTGCGAGAGCTGCGCCGAGAGGTTCGAGGTCCTGACCCGCTTCGCCGAGCGCGACACCGCGCAGATGTGTCCGGTGTGCGAGTCGACGAAGACGCGAGTCCTCGTCTCGAGCTTTGCGGTGGCCGGCGGCGAGTCGTCCGCCTCCGACTTCATGAGCGAGTCCGGCGGCGGTGGCTGCTGCGGCGGCGCTTGCGGCTCCTGCGGCTCCGGACCGAACTAGCTCTCCAGCTTTGCTCTTCCCGGTCACGTACCGGGTCAACGCTGCCGGCCACATGGAGGTGGGTGGCTGCGACCTCGTCGAGCTGGCCCGCGCGCATGGCACTCCGCTTTATGTCTACGACGAGTCGACGGTCCGCCAGCGTGCGTCCGAGTACATGGCCGCGATGGGCGGCGCGGGCCAGGTCCTGTACTCGGCCAAGGCCTTTGCGTCTCCGCAATTCCTGCGCGTGATCGCCGAGGAGGGACTCGGCCTCGACGTCGTCTCCGCGGGCGAGCTCCACCTCGCGCTGAAGTCCAGCTTTCCACGCGAGCGCGTGCATTTCCTCGGCAACAACAAGAGCATCGAGGACCTGCAGGCGGCCTATACGGCCGGGGCGACGATCGTCATCGACGGCGAGCATGAGTTCGAGCTGCTCCGCGGCGTGGTGCCCGAGGGCCGGCGGGCGCCGGTGATGCTGCGGCTCTCGCCTGGCGTCAAGCCCGACACCCACGACCACATCTCGACCGGGCAGCTGGACTCGAAGTTCGGTTTCTCGGTCGAGTCCGGCGCGGCCCGCAAGGCGGTGGAGACGGCGCTGAAGCATCCGCGTCTCGAGCTGGTCGGACTGCACTCGCACATCGGGTCGCAGATCTTCGCGCTGCGCGCCTACGAGGAGGCGATGGAGATCATGCTCGGCCTGCTCGCGACCCTGCGCAGCGAGCTGGGGTTCGAGCCGCGAAAGCTCGGCGCGGGCGGCGGCCTGGGTATCGCGTACACGCGCGACGACGACCCGCCCACGCCGCGGCACTTCGTGGAGACAGTGCGCCACGCGCTGGAGACGGGCTGCGCGCGCCGCGACTTGAAGGTGCCTGAGCTGGTCGTCGAGCCCGGACGCTCGATCGCCGGTCCGGCAGGCATGGCGCTCTACACGGTGGGGTCGATCAAGGACATACCAGGGGTGCGCCGCTACGTCGCGGTCGACGGCGGCATGGGCGACAACATCCGGCCGAAGCTCTACGGCGCCCGCTACGAGGCGTTCCTCGCGTCGGACCCCGAGCGCCGGCCTGACGGCAAGGTCACCATCGCCGGCAAGTACTGCGAGTCGACGGACATCCTGATCACCGACATCGAGATGCCCGAGCTGAAGCCTGGTGACGTGATCGCCGTCCCGGCCGCGGGTGCGTACTGCCTGGCGATGGCGAGCAACTACAACGGCATGCCACGGCCGGAGGTGCTGATGCTGAGCGACGGTCAGGCGCGCGTCATGCGCCGGAGGGAAACGCTCGACGACCTGGTCGCCGCCGAGATCTTCTAAGCGCCCACCGTCACGTAACCCGTTGCTCCGCAGCAACCCGTCACGACCCGTGCCTGTCCGATGTGCAGCAACGAGCTCGTCGGTTTGATGCCGACCGGAGTTTTGAAACTGACTGTCGTGCTCGCGCCGGGCGCGACCGAGAGCGGATTGAGTGCATACGGGTAACAGGTTCCGTCCTGGCACACGCTTACGGCGGTTGCTCCGCCATAGAAGTAGTGGAAGGTAACTGTGGTGGTGAGTGTTGCGGAAATCGCCGACACCGTTACGTATGGGCTCGGAGTCGGGGTCGGTAGGGGGCTGGGGCTGGGCGAGCGAGTCGGAGTCGGGCTTGACCGCGGCGTGGATGATGCTGGCGGCGTCGAGGTGGCGCTCGCCGTCGGTTTTGGCGAAGGCGTGGATCCCGGTTTCGGCGTCGGACCAGCCGACGGTGAGGAGCTCACGGTGGGTGACGCGTTTGCAATCGGCGTCGGCTCTGCCTCCGCGACGCCGGACACCACTCGCAGCGGGGTCTGCTTGTGGCACGAGCGGTCCCAACAGATCCTGACGATGTGGTTGCCCAGTTCGATGTCCGCCGGCACCACGATCTCTTGCGAGACCTCACCGCCCGAATTCGACCTAAACGTGTAGGTATAGGGCGAGCTGAGCAGCTGAATCTCACCGACCTGGTTGGCCGGCACGTGCGTCGCCGTCACCGTGACTCGGCCCCCCGGCACAGTGCGTTGGGGATCCACAGCCAGCGTCGTCGCCTGCGAGGCGACGGCGCACACTCCCAGGAGCAGGAGCAGCACGAGCAGCGCCGCCAGGCCGATCGCCAGCCGGCGACGCGAGCGTTTGGGCGGTGGGGCCGGTGGCGGTGGGGACGGATAGGCCACGGTCGTCTCGGCATCCACGAACCGATCGAACTCGGGCGGCGGGGCGACGGTCGTGGCCAGCCTGCGCGTCGAGGTGACCGGCGACGCCATCACCATGGTCTCGGCCAGCACCCTGGCCGGTGGTGCGGCCAATGCCGCATCGAGCGCCTCCACGAACGCGGTCGCCGACTCCCACCTGGCCTTAGGGTCCTTCGCCAGTCCCTTGAGGAGCACCGCGTCGACCTCTGGGCTGAGATCGGCGCTGCGCGAGCTCGCCGGCGGCGGCAGGCGATGGACCTGTGCGTACAGGAGCTCCATCAACGCCTCGCCGTCGAACGGGATGTAGCCCGTGAGCATCTCGTAGGCGATCGTCGCCAGCGAATAGCGGTCGGCCGCGGGTCCGACCTGGTGCCCGGTCACCTGCTCGGGGGCCATGTACGCCGGCGTGCCGGTGGTCACGCCCGTCATCGACTTGAGGGACGAACCCTGGAGCAGCTTCGCCAGCCCAAAGTCCGCCAGGACGGGAGTGTCTTCGTTGGTCATGAGGACGTTGGCCGGCTTGACGTCGCGATGGACGATGCCGTGGTTGTGGGCGTAGTCAAGGCCGGCGGCGATGCCGCGCAGGTACTTGAGGGCGGTCGCCCTGTCCAGGGGACCGTGCTCCATCCTGGTGGCGAGGCTGCCGCCCGGTATGTACTCGACGATCATGTACGGCGTGCCCTGGAACTCGCCGAAGTCGTAGACGTCGACGATGTTCGGGTGACGCAGCTTGGCGATCGCCTGGGCCTCGTGGCGGAAGCGGGCGACCGTGTCCTGGTCGGGCGTGATCGCCTGCATGACCTTGATCGCGCCGGTCCGCTCCAGCTGGGCGTGGTAGGCGCGGTAGACGAGGCCCATGGCTCCCTGGCCGATGAAATCCTGGACCTCGTACTGCCCTAGTTTTGTTCCCTGCCCGATCGACACGGCTGCTGATTATGCGGTTGGATTGCGCGAACTCAGTTCGAGTTAACCGTTCCTTGACTTCCAAACGCCAGGGCCGCCACGTCGGATCGCTACGAGGCCGGCCAGGATCGAAAGCGCGATCTCCTGCGGGGTCCTGGCGCCCAGGTCCAGGCCGACCGGGCTCTGGATGCGGGCGATCACCTCTTCGGCCACGCCCTTGGCGCGCAGCGCCTCCAGGTGGTGGCCGGTGTGCCGGCGGCTTCCCACCAGGCCGATGAAGCGCGGATGGCGAGGCAGCACCGCCTCCAGCGCGTTCACCAGGTCGGGGGCGTCGTGGTTGGTGTGCACGACGTAAAGCTCCCCGGACGTCGCCGGAGCGTCGGCGGCCATCCCGGCGAGGAGGGGCCGGAACCCGACCTCCGAGGCCCAGGCGACGAGGGCGCGCGCGACCGGCGTGTCCGAAAAGACGAGCAGCGTTGGAGCGGAGCTGTACGGCTCGAGGTAGACCTCGATCGAGCCCAAGTCGTGGCGGTAGGTGCGAAGCTGCGGTGCGCCAGTTTCGGCGATCGACGGCGAGTCGGCCAGCGCGGCGGTGTCGAACTCGCTGCAGCCCAGCGTCCCCGCGATCGCGCTGTCTTGTGACATCAGCAGCTTGGCGCCCGGCTGCGACGGTGGCTCCCCGTCGAGCCTGACCACCGTCGCCAGCACGACCTCCTCCCCCTGGGCGAGGCGCTGAGCGAGCTCCTCTTCGACGCTAGGCACGGACGCTTGCTCGGGTCAGGACCGTGCGCAGAATCTCGCTCGCCCGCGAAACCTCGCCGTCAGTCGTCGCGTAACCCACGGTCAGGCGCAGGCTTCCCAGCGCCTGCTCGAGGTCCAGGCCCATGGCGAGCAGCACGTGCGACGGGTCGAGCGAGCCGGACGCGCACGCCGACCCACTCGACGCGGCGACGCCGGCCAGGTCGAGGGCGAGCAGCATGTCCTCGCCGCGGCGGCCCGAGAATGCGCAGGAGGCGAAGTTGGGCAGCCGGTCGTCGGCCCCGGTCAGCGTCCCCCCGAGCTCCTCCATGGTCGCGCGCAAGACCTGGCTCTGCACCGCCGCTGAGAGTGATCGCTGCCGGCGCTCCCGCGCACAGACCGCCAGCGCGGTGGCGACCGCGACCGCCGCCATCACGTCTTCGTGCCCCGCCCGCCGTCCCCATTCCTGGGGTCCGCCGAAGAGCAGCGGGTCGATCCGCACTCCGTCCCGCACGAACAGCAGCCCACCGCGCCCGCCACCCAGCTTGTGGCCGCTGAACGAGACGAGGTCGGCGCCTGCCGGGATCGGGATCCAGCGCGGACCCGCGCACGCATCGACGTGGACGAGCGCACCCACGTCATGAGCGCGCTGGATCACCGCCTCCACGGGCTGGACGGTGCCCACCTCGTTGTTTGCGAGCCCGACTGAGACCAGCGCCGTGCCCCGCTCGATCGCCCCGACGTCCACACGCGCCGCGCCGTCGACTCCGGCAATGGTCGTCTTGCGTCCAAGCGCCTGCATCCGGCGAGTGGCGGCGAGGACCGATTGATGCTCCGCGGCCCAGGTGACGAGCGGTCCCGCGACACCGAACAGAGCGAGGTTGACGGCCTCGGTTCCCGATGACGTGAACGTGACCTCGGTTCGCTGCGCGCCCAGCGCAGCGGCGGCGACATCCCGTGCGCGGTCAAGCGCCGCGCGCGCAGCGCGTCCTTCTGTGTGCGGGCTCGACGGGTTGCCGTCCGGAACCGCGGCAAGCGTTTCAGCGACTTCGGGGAGGATCGGCGCCGAACCGGCGTCGTCGAGGTAGATCCGCAGGCCTCTAGCCCCGGGTGTGGTCCGGCTGGTGGATCAGCTCTTTCAGGGTGCCCTGGAAGCTCTTGAGGTACAGGTGCAGGTCGAGGATCTCGTCGACGCTGATCGGCTCCGCCGCGGGCAGGGGCTCCTCGGCCGGCTTCGGTGTCGTGGCCTCTATCTCCTCCATCGCGCCGCCCGCGATCGCCAGCACGACGATGAAGGTGACCTGGCACTGCGCGCACGTCACCTGGAGGTGAAATCGATCGTCCTCGTGGGAGAGAACCTGCACATCGCAGCCTTTGAGGCTGCGTCCGCAGACCGGGCAGTTGTAAAAGCGAGCGCGGTCGCGGATGAACTCGATGATGCTCATCGCAGAGGCCATATTACGCCCCGAATCTCACAGGAACGAGCTAGCGGTGGCCCTCGATGCACGTGCATCCGGAAGACCCGACGACGGCCGAATGCACCGTCCCGGCGGGCAGGACCATGCGGTCTCCCGGCTTCAGCTCGAGCCGCTTTCCCTCGCCCTCGAGCACGAATGTGATCGACCCATCCACGCAGTAGAGGACCTTCTCGTAGCTGTGCGAGTGGGGCGCGTAGCGGTCTCCGGGCCCGTTCGACCACGAGTAGCACCCGCTCGCCTCGGAACGGAGCTTTGACATGAGCTCATCCAGGCTGGCCACGACGCCGATTCTAAGATTGCTTCGGTGACCCCTCGGAGCAGGCCGCGCTTCCTCGCCGACTGCAACGTCGGCCGGCTAGCACGCTGGCTGCGCGCGTTGGGCTACGACGCCTCGTACCACGCCCGCATCGACGACTCCGAGCTCGTGCGCGAGGCCGCGGCCGAGGATCGGGTCCTTCTCACCCGGGATCGCGACCTGACCAAGCGGCGCGTCATCCAGACCGGCGTGGTGCGCGCGATCCTCATCCGGGACGACGACGTGACCAAGCAGCTGCGCCAGGTGTTCGCCGAGCTGGGGCTCGAGCTGAAGGAAGCGCTCACGCGATGCATCGAGTGCAACTCCGAGCTTGTCTCGCGTGTGCCTGCGCTGGTCGCAGAGCGCGTCCCTCCCTACGTGAGGCGCACGCAGTCGAGGTACTCCGAGTGTCCTGACTGCGGGCGCATCTACTGGGCCGGCACGCACTGGCAGCGGATGCGCGAAGTTCTGCTGGGCCTGTGAAAGACGTCCTGCGCCGCCTGGTGTCAGGCGAGATCACGGAGGACGAGGCGCTGTTCGAGCTGCGCCAGATCCAGCTGGAAGAGCTGGGCGGTCGGGCCAGGCTCGACCTCGGCCGCTACATGCGACGCGGAATCCCCGAGGTCGTCCTGGCCACCGGCAAGTCGGCCGCCGAGGTCGCGCGCCTCGCGCTTGCCATGGCAGAGAAGCAGGGCCAGGGCCTGGTGAGCCGGATGCGCGAGACGCACCAGGCAGCCCTGCGCGACGCGGCTGACAGCGCCGGCCTGCCGATGGTCGGTTACCACGCGTCGGCGCGCGTGCTGCGCGCCGGATTCACACCCGAGCTGGTGAATGGAAAGGTCGGCATCCTGACCGCCGGCACCTCGGACGTTCCCGTTGCCGACGAGGCACGGATGGTCGTCGAGGCGTGCGGCCTACAGGTGCGACTCGAGGCGGACCTCGGCGTCGCCGGACTGCATCGGTTCGTCGGTCCGCTTGCGGCGACGCTCGAGTGGGGCGCCGACGTGATCGTGGTCGCGGCCGGCATGGACGGCGTGCTGCCCGGACTGGTGGCGGGGCTCGTCGACCTGCCCGTGATCGGGCTCCCGGTCTCGACCGGTTACGGTCGCGGAGGAGCGGGTGAGGCGGCGCTCGGGACGATGCTCCAGTCGTGCTCCACCGGGCTGACCGTGGTGAACATCGACAACGGTGTGGGGGCGGGTTCGGCGGCCGTGCTCATCGCGGCCCGGGCGGCTCAGGGCCGGCGGCGAGGACGCACTACGGCGACGATGGCCAGCACCAGCGCGCCGACCAGCAAAAGCCCGAACACGGCGCCGGCGGCCCCGCGCGAAAAGTCGGCTCCGCCAGGGATGGCGAACAGCAGGCCGAACGCGAGCGCTGCCGCCAGGATCCCGACCAGCAGCCACGGAAAGCCGCGGCGCCGCCGCCCGTAGAACAGCATCCAGAGCGCGCTCGGCCGTTTCCCTGGTTCGCTCACAGGAGTGATGGCAGCGCGGCGAGCGAGGCGATGGTCGGCACGCCGTCGCGCGGCTCGTCTTCAGCGTGTGCGGTGACGATGACCGCACGCATCCCGACCGCCATCGGGCCCTCGTAGTCCTCGCGGACGCGGTCACCGACGAACAGCGTGCGCTCGGGTTCGGTGCCGATCGCCTCGATCGCCGCCTGGTAGACCTCGGGAGCCGGTTTGCGACGGCCGGTCTCGCTCGAGAAGACCACCCCGTCGACCAGGTCGGTGATCCCGTTGCTACTGACCTGCCGGTGCATCATCTCGGGCGGAAACGGCGCATTCGAGCAGATGCCACGCTTGATTCCTCGGTCCCCGAGCCAGGACAGGACCTGGACGGCGTCGCGATCGACCTGCACCGCGCGGTCCCAGCACTGCTGCTCGGCGTCCAGGATGTCGCGGAGCAAAGCGTCGGGCAGCCGCACGCCTGCTCGCTGCCAGGCGCCACGGTACACGTCCATGTAGTCGACTTCGTCCTCGCTCATGCTGCCGATGTACTCCTCCAGCGGCAGCAGCACGTCCTCGAGGATGGTCTCCGCCTCCGGCGCCGGCACACCCAGGGCCGCTTCGATCCGCGGTCGAAATTTGCGCAGCACACGCAGCAGGTCTTCCGTGGGGTACCGAAACGTGACGAGCGTGCGGCCGTAGTCGAACAGCACGCCGTCGGTGTCGGTCATGCGCATATCCTGAACGCCGTGGCGAAACGACTGACGCACCTCGATGAAAAGGGCGCGGCGCGGATGGTCGACGTGGCCGACAAGCTCGCCACGGTGCGCGAGGCGACCGCGGAATGCGTCGTGCGCATGTCCGCGGAGACCGTCAATGCGGTGCGAGAGGGGACCGCCAAGGGCGACGCGCTGCAGGTGGCGCGCGTGGCGGGGATCATGGCCGCGAAGAGGACGTCGGAGCTGATCCCGCTGTGCCATCCGCTGCCTCTGACGAGCGTCAGCGTGGACTTCGAATACCTGACCGGTGGCGTGCGCGTCGTCACGAGGGCGCGGGTCGTCGGCCAGACGGGGGTCGAGATGGAGGCGCTGACGGCGGCCGCGGTCGCGGGGCTGACCCTGATCGACATGACCAAGGGCGTCGAACGCGGCGTGTACCTGGAGTCGGTGCGCCTGCTCGAGAAGTCGGGAGGCCGCTCGGGCACCTGGAAGCGCAAGGATTGACCAACCGCGCCCACGTGATCACCGTGAGCGACGGTGTGTCGGCGGGGACGCGCGAGGACGTCAGCGGGCCGGCCCTGCGCAGCCTCCTGGAGAGCTCGGGCTTCGAGGTCTCGGGCCCCGAGGTGGTGCCCGACAAGCATGAACGGATCTCCGACGCCATCGTCGCCGCGGTCGTTGGTGGTGCGGACTTCGTGGTCACGACCGGGGGCACCGGTCTCGGCCCGCGCGATGTCACACCGCAGGCCACCTCGATGCTCATCGACTACGAGGTGCCAGGCCTCGGCGAGGTGATGCGGCGCTCGGGTGCGTCGAGCACGCCGATGGCCACGCTGTCTCGCGGGCTTGCCGGCGTGCGCGGACACACCCTGATCCTCAACGTCCCGGGCAGCAGGAAAGGCGCGACGGAATCGCTCGAGGCGGTGCTGCCGGTCCTCGGTCACGCGATCCAGCTTCTGCACGGCGACACCAAACACGAGTGAATCTCAACGCTGACATCGGCGAAGGCGCCGGCGAGGACGAGACGATCCTCGCCAACGTCGACAGCGCCAACATCTGTTGCGGGGTCCACGCCGGCTCTCCGTCGCTGACGATCGCCACGGCCAGGCGTTGCCGCGCCCTCGGCGTCGAGCTCGGCGCGCACCCCGGCTACGACGACCGGGCCGGCTTCGGCCGCGTGGAGCGCTCGATGTCGGCCGACGAGATCGGGGCACTGATCGCGTTCCAGGTCGCCAGCCTCGCAGCTGTGGCCGCGGTCGCCTACGTCAAACCTCACGGCGCGCTGTACCACCGATGCCAGCGCGACGCGGCGGCGGCCGACGCCCTGGTCCGGGTCGGCCTACGACACGGCGTCGGTGTGATGGGCCAGCCGGGCTTTGAGATCGTCGCCGCGGCGCACCGCGCCGGCCTGCCCGTCTACCGCGAAGGCTTCGCCGACCGGCTGATGCTTCCCGACGGAAGCCTGGCCCCGCGCGGCGGGGCCGGTGCGCTGCTCAACCCGAGCCTCGCCGCCCAGCAGGCGGTGAGCCTCGCCCAGTCGGGTCGCTACGACACGATCTGCGTCCACGGCGATACCCCGGGCGCAGGCCACGTCGCGTCGGCCGTGCGCGCCGCTTTGCGCCAGGCCGGAATCGAAACGGCGCCCCTGGCGCGTTGAATCCCACCGGCGCGCTCGCGCTCAAGCTCGCCCTGACGCCCGTCCTGGTCGGCGCCGCCAGCCTCGCCGGGCGGAGATGGGGTTCCGCGGTCAGCGGCTGGTTGATCGGGATCCCGTTCACCTCAGCGCCCATCGCCCTGTTCCTCACCCTCGACGCCGGACCCACCTTCGGCGCCCGAGCGGCGGTCGGGATCATGGCCGGCGCGGTCTCGCAGGCGATCTTCTGCCTGGCCTTCGCGTGGGCGGCCCAGCGCTGGACGTGGACCCCGGCGCTGCTCGCGGCCAGCCTCGGGTTTGGCGCGTCTACGGTGGCGCTCGAGCTGACCGGAATTCTTTCCCCGTCGTTCGTGGTGGTCGTCATCGTGGCGCTGGTGGTCGCGCTGTTTCTGATGCCGGCGCAGGGCGGCGCACCCCCCGACCCTGCGGACTTTCCGCGCTGGGACCTTCCTGCCCGCATGGTCGTGGCCACGGCTTTCGTGGTGGCGCTCACCGCGGCCGCACCGGTGCTCGGCGCGAGGCTCGCCGGCTTGCTCGCTCCGTTTCCTCTCTACGGCGCGGTGCTGGCGTCCTTCGCGCACCGCCTCCAGGGTGCCGGCGCGGCGGTCGGCGTGATGCGCGGATTGCTGCTCGGCCTGTTCGCATTCTCGGCGTTCTTCGTCGTCCTGGCGACGCTCCTCGAGCGTGACGTCGCCCTGGCTTTCGTCTCTGCGATCGTGGTCGCGCTCGCCGTGCAGGGCATGTCGCTGGCGGTCGGCCGCCGCCTGGGACTGGCGTGAGCGCCGAGATCAGAGAGCTCACCGAGCTCGAAGACCTCGAGGGCCTGTCGGAGATGTTCGCCGTGATCTGGGGCCGGACCGGTGAGCCGCCGCTGGACACCGACATCCTCAAGGCGCTCGCCATCTCGGGCAACTACATCGCCGGCGCGTTCGACGAGGGACGCCTGGTCGGAGGGCTGGTGGGGTGGCTCGGCCCGCGCGACGAGCTGCACATGCACTCGCACATCCTCGGCGTCCTGCCGGACAGCGAGCAAAGAGGCCTGGGGTTCGAGCTCAAGCAGCATCAGCGGCGGTGGTGCCTCGCGCGTGGCGTCAAAGTCATCGAGTGGACGACCGACCCGCTGGTCCGCCGCAACGTCTATTTCAACCTGACGAAGCTTGGCGCGGAAGCGCCGCAGTACCTCGTGAACCTGTACGGACAGATGCGCGACGGCATCAACGCCGGCGAGGAATCCGACCGCCTGCTGATCCGCTGGCGCCTCGATTCAGAGCGCGCCGAGCGCGCGGCCGCCGGCGGGCTGGTCGAGCTCGACGCGGAAAAGCTTCGCGAGTGGAACAGCGGCACCATCCTTTCCGTTGGCGGTGATGGGGAACCTGTCGGTCACGAATCGCTCGCGCGCGTCCTTTTATGTCAGGTGCCGCATGACATCGTGGAACTGCGCCGGGAGCGGCCGGCGCTCGCACGCCAGTGGAGGCTGGCATTACGTGACGCGTTGAGCCCGCGCGTAGGGCAGGGCTACGCGATCAATGGCGCGACACGCAGCGGCTGGTACGTCCTCGAATCCGTCACCTCCTAACATTTGCGACGTGCTGCAGGTTGGGGACAAGGCTCCTGACTTCAAGCTGCCGACCACCAGCGGAAAGGAGCTCACCCTCGGCGACGCGCTGCAGATGTTTCGCGCGCTCATCCTTCTCTTCTACGTCCTCGACTTCACCGGCGGTTGAAGGACGGAGTTGACCGAGTTTCGGTCCAGGAATGACGATGCGGTCGCCAACGGCGTTGGCATTTACGGGATCAGCGTGGACTCCGTCTTCTCGCACACCGCGTTCGCCAAAGAGCTCGGCGGCCTGCCGTACGACCTGATCGGCGACTTCGAGCGGAAGATGGTCACCGACTATGGTGTGCGGCGTGACGATGTCGCCGGGTACTCGGGGATGGCGCGCCGTACGATCTTCATCATCGACCGCGAGCGTGTGATTCGGTGGAACTGGGTGGCATCGCGGGAGCAACCGCAGCCCGACTACGACGCCGTCGTGAGCGAGGCCAAGCGGATCGCGAGCGGAGGATGAGCGAGCCCAACAGCGTCATCGAGCCCATCGAGAAAAGTTGGAACGAGCTGAACGGGCTCGTCGAGTCGCTAGGTCGCGAGCGACTCACGCTCAAGGGGTCCGACGGTTGGACCGTCAAGGATCATCTCGACCATGTCGCCGCCTGGGAGAAGTCGCTGATCGCGCTGCTGGACGGAAGCGACCGGGCGGCCGCGATGGGGATCTCGGCGTCGGGCGACGAAGAGACGGACGCCATCAACGACGCGATCTGGAAGGTGCACCGGGACAAGACCCCTGAGCAGGCGCTCGCGTATTTCCGCGACACGCATGCCGAGCTGATGGGGCTGCTGAATCGAATGAGCGACGCCGACCTGCAGCGCCCTTACAACGACTACCAGCCGAACGATCCGCGCGACCCCGACGACAACCGTCCCGCGCTCGACTGGGTGGCCGGCAACACGTGGGAGCACTACGCCGAGCACATGGAGTGGATCAATCAGCTGCTCAAGGAGTCCAGCGCCGAGCGCTGAGCCGCGCGCATCGCGAGCGCGTCTTCGAGCGTGGTCTCGGCGATGCGAAGCTCGTCGCCTGGGGCCAGTTGAGCCGCCACAGCCATTGACGCGCTGACCACCACGGCGATCACGGGATAGCCGCCGGCCGTCTGGTGGTCGGCCATCAACAGGATCGGCTGTCCACTCGCCGGCAGCTGCACCGCGCCTGCGATGAGCGAGAACGACAGCAGCTCTTCCCCGCGCGCTTCCAGTCCCGGGCCTTGCAGCCGATAGCCCATGCGGTTCGAGTCGTGGCTCACCGTGAACGCGGCGTTGAACAGGTCGCGCCGCGACGCGGGGACCAGGCGTCCGGCCTGCGGGCCCTCGATCGCGAACAGGGTGTGCTCGGAGTAGCGCGGCCGCGCGTCCTCCGTGAGCGTGCGACCGGCGTCGGGTTCCCATGCCGTCTCGCCGATCGCGAGCACGTCGCCCGCGGTCAGCGCGCGCCCGTGCATGCCACCTCGGGCGGTCATCAGGTTGGTCGACATCGAACCCTGCCAGCGATCGCCGATGAACCCGCCGGCGACCGCGACGTAGGCGCGCGCGCCACCGCGCCTGGCGCCGAACGACAGCTCATCGCCTGCTTCGACGCTGAGGGACGTCCACGTGGGCGCCGGAGCGCCGTTGACGCGCGGGTCAAGGTCGGCGCCGGTGATCGCGACCACGCAGTGGCGCTCGGCGACCAGCCGGGGTCCGATCAGCGTGCACTCGAGCGTGGCGAGTGAGCGGTCGTTGTCGACCAGTAGGTTGGCAGCGGTGTGAGCGAACCGATCCATCGCCCCTCCTGGTGTGACGCCGGCGGCGACCGCGTACGGGCGCCCGAGGTCCTGCATCGTGGTCAGCAGGCCGGGCTCGACGACGCGGAAGACCTGCGTCATCCAGTGGCCGCGAAGAACTTGACGCGGTCGCCGGCGCGAAACAGGCTAGGCGGATCGGAATCGGGCAGGAAGAGCCGGACGGACGTACGCCCGATCAGGTGCCAGCCTCCGGGACTCTCGAGCGGATAGATCCCTGTTTCCTGTCCCGCGATCGCCACCGACCCGGCCGGAACGCGCGTGCGCGGTGTCTTGCGCCGCGGCAGCACCAGCTCGTCGGGCAGCGGCCCGAGATAGGCCCATCCGGGTACGAACCCGACGAGGAACACGCGGTAGATCGGACGGGTGTGCAGCTCGACCACGTCCAGGGGTGAAAGGTGAAGCTCCGTCGCCACCGCTTCGAGGTCGGGACCGTCGTAGACGACCGGAATCCGATGCAGGCGCCCCGGTTCTTCGAGCGGAGGACGCTTGGTGGCGAGCCGCCGAATCGCGGTCGCCAGAGCGTCGAGCGTCACCTGGTCAGGGTCGAACTGAACCGTGACCGTGCCGTGCGCCGCGACGGCCTGCCGCACGTCGCGGCGCTTCTTCAGCGCCGCTGCCAGGGCGATGGCGCGTGTGTTGAGCGCCGTGTCGAGACGGCTCCCGAGCTCCGCGAGAAGCGCTGTGTCACCGAGTGGATGGACCCGGATCCTGACCCGGGCGGTGGAGCGCGGCCGCGGCATGTGCGCTCACAAGGATGGCGTAGAAGATGCCCGGCACGACTCCGACACACAGCAGCCCGGCGCATGCGATGCCGATCGCCCACGCGGTGACGATGGCACTCACCACCGCATTCCACGTCACGAACTCCTCACGGGCCCGGCGCCATGCTCGATTGCGGTCGAAAAGGTCTCGTGGCCTGCCGCTCGCGGCGAACTCGGCCGCGTTGAACGGCATGTACAGCAACAGGATCAGGCCCCAAGGCAGCAGGAGCACCAGCCCGGCGATGACATGAGCTTTGAAGTCGCCCAGGCCCCCCGCCAGGGCCTCGGCAATCGGGTTCCACACGAGCGCGAACGGCAGCGCCGTCAGGAGCACCAGAAGTGAAGTCCAGAGACCGTCCGACAAAAGGCGGCCGGTGAGCTCCCACCGGGGTGGGGGATGTTCGGGGTCGGTCTCGGCCGCCCGGAGGGCGGATATCGCGTAGCCGAACAGCGGGATGAAAAGCAGGGGTAGGAAGAGGACGGCAAGCAAGCCGAGGGCCCACGTGGCGCGATCGGCGCGAACGGGCCACCCGAAAGAATCGGCGACCGCCCTCACCGGTTCAGCGCCTGCTGCTGCTCTGTTTTATGCGAACCTCAAAACCGTCGCCGGACGGCCTGATCTCGACATCACCGGCCCGGACGTGCAGGCCTCCCTGGCCACGCGTCGCGACCACGTCGCCCTCGAAGACAAGCTCGGCGAATCGCCACTCCTTGCCGTGCTTGCGCATGCGCACGATGACACCTCGGGGACTCCGCCACACACCCTCGCCTGACGGCTTGAAACCTCGTGTCGACAGCTCCCCGAGCTCGTCGGGGATCGTCTCCTCGGGTGCCTTGGGCGCCGGCCACACGACCGACTTTTCGCGCTCGGCGCCCGGATGCGGAAGCACGCGCAGGTCCGGCTTGCGTGGCTCGGGCCGGCGCGAGCGTGCCTGCTCCAGGGACAGGCGAAGCAGCTCTGAGCCTTCCTCCTGCGCGAAGAACGCGCCCGAGATGCGCGCCTGGTCCCTGGACCGGCGGATGCAGTTCGCGCAGTCGGGTTCGGTGTCGACGGCCAGGTACGAGCCGTCGCCGAGCGTCTGGTTGCACAGCGTCGTCACCGGCCCGGCGCGTGGAACCCTGGGCGTCAGATGAACCCGCCCACCGGATTTCCGGCGGACGGACTCGAGCCTGACCTTCTGCACGCCTTACATCATGGGGCGGCGAGAACCTGCGGCGTAGCGCGCATTCGGCAAACCTGCACGCCGGCAAATGCCGGTTTCGACCACGGAGACTAACCTGACGGCATGCTCGAGGGGTCGACGCTCGGAGCCCTGGTCGAGCTGATTGTCGAGGCGGAGATCCTCGCCGGTTCCGAGGGGCGACTCATTCCGTCGCGCATGGAGCCTGACGTGGATCACCGCGATATCGTGGTTGCGGACGCCGGCGGTTTCACCGCCCTCTGGCTCCAGGTGAAGGGCACCACCCATGCCGACCGCGAGGGCCGGATCGTCGCGTTCGCGAACTACCCGGTCGATGCCATTCCCGAGAGCCCGCGCCTTGTCTACCTGGTGGCGTTGCTCGACACCGAGCAGCATGTCCTGTCCAGGATCTGGCTCGTGCCCTCCGCGGATTTCAACCGACTCGCGTATCGCGAGCACTCGGCGCGGCCGCACCGCGTCACCCTTCAGTTCTCGTGCGTGGCGTCCGGCGATCCGCGCTGGGACGGGTTCGAGGTGCCGAGGCTCCAGATCGGTGCCAGGCTCGAACGGCTG